>NZ_CP012070.1:961437-1281916 GCF_001189535.1 Arsenicicoccus sp. oral taxon 190
TCGGTTTCGTCCTCGGCGCGCTGCTGCTGGCGCTGGGCCTGCTGCTGCTCTTCGCCCACCGGCGCCGGGCCCGCCACCAGGACCTCGGGCACCGCGAGGACCGCGAGCTCGTGGGGGCGACGGCCACCGACCGCGGCGACGAGGCGACGACGACCTCGCATCGCTGACGGGTGGACGGGCGCGCGTCGGGGCATGACCCCTCCATGACCACCTCGCGCAGCAGCAGCCCGTCCCGGTCGGCCGGCCCCGTGGAGACCGTCGACGCCGTCGTCGTCGGGGGCGGCCACCACGGTCTCGTCGCGGCGAGCACGCTGGCCGACGCCGGCTGGGACGTCCTGGTCCTGGAGGCCCGGGACACCGTGGGCGGCGCCGTCGCCTCCCGGGACGTCGACGGCTGGGTGTTGGACGAGTTCAGCGCCTGCCACCCGCTCGGGGCCGTCTCCCCCGTACTGCGGGAGCTCGACCTGGAGCAGCACGGCCTCAGCTGGTGCCACGCCCCCCGCCCCGTCGTGCACGTCGCCGCTGGCGACGACACCGAGGGGTCCGTGGTCCAGCCGACGGCCGAGGAGACTGCGGCGCTGCTCGACCAGGACCACGCCGGCGACGGCGAGAGCTGGCTGCGCCTGTGCCGGCAGTGGGAGCAGCTGCGCGAGCCGCTGCTGGCGGCGCTGCTGACCCGGTGGCCCCCGGTGCGCTCGCTCGGGCCCGTGCTTGCCCGGGTCGGCGCGACGCAGCTGCCCGACTTCGTGCGCTTCGCGATGCTGCCGGTGGACCGGATGGGCGTCGAGCTCTTCGGCGGGGCCCGCGGCGGCCAGCTGCTCGCCGGCAACGCCATGCACGCCGACATCCCGCCGGAGGCCCCCGGCAGCGGGCTCTTCGGCTGGCTGATGACGATGCTCGCCCAGGACGTCGGATTCCCGTCGCCGCGCGGCGGCACCCGCGCCCTGGCCCAGGCGCTGCGAGCGCGCGCCGAGCAGGCGGGAGCCCGCGTCGAGACCGGTCAGCTCGTCACCCGCATCGCCCTAGCCGGCGGCCGGGCGCACGGCGTCGAGACCGCCGACGGCCGTCGGATCCGGGCCCGCCGCGCCGTCATCGCCGACACCAGCGCGCCCGACCTCTACGAGAGGCTGCTGCCGCAGGACGCCATACCCGTCGGGCTGCGCAGCCGGCTGGACCGGTTCGCGTGGGACCTGCCGACGCTCAAGCTCAACTACCGCCTCGCCGCGCCGATGCCGTGGACCGCGCGCCACGCCCACGGCGCCGCGGTGGTCCACGCCGGCCAGGACCGCCACGGCCTCGTGCGCTGGTCGGCCGACCTCGGCTCGGAGCGGGTCCCGGAGCGGCCGTTCGCGCTGGTGGGGCAGATGACGACGATCGACCCGACCCGCTCGCCCGACGGCACCGAGGCGCTGTGGCTCTACACCCACCTGCCGCGGGGCGTCACCGACCCCGACAGCGCGGCCCGGCTGACCGAGGGCTGCGAGGCGATGTTCGACGACCTGGCGCCCGGGTGGCGCGACCACGTCATCGACCGATGGGACCAGACGCCGCGGGCGCTGCACGACAGCAACGCCAACCTCGGCGAGGGCGCGGTCGGCGGCGGCACGATGCAGCTGTGGCAGCAGGCCATCTGGCGCCCGGTGACCGGGCTCGGCGGCCCCCGCACCCACGTGGACGGGCTCTACCTCGGCAGCGCCGCCACGCACCCCGGCGGCGGCGTGCACGGCGGCTGCGGCTACCTGGCCGCCCGGGCCGCCCTGGCCGACCAGGCCTGGTGGGGCCGACCGGCACGTCACCTCTCCCTGGCCACCCTGCACCGCCTGTATGCCGAGCGCCCCACCCTGCGCTGACCGCAGCACCGGGGGCGGGATATCGGCATACGGCCTGCCGGTGTCGCCGGCTCGCTCGTCAGGAGCGGCGCGGCTCCGTCGCGTGCTCGGCGATCAGGGCGAGCCGGGTGAGGGTCTCGCTGTTGCGCCGGGCGATCGCCGCCTGCCTGGCGGCCTGGGGCACGAACCGGCCCGGCCCCTGCGAGGCGTCCTCACGCATGCTGATGAGCGTGCCGCCGCCCTGCGGCTCGAGGGTGATCTCCACGGCGGCCACGCCGAAGAACGGACGCGCCTTGGCCCGCAGCAGGATCCGTCGGCCGGGCTCGCACTCGACCACCTCGGTGTCGTCGTCGAGCAGCGCGGGCCACGCGCCGACGGAGTGGTGCAGGCGCGCGCCGGGCGCGGGCCAGTCTCCAGACACGGCGCGCATCCGGGAGGCGCCCACCACCCAGCAGGGATAGCTCCAGCCGTCGGCGATGACCGCCCACACCTGGTCGACGGTGGCGGGCGTCTGGTGCCGCTCGGTGTGCATCGGTGCTCCTTCGGGACGAGGACCTCCAGCATCCCGTGACGGGCGAGGCGGCAGGGACTTGGCAGCGAGCGAGATGAGTGGCCGCGACCTGCCTCATCAACCTCACCTGTCACCGCAGGCACAGTGGTCGCACCGCGGTCCCCGGTGGCGGGACCCGCGCGGCGTGTGCTTAGGTTCCGCCGCGGGCGATCGCCGACGTGGACGGTCGCAGCGGATGGACGGAGCCCCCTTGAGCCTTCTGATCGTCGTCGCGGCGCTGGTCTTCCTGATGGTCATGGCCTACCGCGGTCACAGCGTGATCCTCTTCGCCCCCATCGCCGCGATGCTTGCGGTCCTGCTGACCTCGCCGGACCTGGTCCCGCCGGTCTTCACCGGGCTGTTCATGGACAAGATGGTCGGCTTCATCAAGAACTACTTCCCGGTGTTCCTCCTCGGCGCGCTCTTCGGCAAGCTGATGGAGACGTCCGGGTTCGCCACCTCGATCGTGACCGCCGTGATGCGCCTCGTCGGCGCCAAGCGGGCGATGCTCGCGATCGTCCTCGTGGGCGCGATCCTCACCTACGGCGGTGTCTCCCTCTTCGTCGTGGTCTTCGCCGTCTACCCGTTCGCCGCCGAGATGTTCCGCCAGAGCGACATCCCCAAGCGACTCATCCCCGCCACCATCGCGCTGGGCGCGTTCACCTTCACCATGGACGCCCTGCCCGGGACCCCGCAGATCCAGAACATCATCCCCACCACCTTCTTCAAGACCGACGCGTATGCCGCCCCGGTCCTCGGTCTCGTCGGGGCGGTCTTCGTGCTGTGCCTCGGCATGACCTACCTGGAGTGGCAGCGCCGCCGCGCCCACGCCCGCGGCGAGGGCTACGGCACCGGCCACGCCAACGAGCCGGAGCCCTACCGCGGCGGCAAGCTGCCCCACCCGCTGGTGGCGTTGCTGCCGCTGGTGCTCGTCGGCGTCGCCAACAAGGTTCTCACCACCCTCATCCCCGGTTGGCTCGGCAAGGCCTCGACCTTCGACTCCACGGTGGTCGGCAAGATCAAGCCCGTGACGGTCCCCACGGCGGAGAACGTCGCCATCTGGGCCGTCGAGGGCGCGCTCCTGCTCGGGATCCTCATGGTCTTCGCCACGGCGTGGCGGCCGATCACGAAGACCTTCGCGGAGCAGTCCAAGCCGGCGATCTCGGGGGCGCTGCTGGCGACGATGAACACCGCGTCGGAGTACGGCTTCGGCGCCGTGATCGCCTCCCTCGCCGGCTTCGCGGTCGTGGCCGACGGGCTCAAGGCCATCCCCAACCCCCTGGTCAACGAGGCGATCAGCGTCACCGCCCTCGCCGGCATCACGGGGTCCGCGTCGGGCGGGATGAGCATCGCCCTCGGTGCCATGGCGGACCAGTTCATCGCCAACGCCCAGGCCAGCGGCATCCCCATGGAGGTGCTGCACCGGGTCGCCGCGATGGCCTCCGGCGGCATGGACACGCTGCCGCACAACGGCGCCGTCATCACGGTGCTGGCGGTGACGGGGCTGACCCACCGGCAGTCCTACAAGGACATCTTCGTCATGACGGTCATCAAGACCGTCGCCGTCTTCGTCGCCATCGCCGTCTACTACGCCACCGGACTCGTCTGAGAGGAACCCTGACCCATGTATCAGTGCACCATCGACCACTCCGGACGCCGCGCCCTCGTCACGGGGGCGGCCAGCGGCATCGGCCGCGCCGTCTGCGAGACGCTGGCCGCGAGCGACGCCCATGTCCTCGCCGTGGACCTGGACGCGCAGGGCCTCGACCGCCTCGTCGACGAGGTGGACGGGGTCGAGGCGCTGCCGTGCGACCTGTCCGACCTCGACGCCGTGCAGCGGCTGCCGCACGACGTGGACATCCTGGTCAACAACGCCGGCATCCAGCACGTCAGCCCGATCCAGGACTTCCCCCTGGAGAAGTTCGAGCTGATCATGCGGCTCATGCTGCACGCCCCGTTCTACCTGGTGCGTCAGTCGATCCCGCACATGTACGCCCGCGGCTTCGGTCGGATCGTGCACGTCTCGTCGGTGCACGGACTGCGAGCGAGCGCCTTCAAGTCGGCCTACGTCACCGCCAAGCACGGGCTCGAGGGACTGAGCAAGACCGTGGCCCTGGAGGGCGCCGAGCACGGCGTCACCAGCGTCACCGTCAACCCGGCCTACGTCCGGACCCCGTTGGTGGAGAAGCAGATCGCCGACCAGGCGCGGACCCACGGGATCAGCGAGGACGAGGTGGTCGACACGATCATGCTGACCCCGGTGGCGCTCAAGCGGCTGGTCGAGCCCGCGGAGGTGGCCGAGCTGGTGGCCTTCCTGACCGGCCCCACGGCCGCCTCGATGACGGGGTCCTCCTACCCGATGGACGGGGCCTGGACGGCCCACTGACCGCCCCCGCGACCGTAGGCCGCTTTCGCCGGACCTACCTGGCCTCGAGGAACCAGCCTGGGGTCGACACATCCGCCTGGCGCGCGAAGCCAGGCGGATGTGTCTACCTGCGGCGGGTCAGAGCGTGACGACCATCTTCCCGGTGTTGGCGCCGCGCATCAGGTCGATGAAGGCCTGCGGCGCCGCGTCGAGCCCCTCGCGGCGGGTCTCGTCGACGGTGATGAGGCCGGCGGCGACCCAGTCCGTCATACGGGATCGGAACTCGTCGGCCAGGTGGCTGTAGGAGCCGACGAGGAAGCCGCGCAGCGTGAGCTGCTTGCCGATCGCCAGCGCGAGGTTGCGCGGGGCGGGCGTCGGCTCGGTCGCGTTGTACTGCGCGATGGCGCCGCACATGGCGACCCGGCCGTGCAGGTTGAGCCGGGCGATCGCGGCCTCGAGGTGGTCACCGCCGACGTTGTCGAAGTAGACGTCGATGCCGTCCGGGGCGGCCTGCTTCAGCTGCTCGGTGACGGACCCGTCGTGGTAGTCGAAGGCCGCGTCGAAGCCCAGGTCGAGCAGGCGTTGCACCTTGGCGGGCGAGCCCGCGCTGCCGACGACCCGGGAGGCGCCGGAGAGCCGGGCGATCTGCCCGACGAGGGAGCCCACCGCGCCGGCCGCGCCGGACACGAAGACCGCGTCGCCCTCGTGGAAGTCCGCCACGGCCATGAGCCCGGCATAGGCGGTGAGCCCGGGCATCCCGAGCACACCCAGGTAGGCCGAGTCGGGGACCCGCGCGGTGTCGATGGGCGAGACCTTGTCGGCGGGGACGACGGCGTGCTCGCGCCAGCCGAGGCCGTGGAGCACCTGCGTGCCGACGGGGATGTCGCCGCGCGAGGCGATGACCTCGCCGACGGCGCCACCGTCGAGGGGCTGGTCGAGCTGGAACGGCGGGACGTAGGACTTCACGTCGTTCATGCGGCCCCGCATGTAGGGGTCGACGGACATCGCGGTGTTGCGCACGAGCACCTGGCCGTCGGTGAGCTCGGGCAGGTCCACGGTCTCGAGGCGGAAGTCCTCGGGGGTCGGCCAGCCGGTCGGGCGGGAGGCGAGGACGATCTGGCGGGTGGTGGTGGGCAGCTGGGTCATCAGTCCTCCACCACCGTGACGGTGACGTCGATGTTGCCGCGCGTGGCGTTGGAGTAGGGGCAGACCTGGTGGGCCCGGTCCGCAAGCTGCTGCGCCTGGTCGTGGGGCAGGGCCGGTATGACGACCTCGAGCGCCACCGTCAGGCCGAACCCACCGCCGTCGCGCTGACCGATGCCGACGCGGGCGCCGACGGAGGAGTCGCCGAGGTCGGCCTTGGCCTCACGGGCCACGAGCTGGAGGGCGGAGTGGAAGCAGGCGGCGTATCCCGCGGCGAAGAGCTGCTCGGGGTTGGCGCCCTGGCCCGACCCGCCCATCTCGGTGGGGACGGCGAGGTCGAGGTCGATGCGCCCGTCGCTGGAGCGGGTGTGGCCGTCGCGGCCGGCGCCGGTGGCGAGCGCCTCGGCGGTGTAGAGGGTGTGCATGGGGGTGTTCCTTCCGATCGGGGTCGGGCGGGGGTTCGGGCGGGCGTTCGGGCGGGTCAGGAGCGGGGACCGGGCGCGCGGGCGACGCGCTGCGCGAGCGCGAGCAGCGTCTCGGCCTCGGCCGACGTCAGGTCGACGGAGCTGTGCAGCTGCGCGCGTATGGCGGCAGCCTGGGTCTCGAGCGCGCGGCCGGCCACCGTGAGGTGGATCGTGACGCGGCGCTCGTCGTCGGCGCTGCGGCGCCGCTCGACGTGGCCGGCCTCCTGCAACCGCCGCAGCACGGGCGACAGGGTGCCGCTGTCGAGCTGCAGCCTGGCCCCGAGCTCGCCGACGGACAGCCCGTCGGTCTCCCACAGGACCAGCAGCGTGACGTACTGCGTGTACGTCAGGCCCAGCCTGGCCAGGCCCTCGCGGTAGGCACCGGTCGCCGCCCGCGCCGCGCTGTAGAGCGCGAAGCACAGCTGCCGGTCGAGTGCGAGGTCCTGCTCCATGCGTCCAGCCTGGCACGGAGTTAGGTTGTGCGCAACTCGGTTGTGTGCAACCTACCTAGCGGGCGGGCCTGCCCCAACGGGTGGAGAACACCACCGACAACGCCGGTCGATCCCACCCGGTCACCGCAGCGACGTCGCCCGCCACGACGACCGAGCCGACCCGCCTCGCGGAAGCAAGCGGCCCGGCGCCCTTCTCACCCACGTGCGCCCCCACCTCTCCCGTTGAGAGGCGACAGATCGGGGTTATGGGCCGGGATGACCCCCGTTTGTCGCCTGTCAACGGTGGTCGGTCGCGATGCCCACGCAGTCGGGCGTGGCCGACCAGCGGCTCCCCGGGTCGCCGTGCCAGTCGGCGGTGGCGACGATCTCGGCATACGTGTCGCCGTGGGTGGACACCAGCTGGGCGACGTCCGCGGCGACGGCGGATCCGCCGCGACGACCGATCCCACCCGCCCCGGGAAGCGAGCGGCCCGGCGCCAGGCCCCGATGGGGGATGGCGCCGGGCCGCTCGGCATACGGTCTGAGCAGGTGGCCGGCAGCCTGGCGTGCGAAGGCCAGGCTGCTGCGACTACCTGAGGTAGGTCAGGCGGGGCGGACGCGGAGGATCGGGGTCCCGCGCGTGACCGGGCCCGTCGCGTCAAGGGGCTCCACCGGCCCGGTCGCGAAGGAGTTGGTGACCAGGACGGGCGTGATCAGCGAGTAGCCCGCTTCCTCGATCACGGCCCGGTCGAAGGTCACCAGGGGGTCGCCCGCAGCCACGGTGTCGCCGGCCTTGACGTGCACGTCGAAGCCCTTGCCGTCGAGGTTGACGGTGTCGATGCCGACGTGGATCAGCAGCTCGACACCACCCTCGACCGCCAGGCCGAAGGCGTGACCGGTCGCCTGGGCGACGACCACCGTGCCGGCGGCCGGGGCGCAGATCGTGTCCTCGCGGGGGTCGATGCCCACGCCCGGTCCGACCAGCCCGGCGGAGAACACCTTGTCCGGGACCTCCGCCAGCGGCACGAGGTCGCCGTCGCAGGGGGCGCCGATCTCGACGACGCCACCCCGAGCGGGCTCAGCTGCCCCAGCAGCACCAGCGGCGCTGGCAGCACCAGCCGCGCCGGCAGTACCGGCCGCAGCGCCGCCGGCAGCAGCACCCGCCCCGGCCGTCCCGGCACCCGCGGTGTCCGTCACGACGCTGGCGCCACCGGCTGCGGCCTCGGGACGGGACTCCCCGGCCGGCGCCTGGGGGGCGTGACCGGTCAGCGGCGCGTCACCCGTCAGCGGCGCGTCACCCGTCCGCGGGGCGTCACCCGCGCCAGCGGAGCGCTCGGCCACCGGGGCACCGGCCCCGACGAGCGCGGGCTCCTCCTCGGTCGGCGCGCCCGCGGCCTCGCCGGTGGCGACGGCGTGAGCCTTCTCCTCGGCGGTGCGGTAGTCGGTGAAGACGATGAGCAGCATCGACACGAAGAACGACGCCAGCACGGCGGCCGCGTAGAGCAGGATGTTGCTGTCGAAGGCCGGGATCGTCAGCAGCGAGGTGAAGACGAAGGCCTTGGTCGTGACGCCGCCGCCGATGCCGATGATCAGACCGCCGACGAGGCAGCCGACCAGCATGCGCGGGTAGATCCGCTTGAACCGCAGGTGGATGCCGTAGAGCGAGGGTTCGGAGATGCCGCCGAGCAGACCGGCCGCGAGCGCGCCCGTCGCGGTCTGCCGCATCGCGACGTCCTTGTCCTTGATGGCGTGGTAGAGCACGCCGGCGGTGGCGCCGAAGCAGGCGAAGTTCCACGCACCCATGGGGCCCTGGATGAAGTCGTAGCCCAGGGTCTGGATGTTGAGCAGCATGATCGCGTTGATGGGCCAGTGCAGGCCGAGCGGCACCATGAAGGGGTAGGCCAGCGGGATCACGATCGCGAAGATGAACGGGCTCAGGTCGTTGATGGACTTGAGCAGGCTGCCGAGGCCGGCGCCGACGTAGACGCCGATGGGCCCGATCAGGAAGGCCGTCAGCGGGATCATGATCAGCATCGCGAAGAACGGCACGAAGATCAGGTGCAGGTTGGCGGGGATGATCCGCTTGAGCAGGCGGTACAACGGCCCGAGCACGGCGGCCATGAGCAGCGGCGGGAACACCGTCGAGCCGTAGTTGAAGATCGTCAGCGGGAGACCGAAGACGTCGTAGATCTTCACCTGGGAGCCGAAGACCGTTGCGGTGCGGGCGGCCTCACCGAGCGCGGTGAAGCCCGGCAGCATCAGGACACCCATGATGGCGAAGCCCACCCACGGGTCGGCGTCGAGCTTCTTGGAGGCGTTGTAGGCGACCATCAGCGGCAGGAAGGTGAAGACGCCCTGCCACAGCATGTTGATGAAGGCCCAGCCGCCCTCGAGCTTGACGCGCGGGTCGGCCCAGTTGCCGATGACGCCGAGGGTGGACATCAGCGCCATGAAGGTGATGAAGAGGGAGGCGCCGAGCAGCGCGCCCAGGATCGGGCGGAACGAGTCGGACAGGAACTCGAAGAAGTTGTCCAGCCAGGCGCGGTTGCCGCGCGGGCCCTTGGCGCGCAGCTCGGCCTTGACGTCCGCGTCCGACCGGGCACCAGAGCCCGAGCCCGCGCCGGCGCCGGCACCGGACCCGCCTGCGCCGGAGGCCATCTCGGGCAGCGACATGATGTCGTTGTAGACGTTCTGCACGGCGCCGCCGATGACGACCTGGTAGCGGTCGCCGCTCTGCGGGACGGCGCCCATCACGCCCGGGATCTGCTCCACGCGGTCGGTGTCGACGCCCGAGGCGTCGTGGAGCTGGAAGCGCAGCCGGGTGGCGCAGTGCGTGAGGCTGACGATGTTGGAGGGTCCACCGACGCTCTGGACGATGTCGCTGGCGGGGCTTGATGCCATGGGGGTACTTCTTTCGGCAGGGGTCGTCTCGCATGAGGCCCGTCCATCATGGCCCAGCCCCTCGCGCCCGGCCCGTCCGGGCAGCCCCGTGACCGGGTCCATCCCGCATGACGGTACGCCGCCGTCTCACGCGACCACCCAGCCGCCTCTGGGATGATCACCGCATGGTTGGGGGCGCACGCGACGAGGTCGACGACTTCCAGGCGCGCGGTCTCACGGTGGCGCGGGTCATGGCGGTGGTGTCGGCGGTGCTCTACATGCTGTGGGTGCTGTCGCCGTCGCCGCTGGACCCGCGCACATCCTTCGTCAGCGAGCTGCTCGTGCACGACCAGCCGGGGGCCTCACAGCTGCGCGCCACCGACCTGCTCGCGGGCCTGCTGGTGACCTTCGGGGTCTCGCTCGTATGGCGCGCCCGCCGCCGTCTCGGCGGGGACCGGCTCTGGCTACGTGCGGCGATCGTGGGGGTGGGGCTCTTCGGGGTGGCGACGATCGTCGACGCGCTGGCGCCGCTGTCGTGCACCCCCACCGCCTCGGAGGCGGGCCGTCTGGCCGAGCAGCAGGGTGCGGTGCAGCTGCACCACCAGATCCACGGGGTGTCGAGCGCCATCGCCGGGGTCGGGGTCACGGTCGGCATCGCGGCGACCGCGCTGGCGCTGCGGGTCGCGGCGTGCGGGGTGCGGCGCCGGCTGGCGCAGCTCTACGCCGCCTACGCGGCGTTCTTCGTCGCGGTGACGGCATGGGTGCTGGTGGAGATCGTGGAGGCGATGCACTCCGAGCTGCTGCCCGTGCTCGTCGGGCTGGACGCGCTCGGGTGGAGCCAGCGGCTGCAGCTGAGCGCCATCGCCGGCTGGCTGCTGCTGGTGGCGGTGCGGCCGCCGTGGCGGGTCCGGCCGTGGGTGCGCCGTGGGGTCCGCCGTGGGGGCCGCCGGTGATCGTCGAGGTCGACGGCCGTCGGCTGCACGTCCACGACTGGGCGCCGCAGGCCCCGGCCGAGCTGCCGGTCGTGCTGCTGCACTCGGGCCTCGGGGGCGCGTGGTTCGACTGGGAAGGGGTTGCCGCCGCCCTCGCCGGGGTCGCCCGGGTGGTCGCGGTCGACCGGCCGGGGTGCGGGACTCACCTGCGCCGGCTGCTCCCCCTGACGTCTCGCTCGTGCGGTGGGCGGACGACGTGGTGGGGGTCCTCGACGCGCTCGGCGCCCGCACGGCTGTGCTGGTGGGCCACTCCATGGGGGCCTGGCAGGTCGAGGCGGCCACCCGGCGACACCCTGACCGCGTCCGCGCCCTGGTGCTCTTCGACGGCAGCGTTGCCCCGGCCGAGCCGAACTCCGCACCGAGCCGGGCGACCTCGGCGACCGGCCCCTCCCGCGGGCCGCGCCTCGCCTCGCTGCTGGTCTCGGCGGTGTCCGCGACCGTGGGGTGGGGCCGGACGGGGCCGCTGCTGCGGCGCCTCGCCGACCGGGGGCTGCCCCGCGCCCCCTGGCGCGCCGGGCACCGGGCCCGCTGCGCGGTCACCTATGCCCACGAGTCCGTATGGCGCACAATGCTGCTCGAGGACTCCGCCTACCGCCGGCTCGGCGCCGAGCTCGCGACGCTGCGCACGACCCACCCGCTGCCCGCGGTCCCGGTGACCGTGGTGGCGGCGCTGCCCGGGTGGTGGCCGGCGTCGTGGTCCCGGTGGGGCGCCCAGCAGGGTCGCCAGGCCGCGGCGCTCGCCCGAACGGCGATGGGGCCGGTGGGCTTTCACGTCATACGGCCCGGGCGTCACCACGTGATGCTGCAGCACCCGCGCCAGGTCGCCGCGCTGGTCGAGGCGACCTGGCGCGCGTGAGGCGCAGGACGCCGGCGCTCCAGGCCGCGACGGCCAGGAGCACGGCGGCCGCGACGCCGAGGATCGTGGCCGGGTCCTGGTGCAGCGTGGTCTGGATGAGCCGGGTCGGGACCAGGGCGGCGAACGCGAAGGCGGCGACCGTCCCCAGGTAGGAGCCGATGAGGTTGCGGGTGTGCATGCGCACGTCACGGCGGCGAATCCCGACGATGCCGAGGGTCAGCGAGCCGAGGGTGACGAGCGAGAGGCCGTGCAGCCAGCTGAAGCCGTGGGGGTGGATGAGGAAACTGGTGAGGCAGGTGACGACCATCGCCACCGCCCAGGTGCGCCCGAGGTATCGGTGGGCGCGGTCGCGGCGGCGCCGCCAGATCTGCAGGGGGCCGAGCAGCAGCACGACCAGGGCGGCGACGGCATGGCTGGCGATGAGGGGCGTGAACTCGGTCATGGCACCTAAGATAGTGTCGGTATCCAATGTGGCGCCATCAAGATAGTCGCTGGTCAGAGCACTATCCGGGCGCTGGAGCAAGAGGTGTCGATGCTGCTGCAGGAGCTCGCCGAGACGAGCGGCGTGAGCGTCGCGAGCATCAAGTACTACCGGCGCGAGGGGTTGCTGCCGGCGGGGGAACGGGTGACGGCGACGCGGCAGGAGTACGACCGCCGGCACCTGGAGCGGCTGCGCCTCGTCGGGACGCTGCGCGAGGAGGCCGGGGCGTCCATCAGCGACATCCGGGCGCTCGTGCAGGTCCTCGACGACCCCGACCAGCCGCTGCTGACCGCGCTGGAGATCGCCCAGGCCATCGCGCTGGGGCTGCCCGCGGCGCCTCACGACGCACCGGTCCCGCCCGACGAGGACGCACGGGTGCGCCCATTGCTCGCCGAGCTGGGGTGGCCCGACATCCCGTCCGGCCCGCGGGCGGCCCTGGACGCGCTGCTGCGGTCGATGGAGGCGGCGGCGATCCCTGCGGGACCCGAGGTGCTGGCGCGGTACGGCCGGCTGCTGGACGAGCTGGCGCGCGGGGACCTGGCGGCCATGCACCGGCCGGCCGAGGCTGCCGCTGATGCTGCGGAGGAGCCGTCGGACGACGTGGTGGTGACCCGCGTGGTGGCGGGCACGGTGTCCTACGGACGCCTGGCCCAAGTCCTGCGGGCGCTCGGCCACGCATCCCTGAGCGTCGCCGCCTACGACCTGATCGACGGCGGTCGGCCCCGCCCGGGTCGGTGACGCAGGCCGGCCCCGCGACCGAGCGCGGTATGCCGCTCCCAGGGGCCTACTCGCGCAAGCTCTGACCGAGGCGCCGTCCCACCCGACCCCCTCGCCGCGAACTGCTTCCCCGGACGCCACGCAGATGGCAGTCTTGGTCACGCACCGTGGCGAGGGGGACGCATGAGGTATCCGGGGTGGACGACGGCGGCCGCTGCTGCGGCTCTCGTGGTGACGGTGATGCCGGTGATGACGGCGTGCAGCGGACCCGCCGACACCACCGGCGCCGCGAGCGCGTCACCGTCGGCCACCGAGACCGCCACCGGAGCCAGCACCGGGGCGCCGGGCGCCCCGTCGACCGGCACCGCCGCCCCCTCCGTCACGCCGGCGATCCCCAGCTCCGCTGCGACGCCGTCCGCGAGCGGGACGGCGGCGACGCGGCATACGAGCTCACCCACCCCCGGCGCCACGCCTCAGGGCCCGGTGCGCAGGGTGGGCGCGCCGCTGCGCACGCCCCAGGAGATCGACGCCCAGCTCCCCGAGGCGCACGGGCTGCGCGCGTTCGCCAAGGAGCAGCTGGCGCGCGCCGACCAGGACAACGGCTGCCGGATGGCGCTGTCCGTCGATGCCCTCGACCCCGAGACGTCGCTGGCGGGCGGCTTCTCGGGGTGCGGGGGATACGCGGTCATCTGGGGTCGCAAGGGCGGCCGGTGGGTCGAGGTGTGGGGCGGTCAGGATGTCCCCGCGTGTGCTGACCTGCGCGCCAAAGGCGCTCGCCTCAACCCCGCCGTCGTCGGGCAGTGCTGGGACGGCTCGGCCGTGGTCCCTTACCGACCCTGAGGCCCAGGCACGCCACCGTCAGCCTGCGGGACCGTGGCCAGCACCTCGGCGGTGGCCGCGAGCCTGATCTGCGGCTCGAAGAGGCTCATCACCTGCAGCGCCGCCGCGTGGTTGTCCGGCGTCGAGCCGGCGCACGCGTCCGTCACCACGGTCACGGTGGCGCCGGCGTCGGCCGCGGCGAGGGCCGTCGCGATGACGCAGCAGTCCGTCGACACGCCGGTCAGGACGAGCTGCGGTGCGTCGCCGACGATCTCGCGCAGGCCGGCACCCCACTTGCCGAAGGTCGGCTCGGTGACCACGGGCGCGGCGGCCAGGGTGGCGGCGAGCGCGGGGGCGACGGCATACGTCGCGTGGTCGTCGGGCACGAGCGCGAAGGGCCACTGCTCGTAGTAGGGCCGCCAGGACCCCTGCGGCTCGACCGGCGCGACGAACCGGGTCACCACCACCCGGTCCGCGAATCCCGCTGCGAGAGCGCGCACCCGGGGCACGATGGCAGGGAACATCGGTGACCCCCAAGGACTCTCGGGCGCGGCGAAGATCACCTGCGGGTCGATCACCACGAGCCAGGGCCGTATGCCGCTGCCGGGGTCACCGCGCATCGACGGACTCCTGACGACGAACTCGACCGCGCCGCAGCACGATCCCGCCGACGAGGCCGATGAGCAGCGCGAGCAGCACGCCGATGTTGGAGTAGGGCCAGGCGCCGTCCCAGCCCTGCGCGGTGCGCGTGCCGAGGCCGAGCGGCTGGAGCAGGTAGCCCTGCCAGTTGTTCCAGGCGGCGTCGGCGGCGAAGGTGTTGACCACGAGCCCCCAGCCGATGACGGACGCAACCGCCATGAGGGCCAACGAGATCCAGTCGACGCTGCCGTAGCGACCGCGCGCGTCGAAGAGCGCGTCCTCGTCGTAGTCGTGGCGCCGCAGGGCGATGTCGCCGATCATGACGCCGGCCCACGCGGCCAGCGGGACGCCCAGCGTGATCAGGAAGCTCTGGAACGGTCCAAGGAAGCTCTGCGCGAAGAAGACCACCCAGATCGTGCCGGCCGTGAGGATGATCCCGTCTACGAGAGCCGCTGCGGGACGGGGGATCCGGACGCCGAGCGAGAGCAGCGTCAGGCCGGAGGAGTAGATGCCGAGGACCGCTCCGGAGACGAGCGCGAGCACCGCGGCGACGAGGAAGATCACGAGGAACCACGTCGGCAGGATGGTGGCGAGGGTGCCGATGGGGTCGGCGGTGATGCCCTCGGCGAGCTTGGGGTCGGAGCCGGCGAGCAGCAGGCCGTAGAGCACCAGCAGGGTGGGAGCGATGGCGCCGCCCAGCGTGTTCCACGCGACGATGGCGCCGCTGGAGGCGTCGCGGCGCTGGTAGCGCGACCAGTCCGCAGCGATGTTGATCCACCCGAGACCGAACCCGGTCATCACCATCACCAGCGCCCCGACGACGGACTGCCAGGAGCCCGAAGGGAGTCCGCGCACCGCGTCCCAGTGGACGTGGCCCAGCGTGAGGGCGATGTAGACGATCGTGGCCGCGCCCGTCAGCCAGGTCAGCACCGACTGCAGCCGCATGATGATGTGGTAGCCCGCGACCGAGGCCAGCACGATGATCGCGGCCACGACGACGGTGGCGATGACCTTGGTCGACGTCCCCCCGTCCCACCCGAGCCGACCGAAGATCGTGGACGTCGCCAGCACCGCCATGATCGCGAGGAAGGTCTCCCACCCGATCGACACCAGCCAGGACATGACGCCGGGCACCTTCTGCCCCTGCACGCCGAACGCCGCGCGGCTCAGGATCATCGTCGGCGCCGACCCGCGCTTGCCGGCGATCGCGATGATCCCGCACAGCGCAAAGCTGAGCACGACGCCGACCACGGCGACCACGGCCGCCTGCGCGAACGAGATGCCGAAGCCGAGCACGTAGGCGGCATACGAGATCCCGAAGACACTCACGTTGGCGGCGAACCACGGCCAGAACAGGTCGTGCGGGCGGGCGGTGCGCGCCGCCTCGTCGATGATCTCGATGCCGGTGGTCTCGACCCGTCGGCGCTGGACCTCGGTGGCGGTGGTGCCTCGCGGCGACGTCGCTGTCATGGTCCTTATGCTCTCATTGAGTGGAGGCCCGAGGTAGGTCATCAGGGATCGTGATGATGCGGACCGGGGCGCCGATGGCGTCCCTAGCGTCATCGCCATGAGCCAGACCATCAGACACCACTGGACCGGGTTGAAGGGTCGCCGTGCCCTGAACTTCAACTGGGACGCGATCGACCACGACTCCGTCGTCCTGGTGACCGCCTCGGAGTACGCCCTCAACGCGGCGGCCCCCGCCACCTCCCAGCGCTTCGTCGGCGCCGCGAGCATCACCGTCGCCAACGTCACCCCGCACGGCCCGCCGTACGACCCCAACCACGGCGTGACCTTCGTCGTGGACGTCGCGTGGGGGACGCCGCTCAACGTGGTCACCGACATCACAGTCCTGGACTCCAAGCCGGTCTGGATCGGGACGCCATGAGCGACATCGCGATCCGCAAGTACTGGTCCGGGCTTCGGGGCCGGGTCCCGCTCAACATCAACTGGGACCAGGTCGACGCAGACTCCGCCGTCTACGTCACGGCGTCGGAGTACACCCTCAACCGGGCCGCGCCCGCGACGTCACAGCGTTTCGTCGGGGACGCCAGCATCACGGTTCGCAACGTCACCCCGCACGGCCCGCCCTACGACGCCAACCACGGCGTGACGTTCGTCGTGGACGTCGCGTGGGGGGCGCCGCTCGACGTGGTCACCGACGTCGTGCTGCTGGACCGCCCGCGCGGCTCGCAGCACCCGCCGCTCGACTGGCGGCGCCTCGCGTTCACCGTGCAGCACCAGCTGCAGACCAACTGGTGCTGGTGCGCGGTGACGGTCAGCGTGGCCAACTTCTACGGCGCATCCCTCACCCAGTGCACCTTCGCCAACACCTTCCTCAGCCGCACCGACTGCTGCACCGCGGCCGGCGGGTCCGGGCCCTGCAACCAGCAGGCCCGCCTGGGTGACGCGCTGCGGACGGCCGGGCACCTCGCGAGCGTCTCGCCGTCGCAACCGAGCTTCGCCACCATCCAGGGCGAGATCGACGGCGGCAGACCTGCCTGCGTCCGCATCGAGTGGAGCGGCGGCGGCGGCCACTTCGTCGTCGTCGACGGCTACCTCGCGCAGGACCAGTTCGTCGGGGTCGAGGACCCCTGGTCCGGCGCCACCGACGTGCGGCTCTCCACGCTCAACAGCTCCTACCTGGGCACCGGCAGGGTGACCCACTCCTACCTGACACGCTGAGAGGTATGCCGATGAGCACCTACGTGCCCGAACCACCGCCCGGCCTCCGTGACGAGATCGCCGGCACGGTCACCGATCTCATCGCTGCCCGGGCGAGCCAACCCGGGGACGACCAGGCAGGCGGGGCCCCGCCCCAGTCGTGGCCGACCTACCACCTGGGCGCCGACGCCCTCCGGTCAGGCGACGCGCTGTCGCAGGCGATGCCGATCGGCTGGCTGTCCGTCGTGCACCGCGCCGGACTGACCGCGCTGGCCGAGCTGGACGTGCCGGGAGATGCCTCGCCCGAGGTCCGGCAGGTCTCGTATGGCGACCTCGCCCGGGGCGTCGCGAGGCTGAGCGAGGCGGCGCGGGGCCTGGACGACGAGCTCGGCGGAGGGGCTCCGCTGGAGCAACGCTTGTTGCGCGTGCCGGCGTGCCTGTTCATGGGGTTGTGGCTCCACGACGACGCCGACCCCTCACGCGACGTCGTGATCCCGAGCGAGCCGACGCCGCCGGCCTTCGAGGCGGGGCGGCCCTATCCGATGGCGGAGGCCCTCGAGACCCTCGCCGCCACCGTGGTCGAGGCGCCCGAGCCCTGACCGGGCTCGTCGGCGGTGGAGACGCTCGTCTTCGGCGTCGATCGCGTCGACCGCGTCGACCGCGTCGAGAGCATGGACGACACCGTGGCCGGAGCCAACGCGGCCACCGCCCGGACCTCCGGGCGGTGGTCGTTGGCGCGATGGGCGACCTCGAGCCAGGACTCGGCCACGCCGGTGAGTGGGCGCCAGACGTCGCCGTCCGGCGGCACCACGAACGGCGCCGAGGGAGAGATCATCACGTGCCGCGGGTCCTCCAACGGCTCCAGGCACTGCGCGAACCGGTCGACGTCACGGGCGAGCCGGGGCGGAGCGCCGCGATCGGTCCACGCGCACCAGTAGCGGTCCCACGTCAGGGGGACGCCCTCCAGGCGGTGCAGCGGCCTCCCGAGGATCGCCTCCACCGGCACGACCGCCATCGCGGCAAGGGGGCTGGCGGCCGTCACCCGGACCCCCACCCGCAGCGGGTGCAGCAGCCGCGAGACGAGCCGGGGGTCGTCGAGCGGGCCCGGCACGACCTGCAGGTCGGCGAGGTGGGCCAGCAGGTCGTTGCCGATCTGGGCGGGGCGCTCCAGCAGGACCAGGCTGAGCCGCACCCGCGGCAGGACCCGGGCCGCGAGGCCGGCCAGCCGCTCCGCATACGGCCGGACCGTCGAGGGGGCGAATCCGACGACGAGGTGCGGAGCCGCCCCGCCGGCTTCGCGCGCTTCCGCAAGCAGTGCGTCGTGCTCGGCGACGAGCCGCACGGCTCTCGGGAGCAGCCGCTCCCCGAGCGGGGTGAGGATGGCGCCGCGCCGGCCCCGCATGATCACCGAGCCGCCGGCCTGGCGGTCGAAGGCGTTGAGATGAGCGGTGATGGCCGGTTGGGAGTAGCCGAGCTCACGCGCCGCCGCCGTCACGGAACCCGTCCGCACCACGGCGAGGAAGGATCGCACGAGCTGGATCTCCACGTCCCCACGCTAGACCTGTGGATGTGACCTGCGCCACACTCCTGGGTCTTGCATGCCCGTCGTGGATCCGCTCTGCCCGGAGCCGCGTGGGGCCTACTCCAAAAATCATGTAGCGACCCACCCAGATGACCCTGCCGGTCCTCCAGCCTGGCGTCGCGTGCAGACACAGCGGAACCCTTGGCACACCTGATTGCGGAAACCTGGGCACGCTGGACGGTGCTCAGGTTTCCGCAATCTTGGTCGATTGGGGCGGCGGGGTATGGGGTGACGCTGGTCAGGCGGCCAGCTGGGGGATTTTGCTCACACGCAGCGATCAGGGATGCCACAGTGTTGTCACTGCATCTCAGAGGGGGGCTCACATGCGTGCAGGACGCTGGGGAATCGCCGCGCTGACCGCGGCACTGCTGGCTGCGTGCGGGGGCGGAGGGTCGCCCGGCGCGCAGTCCGCCAAGACCGTGACGGTGACGGCATCGCCGACGAGCACGAGCGCCACGGCGGCACCGGCGTCGACCGCTGCGTCGGGCACGGCGAGCGCGCCGGCAACGCCGGGAGCCACCGCGACCTCAACGGCGACCGGGGGAGCCGCCACCAAGCAGATCGTGCTCACGCTGCCCAACCCTGACGGCGGGTGGAAGGTCGAGAACGCGGACCACGCCGTGGAGTGCAGCGAGTATCCGTCGGCCATGGCCACAACCAGTAGGACCTATCGGTGCGGTTCCAACGCTGACTACGCGGTCGCCTGCGTCGATGACGGTGATGGCGCCCACGTCCTGTGCGCCACGGATCCGTGGGCCAAGGCGGCTACACGCTTCGCCGTCGACGGGACGTTGCCGACGACCCACAAGCCGTCCGACCCCGCCCCGCTGGGGATCGAGCTGGCCGACGGCTCGCGGTGGAACTACCGATCCGGGGGCATCTGGCCGCCCGGGCCCCAGGAGGCTGCAGCGACCTACGGCTGTCGCAAGGGTTGCCACGAGGACGCGGAGGCGCTGCTGTCCCCGCCCGGCAACCCAGGCGGCTCAGGCCTGATCAAGGAGGGCGACGTCTGGTACGCCCGCCGGGGGCCCCTGGGCTACAACACCGTCAAGACCGGCAAGATCACCAAGGAGCGCATCACCAAGGCGTGGTTCATCCGGGCGGCGCCGTCCTCTGGCTCGTCTGGCGGCACAGGCGCGACCGGTGCTCTCGGCCCCGTCACACGCCCCAACCTCACCATCGCCGAGCCCTCTGACGTACAGAAGCTCCCGAACAGCAACGGGCTTCGCGCCTTCGCCCGCGCTCAGCTCGCCCAGGTCACCCAGGAGAACGACCGCTGCCCCATGACGATCACGGTGGAGGCCCTCGACGCCCAGAGCTCGGCCATGGTCAGCGAGTTCGGCTCCGGCTGCGGTGGCGGCATGGCGATGTGGGGCGTCAAGAAGGGGCGCTGGATCAAGGTCTGGTCCGGTCAGGACGTGCCGCTGTGCTCCGAGCTGAGCGCCAAGGGAGCGGTGCTCAACCCGGACGTCATCGGCAGGTGCTCCGGGCCGGCGCCAGCATTCACGGCGCAGCGCTACACCCCCTGATCGCTCTGACGCCCCGCAGCGGCATACGTCACGGTGAAGGCCTCAGCAGGCCCGATTGCGGAAACCTGGGCACGCTGGACGGTGCTCAGGCTTCCGCAATCGGTGGCGTGCTACCTCCTTCACTGAACAGTGCCGAATGCAGTGATGTCAGTGACGAATGCACTGAGGAATGCACTGAGGACGGCGCTCAGCGGAAGTCGGCCTTGCTGATCAGGCCGTGCACCCCCGTCGTGCGGTCGACGACCTGCGACACCACGAAGTCGGACGCCGCCGACAGGTAGGCATAGGCCACCGCGCGGTCGATGCCCTGCTCCTGCTCGAGGAAGTCCAGGGCGTTGACCACCGCCCGGCGCATGGCGACGTCGAGGTCGGAGTCGTTGCTGTCGCCACCGGAGCCGTCGGGGTCGGACAGGCCGATGGGGAGCCAGTGGTCGCGGGTCTCGGCCCAGGGATAGCGGTGGGCGACGGCGGGCGCGTCGCCGGATCCCTTCTTGCACACCGTCAGTCGGAAGGTGCCGCGCAGCGAGCCCTCCATCGCCGTGAGCGCCACCTCGCCGGAGCCCATCGCCATGTGCGGGTCGCCGACGTAGAACAGCCCGCCCGGCGCGCGCACCGGCAGGTAGAACGTGGAGCCGACCCCGAGCTGGCGGATGTCGATGTTGCCGCCGCCGAGGGTGGGCGGGACCGAGTTGGCGAGCGGGTCGGTGAGGCCGTCGGCGTCGGCATACGCGACGCCCATCATCCCGAAGAAGTAGTTGAGCGGGAACCGGATCGAGCGGCTGCCGCTGCGCATCACGGCCTTGCCGCGCTCGATGCCGGTGAAGACCGAGACGTTGCCGTAGCGCGTCGGGTCGCCGCTCGTTCGGCCGTCGGTGGCGCGCGGCGGCATGACCTCGGCAGCGAGATGCCCGCCGGCGCAGTGCCGTCCGCCTTGACCGCGAGCGCGCCCTTGCCGTGGCGGGAGGACACGACGCCGTAGGGGACGCGGGGGAGCAGGTGCAGGGGTTCGATCTTGAGGACGTCGCCGGGCTCGGCGCCCGCCACCGCGATCGGTCCGGTGACGACGTGCGGCCCGTCCTTGTCGAAGCTGCGCGGCGTGCGGTCGTAGTGCGCCGCCACGTCGACGGCGTCGCGCAGCACCCCGGCGCGCGGCACCCCCTTGGACCCGAACCAGGCCACCGGGTCGCGTCCCTGGTCCTCGAGGATCCCCTCGTGCGACAGCGCGTCGATCGTGACGGTGGCCCCGGAGCGGACGGTCAGCACGGGCGTGGCGTGCACCGTCGGCACGTAGCCCCACAGCACCTCGTCGGTCTCCGACGCCAGGTAGTGCTGCCCCTTGATCGGTCCCGTGTGCGGCTGCAGCACGCCCCTGGGGTTGCGCCAGGCGAGCGGCGCCTCGGTCAATCCCGTTGGCAGCTGGTGGGATGCGTGCGCCTGCTCGGCCCCGACGGCGGCGGCGGTGACGCCCAGCCCGGTGGCGGCAGCGGCCTGCAGCAGGCGCCGTCGCCCGAGCCCGTGCTCCAGCGCGGCGACGAGGTGGGCGGGGTCGGTGCTCGGCATGGGTGCTCCTCAGCGGGTGTCCTGGCCGTATGCCGAGAAGCTAGGCCTCACGCGTTACCGCCCTGTGTCGCGGCGCTGGCCACCGTGTTTCGTCGGCTCCGCGCACTGCTCGGGGTTGCGGCGGGGGTGCCTCCTCCTCCTCGATCGCGTGCAGGACTCCGTCGAACGCCGAGCCAGGCTCGATCTAGGGACGCTCGTCGGGGTCAGACCTTCCGCCCGTGCTGGTCGGGCACGTCACCCCACCCGTCAAGGGGCACGACCTGCAGGACCAGGCCGCCGAGCACCTCGTACGGGTCCATCGTGGGCAGCACCTCGCAGTGGTGCAGCCAGTTGTCGCCGAAGTCGAAGGTGTAGGTGAACGTGACACCCACCTTGAGCTCGGTCAGCGGACTCTCCAGCGGCTTGTAGCGCGGCGTGCCGCTGCCGTCGTCGAGCTCGTCGATCGTCTCCTCGTCCGTGACGACCAGATCATCCTCGAACGCGAACTGGACGAGGTGGCCCAGGTCGTAGCGGCCGAACGATCGGTCGATGGCCTCGGCGAGGGCCGCATAGGTGGTGCGTGGCGGGATCGCGAAGACCCGTCCCGGAGCGGGGTCGAACTCCTCCCCACGACCGCTGATGAGCGTGACCTTGAGGACCTTGCAGCGTGGAGCCATGCCTCCATCCTGCCCGCCTCAGACGTCCAGCGGCCGGCTCCCTGCACAACCGCCAGTCCATCGTCGCCGCAGGCCCGGCCCTACGATCGGCCGGTGACCCCAGACGAGCTGATCAGCCGCTACCCGCGGATCTACCACACGGCGGACGCGCGAGCGTGGCCGGCGATCCAGCGCTTCGGCCTGCTGCCGGCCAACCAGCTCAGGGATACGGCCGGCCTCGGCGCGTCGACCCCGTCCGCACGCCGCGCTGACTCTGAGCTCGTCACGCTGCCCGGTGAGGGCCATGTCGCCATCTTGCGCGATCAGAAGCCCCTGAAGTTCCTCTCGCAGGTGCTTGACGACGAGACGTCGGTTGAGCAGTTCCTCGAGATCCTCGACAGCCGGTGCTTCTTCTGGGCGAGCGAGGCGCGACTGCTCCGGCTCCTCAACGGGCGCCACTACCGCGCCATGCAGCAGGTGGTGCTGACGCTCGACACCGCGTCACTGGTGTCTGGCTACGAGGACCTCATCGAGTTGTCGCCCTACAACTCGGGCTCGGCGCACGTGCCCAACGCGCCCGTCCGCGGCAAGACCACCTTCAAGCGCCTCGCCGACTACGACCACGCCGCCTGGCAGCGGAAGCGTGGCAAGTCGGGGGATGCGCTGGTGGAGGTGACCATCAGGGGTGCGGTCCCAGACCTGAGCAACCACCTGGTGGAGGTCCGGCACTTCCCCGGCCCAGACTTTCCCTTGAGGCCAAGCCAGGAGTGATGCCGCCAGGCGCAAGGCATCCCACTGTCAGAGGTCGTACTCCGTGATGGGCGAATACCCTCGGAGCCAGGTCCCCACAGCCTAAGTCATCGGCCCGTGCCGGTTGTGCAGCACTGACAGGGCCACCTCGTGGTCCTCGGGTTGCTTCCCCAGGCCGCGATACAGCTCCACCTCGACGATGACATCGGCCGCTTCCGCCCACACGTGGTCCAGCTCGGCCGTCAGTGAAGTCCAGCAGAGTGGTGTACGACGGACCTGAGTGAGCGCGTGCCTCCAACGTAGGCGCGGCCACCGGGTGGATCCTTCGAGTGATCTGCGAAAACCGACTCGAAGAAGGAACCACAACGATGACCGCTGTACCCAGTATCGACCCTGCCCGCTTCCTCGACGAGCAGCTGTCCCAGGCGAGCCCTGATCTGATGCGGGAGCTGCTCACCACGTTCGTCAACGCACTGCTCTCCGCCCAGGCCGACGCGGTGTGCGGCGCCGGCTACAACGAGCGGAGCCCGGAGCGGGTCAACTCCCGCAACGGCTACCGCCACCGCGACCTCGACACCCGGGTCGGGACTCTCGACGTCGCAGTGCCCAAGCTCCGCCAGGGAAGCCTGTATCCGGAGTGGCTGCTCGAACGCAGGAAGCGTGCCGAACGAGCACTGACCAGTGTGGTGGCGACCTGCTACCTGCTCGGGGTCTCGACCCGGCGGATGGACAAGCTGGTGGCGACCCTCGGCATCACCGGGTTGTCGAAGTCCCAGGTCTCGGTGATGGCCAAGGAGCTCGACGAGCAGGTCGAGCAGTTCCGCACCCGTCGGCTCGAAGAGGCCGGGCCGTTCACCTTCGTCGCCGCCGACGCGCTCGTGCTCAAGGTCCGCGAAGGTGGGCGGGTGGTGCCGGTGCACGTGCTGGTAGCCACCGGCGTGAACGCTGATGGGCACCGCGAGATCCTCGGCGTGCAGGTCACCACCAGCGAGGACGGCGCCGGCTGGCTCGCGTTCTTCCGCGACCTCACAGCCCGCGGCCTGGCCGGCGTCAAGCTCGTCACGTCCGACGCGCACGCCGGGCTCGTGAACGCGATCGCCGCGACCATCCCGGGCGCTGCCTGGCAGCGCTGCCGCACCCACTACGCAGCGAACCTGATGTCCGCGACCCCAAAGTCGTCCTGGCCATGGGTCAAGGCGTTGCTGCACTCGATCTACGACCAGCCCGACACCGACGCCGTCCACGCCCAGTTCGACCGTGTCGTCGACGCCCTGGCCGAGAAGCTTCCCGCCGTCGCCGAACATCTCCAGGACGCTCGTGCCGACATCCTCGCGTTCACGCCGTTCCCAAAGGAGGTCTGGCGTCAGATCTGGTCGAACAACCCCAACGAACGGCTCAACCGCGAGATCCGCCGACGCACCGACGTGGTCGGGATCTTCCCCGACCGCGCATCCATCATCCGGCTCGTCGGCGCCGTCCTGGCCGAGCAACACGACGAGTGGGCCGAAGGCCGCCGCTACCTCGGACTCGACGTCCTCGCCCGCGCCCAAGCCGTCGACACCCAGCACGCCGAGGAGGTGAGCACCGACCTCGAACTTCAGGCCCTCACGGCCTGACCGACACGCCCAACCGAGGGATCAACCTCATACACCACCCCAGCGGACTTGACCCGGCCGTCGCCCCAGCCCCATGCACGACCTTGCGCCGTGGCACATTGGCGATGACGCACCGGCCCTCATCCGCCATCGCTCGTGTGGCGCCTGGAGTTGCGCCACGGACGCGGTCCGCCCGGTCGAGCGCAACCGCCCGCCAGGTCGCCACGTTGCGAGGCAAGGAGGGGGAGCGCTCGATGTGGAGAGGTACGTCGCCCCAATCCGATCGCCCTCGGTTCACCCCCGCCAGGAGATGAGCGGTCGCGACGGGGTCCAGCTCCGGTCCAGTCAGCAACGACGGGACGCCGGCGAGCGCGAGGCGCCCCACCCACTCGACGAGGACCGTGCTGGCACCCTTCCTCGGCCCGCCTGTGACGACCCAGACCCCGGCCTTGGGGAACCCGCCCATGACCTTGTCGAGCGTCGGCCACCCCGTCGACACCAGAGTGGGGACGGGAGTCGGCTGCACAGCGAGCAACTCGTTGATGAGGGGCATGCTTCACATGATGGCGCCGCCCACCGACATACCCTTCAGCGCCGAACGTCACTTGACGCTGAGCTCGTGCTGCTCAGCCCCGCATGTACTTCCACACCAGGTGGTCGATCTGCTTGGGCGAGTGACCCAGCTGCTCCGCCGCGGCCCTGAGCAGTTCCTCGCCCTCGGTGGGGCCGACGGGCCGTTCCAGAGCTTGCTCCAGGAACCGAAGCACCCAGGTGTCGGCCTTCACGCCCTCGGCGCCCGCCAGCATCATGAAGTAGGCGAACGTCACGCCGCCCAACCCTCTGACGCTCGTGTAGGCCGATCTGGCCATCGCGGGCTGGCCAACCACGTCGGCAGCGGTGCGCAGGCCTGCCTCACTGAGACGCCGAGCAGCCTCACGAATCGCATCCGTCTTGAGCACCTTGCCGCCGCCGAGTTTCTGCGTGGTATCAAGCACCGCCGCGAGGTCCGGGTCCCCGGCCAAGGCCGCTAGGTCGTTGGCTGAGCCGGCCCTGTGGTCGCGCCACTTCGCGGTTCGCCCACGCACACCGTTGTGGGGCTGTCCGTAATGAGTCCTCACCGATAGGACTGCGTCGATGAGCGCAAGCTCGACATCGTCGGGGTAGCCGCCGGGCCAGGCCTCCGGCTCTGGAGGCAAGACCGCCTCTAGCGCCGATCGCACCGTCGCGGCGTCATGGCTCAACACGTCTGTCATCTTCGACTCCCGACTGGCCCAACTACATAGAGTGACAACTTGCAACTTAACGTAGAGAAGGTGTCAGGCGCCGGCTTTTGCCGCGACAGCCCACCTGGATGGTCGCGCGGCCTAGGCCGAGAGGAAGCGCTGGTAGCGCCAATCGAGCAGCTGAGGGTCGGGGCGATCTCCACGCCGCTCAGGCAGCACTGACACCTTCTGTCCGTGCAGGCCCTTGATGCCGTACTCGAGCAGTGGCCCATCGATCTCATCCAGGATGTCCGCACGGATGTGGATGGTGAGCTCGGGGCTGATGCCCAGGATGCCCGCGTCGTAGGCAGCATGATGGATCTTGCAGAGCGACAAACCATTCCGAACGGCCGCGACACCCAGCGTGTGCCTGTCCTCGACGATGTGGGCCGCGTCGAGAAGTGAGCTGTGCCTGAGCGAACACACGGCGCACGTCGTGTTGTACGCCAGCATCACCATGGATCTGAAGACGCGCTGATGCAGCCGCACCTCGGTCTCGCGGGTGGCCCAGCGCCGCATGACCTCCTCCAGAGGTGAGTCGGGTGCCTGATGAACCTGATCCTTGTCATACGCAAGCACGTATTGATGCAGAGCCGGCTCCTCGCCGATGAGGAATACCGGGAACACCGTCTGAAACAGTCCTGGAGCGACGCCGACTAGCCAGATGACAGGGAGACCGAGTTCCATGGCGGCCTGAAGGCCGCGGTTGTCGGCGCCACTGCGCGCATCGCCGCGCATCTTGTAGCGAGGCAGCCCATCAGATCCGAGCACGTCCTCGTAGGGACGTTCGCGCCCCTCTGGCGTGTGGACGGTCATGATCGTGAGTGCGGCTCGGCAGCTTTTCGGCTTTCGGATGCCTCGACCGGTGTCGATGAGCGTGAGTCGCTGCCCGTCGAACTCGAACTGAGTCAGCTCCTGGCGCGTGATGGCGTCCCGCCCATCGTTCGTCCGGGCGGCAAGCCACGCCATGGCTTCGGTCCGCAGGCGCGTCTCGTCCTCAAGACTCAGCATGGCGACAGCTTCCCACCGCCCAACGCGAAGCAGCCCTCGCCCCGCCGACTGATCTGGACCGGGCGCGTGAGCAGACGGACGCGAGTCAGCCTATGAAGGGTGAGCGAGCCCCGGACCACGTCACAGCAAGGACGTCTCGGGCCCGCGTCGCCGCAACGTAGACGAGGGATCGCTGCCGCAGGAGCGCGTCAGCCTTGTCCTGCTCGCTCACCTCATAGTCCTTGACGACCCGAGGAACGGCCCCCTCGTGCACGCCAAAGAGCAACACATGGGTGAACTCAAGGCCCTTGGCCCGATGCATGGTCATCACCAAGGGCTTGCCGGGCTTGACGTTCTCCTGCTCCACCGAGCGCGCATCCAGGCCGCGCTCGGCCAGGCCGTTGACGACGTTGCTGCGGACCCACCTATCTGGCACGAGCACTGCGATCGCTTCGGGTGCCGGCGCTCGTCCCTCCGCCATGGGCTGGGACCCCGGCAGCCAGGACTGAATCAGCTCAGCGGCAATGTCCAGCTCACCCGCCATCGACGGAGCTTCGATGAGGTGGGGCACGGGTCCCGAGCGCGCCGATCGATAGCCGTGCGCCTCGTCCTCGCCCTCCATATCGGTGAACGCGCCTGCAGAGAGGATCCCCATCGCCCATCGGAGGTTCTGCGCCGTCGTCCGATAGTTCAGCGTCAGCCGGCGAGAGCGGCCACGGATGTTGATCCCGACGTGCGAGAGCGTCACCTTCTGCCCATAGATGCGCTGGTGCGAGTCCTCGCAGATGAAGAGATCGTTCCGCCCGTCGGCGACGAGCGCACGCAACAGACGCAGCCGCGATGGCGTCAGGTCCTGAGCCTCATCCACGAGCACGTGGTCAAAGATTGGTCCGTTCTGCTCCAGCCATGCACAGGCGATGGCAGCCTTCTCGTCGAAGTCGGTCGTGCCGTCCGCCCGGGCCTTGGAGCGATACCACTCAACGACCCCCCACACGGCTTTCCGCTTCGCACGGTCTAGGGCCACGCCACGCCCCGCCCGCCGCACACGCACATACTCCGTCTCGCTCGTGATGCTGTTTGGGAGGATGACGAGCGCGTATTCGGTCTCGAGGAAAGTCTCGGTCGCCAGCTCGGGAGGCAGGCCAGAGCCCGCCTCGGCAAGGGCTTCATCCCACAGGCCAGGTCTGCTGCTCCCCAAGACGGACGTGCGCCCCTCACCCAGCACCTCCGCGACAGCGGGCTCGATGGAGACCTCCGCGCGCTGCACGACGGCCCACGCGACCGCATCGATTCCCTTCACGACGATGCCGGGCTCTCGCAGGTGGGATTGCAGCTTGAGCTGGTCGTCCAGGCGCAACAAGCTTGCCGCCAGGTCATCAGCAAGGTTCCGGGTGTATGTCGTCAGCAGGACTCGGGCCTGCGGGTTGTTGGCCGCCAACCGATGCGCGCGATGCACCGCCACGACGGTCTTGCCGGTTCCTGCACCCCCGGACAGCCGGAAAGCCCCCTTGTAGTCCGCGTCGACATACTTGCGCTGCTCTGGGTGCAAGAAAAGGCGCCAGGCGCCGAAGTCCCCAGCTTCGATGATCTGTCGCAGGTCGGCGTCGTCCTTGACCCAATGGAACGTCGCCTGGGCGGCCGGGTGCTCCAGGCTCTTGAGCAGCTGCTCCTCCTCGGCGCCCTGGCCGAGGTCGACGGGGATGTCGAGCTTGAAGGTCGCTCGGACATCCTCCACGGCCGCCCCGGTGGCAAGTTCGAGCAACGCGTCACCATGCCACTCCACGCGCGCCTGCGAAATGACGTCCGTGAGAGCAGCCTCCGTGGGCGCCGCAAGTGCGGACTCCGCCAACCCGGCCTCGATGCCCAGCTCTGCGTGGAGCAACTCGGGGGTCAGTCCTGCCGGCCAGCTGGGGGCGGCCTCCTGGGGAGGCTGACCCGATATGACGTCGTGCCCACTCGGCTCCGAGGACACCGCCAAATCCTCAATAGCGGCGTCAACAGGCACGGCCTTCCGCGACACGGTGTCCGGCGCCGCCGTCACCGCAGGATCCGCGTTCCCCGTCGCCGCATCACGGTAGGCGTCAACGACGCGCTCGACCTCGGGGACGCCATTGATGGGGTTCATCGACAGGCGGACAGTTTCGGCGATGGCATTCGCCTTGTCGTGCGGCCACACGCCATGGATCACATAGAACGAATCGTCGCCCGAGGTGATCTTGAACAGCACACACCGGAAGTTGTCATCGACGCGGCCAGTCCGGACCCTCTCGTCGACGCTGCCCTTGATGGGCTCGATGTGCAGTCCGGGCCGGGTGTCGTCCTCCTGCAGCTTCTCAAAGAAGGCGTAGGCCTTCTTCTTCATGGAGGGGTCCAGCCCGTCCTTGACCTTGCTCCAGATCAGCGTGGGCATGCCCTACTCCTTGTCTCGGCTGCTCAGGGACTCCCGTACCTCGTCGGCGAGTGCCTTCACGTCGTCCTGCGCACGATGCACCACCCATCCTGCAGCGCGCAGCACGGCGACGTCGTCGTCGGGCATCTCGGCATACACCACGGCCACCTTGGGTGCGGGCCAGGACAGCTCTGCAGCCACACCACCGTCGAGCTCTTCGCCGACCGAGGCAGGGGGTGCGTCAGCGGCGGACAGCTCGCGGGCGAGCTGCACGATGTCGTCGTCGAGACCCTCAAGGTCCGTGCCCTCCCACACTCCCCGACTGCGCTCGGCCCGGTCGCGCACGTCGACGCGAGACTCCAGGTCGCTTCGAGACGTGATGGTGCAGGGAACGTCTGACTGGCCAAGCAGGTTGGACAGCCGCAGCCATTCACGCCACGCCTCCTCGTGGTCCGCGTTGCCGACAGCTTCGTCGGTGTCGTCCACGACGAGCGCCATCTCGACGGGCTGGTTGCCGCGCAGCCTGGCCGCGAACGCCAGGTGCGGGATGCGATAGGTCAAGAGATCGTCGCCAGCCCCGGACTCGACGTGGGCTGCTGCAATCATGCCGAGGGCGACGCCGACAAGGCTCTCGTCCGGGGCGATGCTCGACCGTCCACCGCGCCCCGTGTAGAGCCCCAGCAGGAGGGGTGCAGCGTTTGCCAACCGCAGCCGAGCGCTGTCCTCGGGCGACTGGATGACCCCCGCCAGAAGCGCCAGTGGCCCACCCTTGTGCTCCGCTGCGGCGGCGCGGGACACTCCCGCACCTAACACTCCTGCGGGGAGAGCCATCATCTGACCAATGAGCACCTCGTTGAGCCAACCGGGAGGCGAGGCCTGATCCAGGTCCGCCGCGGTCACGGCAATGACTTGATATCCGCTGGCCCGCAACGCCTCTCGCTTCCGAGCATCGTCGGCAATGGCGTTGTGTGCCTGCGTCGCATGGAACGCACGGCCATCGGCATAGATCGCGATGGGGGCGACTCCGGGGGTGCTGAGCACGAAGTCGGGTCGAGTGCCCGCGACGTCCACCTGAGGCGCCAGTGTCCAGGTCCGGTTGTTGGCTCCGGTGACGATCAGCTCAGTGCCGCGCGACCCGGGCCGCTCTCGCACAGCGGCGACCCCGCCCAGTCGGTCCTTCAGGGCTAGGCGGAGCTTTTGCTCGAGCGGTGACTCGGGAGACACCCACCCAGCCGTTCCGTGCGTGATCGACCATCGGGGCTGATCGGGATCGAGCTCAGCCACCGACTCGTCCTGGTCCACCTGGAGCAGGTACTTCAGAGCGCGCAACGCCTCGACGCGGTGAGCCTGATCTGCGTGGCGCACGAAGGGCAGCAGACACCTATAGCAGCTGGCGCGCGCTTCGTCCTGGCACGGGCACTTCTCCAGGACCTGGGCTGACCGCACGAGGATGCCCCACAGGCGATCTGGCGAGGCGAGGTCGGTGAGATAGCCCGTGCCTCCCGGGACGGTGTCATGGAGAAAGAGCGACTCCAGCACCTGACCACCGTCGCCGACCGGATGGGGCACGATCTCCACGCGCAAGTGGTTAGGGGCGCCACCCATGGTCTTGTGCAGGCCAAGCAGCAGGGCGGCAGACAGGCCGGGGAGACTGTAGAGCCCGTCGGTCACCACGAGCGGGAGGCTGATCGCTACCCCTTGCGTCACGAGCTCCCGCCCGAGAGCAAGCAACCGCGTGTGCTCCTTGGGGTCGTTTCGGTGGCGGCACCACGCCCGGTGCTCAGACGGTGAGCTCGACCCGGCATCCTTGTCGAGCTTCCCGCAGGCCTCGCAGATGCGGAACCTCTGCGCAGTGACGTCACGACCGGCAAGCCGGTTGATCGTGGGGGCGCCGGTCACCCGGCCGAGGTTCCACCACCGCACCGGGAGCCGCCGGTAGTGGGCCACTCCTAGACCGACGCGTTCAACCGACCATCGCCCCTCGGAGAGCGCCGGGTCGAAGTCAACGGCGGTGACGATCTCAAAGGGCGTGCGGCGGCGCTCGTCGGAGTCGTCACCGATGCGTGCGTCGTCCCGCCGTATGTCGGAGAACACCCGCTTCAGCCGGACGGCCTCAAAGCGTTGGCCCATGTCGGCGATGCCCGTGCTCCCGCATCGAGGGCAGGCGCGGGGCGCCTCCTTGGCTCCACCTGGGCCGAGGTCGCACACGTAGCCACACGAGTCGCAGGCGGCATGCAGCCGCACCTCTGCGTCGTCGCGCCCAATCTCGACGCCATCGACCCGCATCTCTAGCCCTCGGGCATAGAAGTAGGCACCTGGGGCGAGTTCCGTCAGTGCGCGGGCCGACCCACGGTCGATGACCAGGGGATCGGTGTCGTACTGCTGGGTCTCGGGGTTCATCCATGAGACCTGGGCATCCAGCTCGACGGAGTCGTCAAGCAGGGAGTAGTTGGGAAGCAGGCCCCTGATCTCGAGGCCGGTGATCCACGGCTCCTCGGTCAGCTCCCTGAGCACTCGCCTCAGCAGGTGGATGGCACCCTTCGCGGACCGCAAAGCCGCCCTGTCATCCTCGGTGGCAGCGGTTCGCTCAGCCGCCTCACGCAGCTCAGGGAGGGCATCCTCGATCTCGCGCCGCTGGCGTCTGATCTCCTCCACCTCACGGGTGTGCTCCTGGACCGCCCGATAGATCGTCGCCTCCAGCGTGTCGACGCCACGGACCTTCTGGGGAAGCTGCTGCTCCACAGCAGGGTCGACAGCAGGCATGTCATCGCCCTGGTCGGGCAGAGCCCACCGACGCAGCGCCAGCAATCCCGCGGTCTTGGGGTCGTCAAACGTCCCGACGAATCGGTCGAGCAGATGCTCGCCCCGCACGCGGACCCGCTCGATGACGTCGCCGAGCAGGGTGCCCGGGTCGGCGGAGGCCAAGACGTCACCGGACCGGCGCGGAACGCGCTCGTAGCCGTCCCGCACCATGCCGTCGATGACGGACGCGAGGAACTGTCGCCGCAGGATCTCCTCCGCGTCGAGATAGGTCGCCGGTGGCCGGACCTCCCCGTTAATCATCGACGTGGGGTCGCCGAGTCGGGGGAGCTGCTCACCCCGGCCCGTGACGTAGGCGAGGGCCAGCGAGCTGCCCGTGAGGCGACCGGCGCGGCCCACGCGCTGCAGGTACTTTGCGACAGAGTCGGGCAGAGATGAGAGCATCACGGTCGTCAGGCCACCGATATCGATGCCCATCTCCAGCGTTGGCGTTGCCACCAGCACGTTGGGGTCGCCTGGCCGCTGATCCGACCTCTTGAATCCCGCTTCGATCTCGCGGCGTTCCGCGGGGAGCAGCAAGCTGGTGTGCTCGCGAGCATCGACTCGACGCATGTCCGTCGTCTCGAAGAGCCGGCGATAGAACGAGTCGGCCTCACGGTGGCCCGCACGCAGCGCCCCCACACACTCGACAGAGGGGCAGGGACCGTCCAGGAGCTCCTCGGCGATCGCCGGGGAGACAGGCAGCGGAGACCGGCAGGTGTCGCAGACGAGGAGGGTGGTTTGGGTGGCGATCGTGGAGTCGCTCAGGGGGGTGATCACGACGTTTGCCGGCGGTATGCCGTACGCCTTCCCGCCCTTGTCCGTCGTGGTTTGCGTCAGCACGTCTCGCTGCGCCAGGGCGGCGAGAAGCCGCGCAGCCACCGCCGCGCCATGAGCCGCGTTGATACCGAGGCACTTCTGCGCCCAGCGGGCATACCAGCTCAGGGGTGACGTCACGCGGACGAAGGCGCTGCGGTCGTTGGCCGGCCCGCCAGTCACGGCATACGCAGGGGCGCTGCGCCCGCGCGGGAAGGAGGGGGCACCCTCATCTCGGCGCCGCTTTCCCCAGATCCAGACGCGGTTTCCGTCATCGCTGACGTACTTCTTGAGCCATTCGTGGTCAATGGCGCCGTCACGACGCAGGTGCTCGACGCTGCCTCGGACCCATCTCGCTAGCTGCTGCTCTGTGATGTCGGAAAGTTCGCCGGGCAGGACGTCGATGTCGTCGGCAGCCAACGCCCTTCGAGCCACCGCGACCAAAGCAGAGGTGGGCCCTGCAGACACATGGACTCCGACCGAGCCCGTCGCCTCCAGGGTGCGGCCGTAGGTGGACTGCAGGCCCACCTCCAGCGCCGCGTCGAAGAGAAGTCGGCGACGCACGGCCGTGCGGGATCGCGTCGGCACGCGACTCCACGTGTCGGCTCGCCAGTACGGCGCGAAGCGCTCGTGCTCGCTGACGGCGGCTGGCACCAGCCGATAGCGGGCAAAGGCGTCACCCTCGGCTCGTCTCAGCACCTCGTCCACCCACACGTCTAGCGCGGTCGGCTCCGTCAACGCTTCGCGTAGGGCCGCACGGAGCGACATGGCGTGCGAGCGGTGGTCCACGAATCCGGCTCGGTGGGCGGCGTCCTGCACGGAGTCAGTGAAGACGAGGGCGCGCTTCTCCCGCGGGTCGAGGTGGCGATCGCCAAAGAGCGTCGACAGGCTCACGGACAAGAGCGTGGCGATCGCGCTGCCCAGGAAGCGGATCGAGTCGCTCTTGCCGCACGATGGGCACTCGTCGTTCTGAGCACGCTTCTCGACGTCTTCTGTCTCACCATCGAGCATGAGGACGGGCAGGACATGACCCTCAAGGAGGTCGGGATCGTCATCTGCTGGGCGTCGCGCCAGGACGGTCCGCTGACCCATGTGCAGCCAACGCAGGTTGGGCGTACGGCGATCTGAGGCAACGGCCCCGCCCCCGTTGGAGGTCAGGTGCAAGGAGGCTTCACCGGGCGCGTGCAGCAGGGCCCGGAAGCGACCCCGATGCAGCAGGTGGTCGCGGCGGACGCTCTCGTCGCGATCCGCGAGGTCACGGCCGGTAGATGCAAGTGTCGCGCCCCAGCCCGAGCGACCACAGGCCCGGCAATAGATGGCCGGCAGCGCACGTCCCGCCAGCTCCGCAGCTGGATCGAGCTGCCCGTCGTCACCCCACCGAAAGCTCGGCTGCGACGACACCAGCCGGTCCACGCGCGTCACCTCTCGCACCCACATCGTCACCTCCACCGACACGGAGTCGCGATGGCCGAGCCGCACGTGGCTGAGGGCCGCGAGGATGGCCTCGATCGCGCCCCGAGCGGCTGATGGATCGTCTGCCACAGCGGTTCGCGGCAGCAGCTCGTCGCGGAGGTCATCCAGCGGGATGGCATCCCCCGCCGCCTCGACCATCGCTCGCACGTCGGGGTGGGCGGCAAGGAGCTGGGCATCAGCGAGATCCCTGGGGAGGGCCGCACGGTCATACAGCGCGTCGATGACGGTGGCGACCAAAGAGTCCCCGTCGTCGCGGTGCTGGAGACCGGTCTCCGCTAGGTCGCGGACTGCGCCAGTCACGAGGCCGGAGAGCCGTCGGATCGCCTTGTCACCCAGCGCCTCGCGCGTTGCCTCGGTTAGTGCGTCCACGTCGACGCGCGTCTCGGTGATCACCGAGTCGTCCGGAAATGCCTCGCCAAACACCTGCTGGGCGAACGACAGCATTCGCTCAGGATCACCACGGTCCCCCAAGGTGGCCGACGTCGCCACGGGAGTGAGTCGGCCTAGGGGACGGGCGTCGAACGACGCCCGCTCGGGGTGATCCGCCGGCACCTGGTCCCTGAGCGCGAGCCCCAACCGGCGCAACAGCATCGCCACGTCCGTGCCCTGAGCACCGTCATACGTGTGGAACTCGTCCAGGACCAGATAGGTGAGGGACAGGGCACTCTTGGCCCAGAGCGGTTGGTCCGAGGGACGCAGCAGCAGCTGGTCGAGCATCTTGTAGTTGGTCAGCAGAATGTCCGGCGGATCGTCTCGCAGAATCGAGCGATTGGTGATCAGCCCCTCTGGCGTGACCCGCGTGCGGCCCTCGCCGGCCTGCCCCTCACGCGCATCACCGGTGTACAGACCGGCGGTGACCCTCGACAGCGCAGGATCGTTGGTCAACAGTTGAGTGAGGCGCCCCGCCTGGTCGTCAGCGAGGGCGTTCATCGGATACAGGATCAGGGCCTTCATGCCGGCCTCGCCCCGTTCACGGGCTCTGCGCACGTGGTCGAGGATCGGATGCAGGAAGGCCTCCGTCTTGCCGGACCCCGTGCCGGTTGTGACGATCGTCGGGAGCGGACGTGGCTTCTCGGCACCGAGGTCTTTGCTCGTCAGTCGTCGATAGGCTTCAGCCTGGTGCCGGTACGGCGGGAACGGGGGCTTCCAATCGAGGCACTGGCCCCAGGTGGGCGCCGCCTCCGCGAAGGGCAGCCGCAGCCGTACGTAGGGTCCCTTGAAGATCCCGTCCGTCGCGTCCTCCAGGAACTCCGCGAGCGCCCTCCTCGGCTCGGCATCGGCCAAGGCGAAGGTCGTCGTGAGGTAGTCCACCAGGCCACGACGGACCTGATCGGACTGCAGGCTGGGCAACAGCTCGGTCATGGTGATGCGTCCTCGCAATCGGTGCGCTAGCTCCTGCCAACGCCTATCGGCAGCGCCACTCTAGGCCGGGGACCGGGGCTCTGCTGCAACTCCACCCGCAGCACCGCATTCACATAACCCAAAACCGGGGCATATCAGCCCGACTGCTCCAGATCTAACGCGTGTCTGACGTCGCTACCCCCGCGTGCCGCTATCGTGCGTGGGGTGCGGCCAGGGCGCCTCCCCGGCCAGGACCCGGAGACTGCCTTGAGTGAGATCATCAATTCAGCCAGCCCCACGCCGGTGCACGAGCTGTTGAGCGCGGACACCAAGAAGCTTGTCTACGTCATCCCGAAGTATCAACGCGAATACTCGTGGATGAAATACCAGTGGGAAGACCTGATCCGAGACATCCAGGAGGAAGACCCGGGGCACGGGCACTTCCTGGGGACGATCATCTGCATGAACGCAACGCGTGATGTGACCAAGGAGATCGTTCTCGAGCTCATTGATGGGCAGCAGAGACTGACCACGCTCTCACTCCTGCTGGCTGCACTCTTCGTGGAGCTGAGAGATCGCCGGGCGGAGTTTGAGGACGACGACGACCGGATGACGATACTGCTTAACCTGAAACTACGTCTCGTCGCAGATGGGAGGCCACGCCTGCGGCTCCAAAAGCAGGGCAACAACGACGATGACTTCCGCTGGCTGCTGAAGAATCTGGGACTCCTGAAGGACGAGTCGCTGTCACAGCCATCCTGGTGGGGAGTTCGACGCATCGCCAAGGCCTTCAGGTTCTTCCAGGACGAGCTTCGTGGTGAACTCGAAGGCATGACCCCGGGCGCACGACTGGAGCACGTGTTCGATCTGGTCGACCGGGTCAGCAACTCAATCGTCGTGAAGCTCGAGGTCAAGGACCACGCCAGCGCATACACCCTGTTCGAGAGCCTCAACAACCGGGGAATGCCGCTCTCCCCGATCGACCTCATTAAGAACAGCCTCTTGATGCGCGCCGACCGCCTCGGATCGGCACGAATCGATGAGGCCTACGAGCAGTGGCGCAACATCCTGACCAACCTGGGCGACAACCCCAATGAGCAGGAACGCTTCCTACGCTACTACTACAACGTTTTCGAGCCGCTCTCCGGTGAGGCCGCCGCCACCCCCATCGCCACCAAGTCCAATCTGATCAGGCTGTACGAAAAGTACCTCGATCAGGGAGTGGACGACTTCCTGCGCGACGTCAGCGCCGCAGCCCACCAATACGGCCGGATCATCGACACCGTCAATCTGGACGGGGAGAATGAAGCTCTCGACGAGGCCACCACCCGACTCCAGCGGGCGCAGGGCGCGCCTGGCAACGCGCTCTTGCTGTATCTGCTCGTGCGACAGCAGCAGTTGGGCCTGACTGACGATCACGTGGTACAAGTCGCGGACCTTGTCACGAACTTCTTCGTTCGACGCAACCTGACGTCCCTCCCGGCCACCTACGAGCTCCCGAGGATGTTCAAGACCATCGTGCATGAATTGGCAGACCTCCAGGGCGAGGAGGTGGTGCATCACGTCAGAGAGTCACTGCTCGCACACTCCAGCACGGACGAGTCATTCCGCGCGGCGCTGAGCCGGCCGATCTACGAGGACAACGCGGCCATGTGCCGCTTCATCATTGCCACCCTCGCGGAGCAGGGGATGACGAAGGAGACACGGACGGACCTGTGGCGGCGCGCAGGGTCGGCGAACAAGCAGTACTACGTGTGGACCATCGAGCACATCTTTCCTCAGGGCTCAAACATCCCCCGCGCGTGGCAAGACATGATGGGTGGCCCGGAAGCCGCCGCATCGGCCCTCGAATCGCAGGTTCATAGGCTGGGGAACCTTACTCTGACAGGCTACAACTCATCGCTGGGAAACAAGTCGTTCATTGAAAAACGGGACCGTATCGATCAAAGAGGGAACGCTGTGGGCTATCGCAACGGCCTCAACTTGAACAGGGAACTGGCCATGAAGGATTCGTGGAACGTGACCCAGATCGACCAGCGAACAGAGCAGTTGGTGGAACGATGCCTCAAGGTCTTCGCGTTCTGATAGTCATTACTCTGGAAGCACATAGCGGGCCGACCTCTTGTGCCCTTCCATTGCCAGGAGGCTACGGGAGGTCATCCCCCTCAACATTCGACTAGCTTGCGTCGGCTCGATTTGACAGAGCGAGCCCGCCTGGCTGCGGGTGATGGAGCCGAAGCGACGGACGTACTCGAGGATCATTTGTTCCTGCTGGACCGGCTGCATTCCTCTGACCCGCACGTAGGCATTCCGGTCCTCGGCCAGTGCGTAGAACTGCGAGGACAGTGTATAGCGCCGGTTGCGGCCCGCGCCCGTGACATCCAGCAGGCCAAGCTCGATCAGACGGGTACACGTGCCGCGTACCGCGGAGTCCACAAGGTTGAGGTCTTCAGCCAGCTCCCGCGAGGACGAGGGCCCGACAACCCGGATCTGGTGGACCACCCGGAGGTCATCCATACGCAGCGGTCGCTGGGCATCGTGCTCGTAGGTCAGGATGAAGCGCACGAGGTCCAGGTCGGCTCGGCCAATAGGGATCAGCAAGGACACGGACCGCGCCGTTGAGCGTGAGTAGTCGGGAGCATCCCGACCAGCACGGAGCTGGCTGGCAAACATGTCGTTGACGCCCTTTCCCTTGCGGTCAACCAGGCCTGCACGCTTGAAGGCGTCAGCAAGCACAACGCTGCGCGGACGGCTCTGCTCAAGGATGTTGTCGATGGTCACGCCGGGCACGAGGCCGCCGGGTGACGTGACGCTGAGGTAGTCGTCCGCGAACTGGACGGTGACCGGGCCGAGTTCGGTGTAGTCACGGTGGACCAGTGCATTGGCTAGCGCCTCGCGAACGGTCGACGTCGAGACCAGAGGAATGTCGACCCGCTGGAGCCCGACCATGAGTTCGGTCTCGCTGTTCCGAATCCGGATCCGCTCCTCAAGCTCTGTCATGAGGCGGAGCAGGGGCAGTCGCAGGGTTTCGTTGGCCATAGTCGGGCCCTCGCGAACGTCTTGGAATAGGCACTCCGCTGATCCGGCCCAGCGTGCAAGGCTGGCCTCCCTGCCGAAGAGGAGAACCGCAGCAAGAGTGGGCGTGGCCTGCCCGTCCTCCTCCGCAAGGAGCCGCAAAGCCCGCAGCAGACTCGTGTCATCGAGCGTGCTCAGCGAGGAGTCACCGCTGCCCCGGTCACAGAGACGTCGGAATCGCTCGAGCTCCCCAGGATCAAGATCTGCCAGCGTCGCACCCCGAGCTGGGACGCCGCCGTAGTCGACCCCCGCGAGGGACAGGCCGGCGCTCAACATCTCGCTCGGCCGATAGGCGACGCATTCCGGCTTGCCGTCATACCTCAGCGACCGTCGCTTGAAGACACCATCCGTTGTCCCCACCGGCCCATGTGGACCGCGCGGCACCTGGACGACGAGCACATCGTTGCCGTCGACCTCGACCACCTCCGCACGAACGGCGAGGTGCGGGTCTGTCTTGTTGAGGATGAGCGCCTCAACACGAGCGGGGTCGGTGATGTCCCCGTGGCGCGGCTGGGCTCCCACGATGTGACCACCGTCGTCCACACCCACCAGCACCGTCCCACCAGGCCCGTTGGCCATGCAGACCACCGCCTCGACCAGCTGGCGATCGTTGAGACGATCGCGCCCATCCTGCTTGAACTCCACGTCCCAGAGTTCGCCCGCTGCCGCAAGGGCGCGTACCGCCTCAGCATCCATTGGACCAGTTTACAAACACTTTGCGCTCAGCGGTAGCAGTCTCATAGAGCGCAAAGTTTTACATCGTCTGCAATCGTCACCCTGTTGCCGCATCGAGTGGGCGGACCACCGCGAAGCCGGTCGAGTCCCGGTAGATGATCGTGATCCCCAGGGCTCCCACCAGCGCCGTCAGGTCAACAGGGGGCCGGGACGGCAGGAGGATGACCGGCGTCGCGGGCAGGCCCGCCGACGTGGCGAGATGGCAGTAGTCGAGGACCTGGCCGATGGCCATCCGGACATATTCACGATCGGTGGAGCGCTTAGCTTCGACGATCCAGCCGCGATCGGGCACGAACAGGTCCGGGTGCACCACGCCGTCCGACGAAGACAGTGGGAGGAGCGCGGGAGGTGTCCCGCCCAACGTCAGCCAGTCGGCGAAGGCCCTTTGAAGGGCGAACTCGTCGCGGGTGACGACCCGGGCGCCCTCGTCCCCCTTTGGAAGCTCGTAGACCACATCCGACACAGCCGGAGGCGTCCACGGGCGAGCAACCGGTGAGGTGATGCCCGGCCCCTCAGCCTCCCCATCCACGTAGCCGAGGCTGACCAACCTGGCCACGATGGCAGCTTCTTGCCCCTCATCGAGGAACCATCGGCTGCCGTCGGGGACTGGGCGAAACATCTTGCGCAGGTGGTTGCGTACCGTCAGCGGAGGGACACTGAAGCGCTCGGCGATGTCACGGGGTGTTACCTCAGACATCCGAAGCCGCCGCCCCGGCGAGGCGACGCTCGAACTCGGCGTAGGCCGTGCGGAAGTCGGCCTCGCGGTCCAGGATCCCGAAGGGCAGCTCGTAGGTGTACGCGATGCCGCTGCCGGGGTGCACCGCGGTGCGATCCTCGGCGGGCATCTGCGTGCCGTCCTGGGGTTCGCCGCGCTTGCGCCACAGGGCGAGCACCTGGTTGGGGACGAGCCGGCCGTTTGCGTCATAGGTGTATTCGCGGTGGTCGTAGCCGTACAGCACGGCGAACTGCGTCCGGTAGATCGTGCACAGGTCGTCAACCGGCACGCCCAGCATGAGCGCGACAAGGGCGTCGATTTCCACCTGCGCATTCCGACGGTCCACCGCGCGCCGCAGGGGCGTGTCCGCGGACCATTGCGGCCCGATGGGCTTCTCGTCGTGCCGAGGCAGGATCGGGGCGTATGACGAGAAGCCCGCCTCCCAGCAGTCCGCCCACAGGTCGGCATAGGCCTCGGTGACGCAGTTCAGCCGTAATGCCCGCACGATCAGGTCATCGAGCAGCGGGTGGTCCAGTGGAACCAGCGGCAGGCGGTCGAAATTGCCGAGATAGATCCCACTTTTGGGGGCCGCGCGAATGTTGAAGTCCGAAAGCAGGGAGCCAACAGCGGCCTGCAGAATGGCAAGATCTCGTGCGCGGCGCATCGGAAGACCAACGCAAAAGACTCCGTTTACATGTGCCGAACCGGGTGGGATAATAGCCGGAATCAGAGTTCGCTCGCCTGTATTTGCAGCCATGGAACGCCAGGCGACGCGGTAGTGGTCGCGGGCCGCGACGATGTCCTCGTTGCCCTGGTCGTCGGTGACGCGCCAGTGCGTGCAACTGCGGTCGTACACCGCACTGTCGCCTGCAGGCTTGTAGGCCGTCACCGGTCTGGCATCGACAGCAAGCGCCTCGAAGTCCGTGGATACCCAGTCCTGATTGTGCTTCATGGTCGCGTTAGGCGACTTGTACAGGGGCGTCGAGACATGGAGGTGAGGACCCTGCAGGATCGCATCCCGCCACTCCCCCGCCCCCCACTCAGACCGGAATCTTCCCTGCTGTCGGTCGATGGATTCATCCCAACCTCGCGAGAATTGCAGGCCCAGGTTGCCCAGTCGGTGGGATCGGGACAAGATGGTCAGCGTTCGAGCGGCGGCCGAGTTCACTGTGTAAACCATGGGTGCGCTCGGCCATTCGGGGGCGCCGAGCACGTCCTTCCAGAGGCGAAGCGTGTTGGACGTGACCGTCTGAATGCGGCCACTGTGGGGCCGTACGTCCCAGCGGCCCTCTGAATCCTTGAGTCCGGGCTCATCGCCCGAGGCATCGTGCGCGAAAGAGCGAGTCACCGTTTCAGGGTGATACAGGCTGGTGGCGTGCAGGAACGCTGGATCTTGCTGCCCGCCGTAGACATTGACGCCGTAACTATTGTGGTGGTCGATGTCGAACAGAACGAGTTCGTTGATGAACTGCCAGTGCCTTCGAAGGCGGCGGTAGGTCTCGCGACGTAGGACGGTGGCTTTATCATCGGTGAAGTGGGATTCGGAGTGGACCAGTCCGGACATACCGCGAGGGGACATGTGGGTCCACACTCGACTCATAAAGGCGCGGTACAGGTCTGGCTGGGCCGACAACGAGGGATACATCGTCTGGTCACCGAGCACCTCCGCCAGGGTCGCCACCTCAGCAGTTCCTTCGATGACGGTGTGCCGGGTGTTGCCTCTCTGCAGCGTGGCTGGAAGCCGCTCCGCCTTTGCCGCCTCGGATGGCTTGTGCGCTAGAGCCCACCATGGATCTCCCTCGGCCAGCAACGCCTCGACGTCGCTCCGGGGTCGGACCCAAGGCGGGTTCCCGACCTGCAGGTCGAAACCACCACGGGCAAAGACGGTCGCGAACTGCAGCTCCCAGTGGAAGAACGCCTGGGCCTCCGCCACGCGTTCGCACACCACGACCCAGGGATGCCGCGCGCGGACCGCGGCGACGGGCTGGGCGGTCGCCATACCGAGCTCGAGCTCCTCCGACACGTTGAGCGCGTCCCAGTCGCTGGCCGACGTGAAGCTCTGGTTGTGCTGCGCCTTCGTGCGGGTGTCGTGCCGGCCCAGGATGTCCTCGCAGGCATCGAGCCACTCCCCGAACGTCGGCGGGGAGGTCTCGAGCTCCGTCAGCGGCCAGTACCAGAGGGCACACCAGGCATCCATGACGAGCTTCAGCCGCCGATAGGCGCCATCCGGGTCGGCCAGGGACTCCTCGATCTGGGCACGAGTTACCGCGTGACGCTCGGCGGAGACAGGGCGACCCCACAGGTCGAGGGCCCGGCTCGACTCGGCCTCCGCGATCCGTAGCCGCCGCAGCGCGATCCCCCAGAGCTTCTCGACGCGGATCGCGAGCGCCTGCGCCCGTTTGAGCTGCGCGGGCGTGGGCCTGGCGCGGACGCCCTTGCGCCAGGTCTTGAGGCGGGTGAGCTGCGCCTCGGGGATGAGGTCTCTGACCGACTTCGGCACCTCCAGGGCGGAGCCCCAGCCCTTGGCGGGCAGCAGGAAGTGGTGCACCCGCGTGCTCAACACGCCGAGGTCGAGCTCGTCACTGCCGTCGACAGCGGCGGCCAGGCCCGTGAGGGACTCGGCCAGGGGCGGCTCGGTCAGCCAGGTCTTGTCCTTGATCATCCGCTCCGGGTAGAGCGCGCGCCGCGCCCCGACCAGGGAGTTTCCGCGCCGCAGCCGCAGACCGAACCACGGCGCCTGCAGCCCCGCGACCATCGTGTCCAACCAGAGCGACACCTCGGCGAGCTCGACGGCCGTGGCGTTGAGGTCGACGCCATACACCTGGTGCAGCGCGATGTGCGCCTTGACCCGCTGCAGCTCCTGGGCGTAGCGCTCCGGATCGATCCGTTCCCCGAGCTCAGCCTGACGGCGCGTGAGGTACTGCTCGGCGAGCTGCCGCACCGCCTCGATCGCGAACGCTCCCGACCCGAGCGCCGGCTCGCAGATCGTCAGGCTCAGGACCTCCTCGGCGGTCGTGGTGCGGCCGTCCTGGTCCAGCAGCTCCTCGAGTGCCTGCTGCACGGTGAACTTCGTGAGCACCTCAGGGGTGTAGTACGACGCGGAACGCTGCCGGTCCCGCCCCGACAGGCGGAAGACGAACTCGCCCTGCCGGTACATCACCGGTTCCATCTCCCCGGTGTCCTCGTTCGCCCGCCGCACGAAGTGCTCCCCGTCCAGGTGGTCCGAGCGCGTGATGGGGACAACCCACGAGCCCTTGCTGGGATCACCGTCGCGCGCCACCTCGTAGAGGTCCTCGCTGGCGAACGACCCGGTGTAAGACATGAGGCCCTCGTAGACGGCCCCGAGCTGGTTGATGCCGAGCTCGACATAGGAGATGAAGCCTCGCTGCTGCCTGCCCTGCTCCTTGCTGAGCAGCAGCTTGCGCAGCACCTTCAGGAGCGCCTCGTTGCCGAGCCGGACCTCGTCGATGTGACAGGTCTTCTCCGGCAGGAAGAGGTCCGCGCTCAACCCGTTGAAGGTCAGGCCGTCATCCGCACCCTCTGGTCCCGCGGGCGTGTGCCCCTCGTCGACCAGACGGAACAACGTGTCGAGAGAGTGATAGAGGTGCGTGCCACGGCGGCTACGGTCCTCGTGGATCTCGGTGAGCGCCAGATCCCGGAGCCGGTCGAGACCGTAGCCCGCGTCATACTCGCTCGCCCCCACCGGAAGCACCCCCAGCTCGGGAGACGCCTCCGCGTAGAGGAGGAAGAGGATGCGGTAGAGATACCGCAGACACTGCTTGGCGAGCTCGTTCGCCTGGTCGTCGGGCAAGGGGTCGAGCCCCTGGTCGCGCCGACGCCTCACGACCTCGTTGGCAAGGATCTCGATCGACGTGCGCACGCCCTCCTGCAGGTCCTTGCTCACCCCCACGGTGTGCTTGACCGAGGACTCCAAGGTCTCGCGCCACCACACGCCACCGGCCGCGTCCGGCGCCAGCGACTGCGCATCGATGCAGGTCAGTGCTCGATCGATCTCGCCACCCTTGCGGGTGTCATTGCGCTCGGCCACGAGCTGCAGGTCGATGGCCAGCCACCGGCCCTCCGGCCAACGCTCCTTCTCCGCGACCAGAGCCCACCTCCCCGCGAGGACCAGCGCGTATGACGGCCCCTCCGCCTCCGTCATCAAGGTCGACAAGGCGGACGCCACCGACACGACAGGATCCTGGCCCTCCCGCTCCCACGGCTGCAGCAGGGTCCGGGCCGGGACTGTCCCACCCCCATCGGACCCGGCGTTCTTGGCCACGAGCTCCTCGACCGCCGCGACTGGACGACCCTTCAGGATTACCAGCGGCGCGTGAAGGACCTCGTCGACCAGCTCGGCATCAGGCGATGACACCCCGACAAGCGGACCGTCCTCGACCAGCCGCCACTGACCGGTGCGGTAGCCGAGCACGTCGAGCAGCCAGTCCGCCACATCCCTGACGCCATCCTCATCGACCGCTGCGTGGCCCCCCGGGCCACTGTCGTCGCCGTCGATGGCGCCGCTGAGCGCAACAAGGGCCCGCTCCAGCTCGCCGCGCCGGCTGAGGAATCGCGACCGAGTGGTGGCCTCCTCGGCCGCGTCCCATGCCTTCCGTCGATCCAGAACGCGAGCCTGGAAGGACTCCTTGGTGGCGTCGGTCGTGAAGTAGTGCTCGCTGATCCAGTCCTCGCCGACGATCAGGGCGTCGCTGGTGGACACGGGATGGTCGGCGGGAACGACGACGAGGAGCGGTCTCAAGAAGCGGCGGTCCGGTCGGCGAGCATCCGCCAGCGCCCGCTCCTGCTCGACGCTCACGCGACGCTGTCTGATGTCGCCCCGTTGGATGAGGGCGCTGGCTTCTTGGTCCCAGCGTTGGACCCGCCCGGCCCACGCATCCACTCGGGCCGCCGCGGCAGCCTCGGCGGCGGCAAAGGTCTGCTCCAGCGCTGCCTCAGCCTTATCCACGGCCGCAGGGATGCGATCCCGCAGGACTTCGATGTCGGCGATGGTGCCGGGGTTCGACATACGACCATGGACCCCGACTGCCTCAAGCATCCCGGCTGCGGAATCGTGCACCTGCACCATGGCGAACCCCGAGCTTGGGTCCGGGAACTCGACCTGGATCCACACCGCCGACACCGTCTGGCCGGCCTTGTTGGTGAGGGTGCCTTGCAGGAGGACGCTGGTCGAGTCGCCGTCGCCACGGACGGCAAAGATCTCGCCACGACCCAGACGCGCCAGGACACGATCGCTGACCCAATCCAGAACGGGATGGAGCGGGCCGAGGAAGTGCGCGGCCGGCCAGGACGACGACTGCTCGTCGCTGAGAGCACGTGCCAGCTCGGTCTTGCCCTTCGTGGCGCTCGTGGCCAGGCGCAAGGTGGTGGTGACTTGCCGATCGCTCAGGTAGCTCTGGGGTAGCACGGCCAGACGAGCCTTCAGGTCCTCTGGCGGGGTCAGCTGGATGATCTGGTCGGCCTGGTGCTCGACCCACCCCACCCCGCCGGCGCCGCGATCACCTGGCGCCTGGGCCGGCCTGGGGTAGGCGGCAGACACAGCCTCCCGGAGGAAGTCGGCGTGACTGTCATAGAGGCCGGACGCCGAGTGTGGCGAGGAGGGGGTGGGCAGTGGCGTCTGGGCTGACTCCGCCACAGCAGTGCTGAGCTGGGCGAGGAGGGCGTCGAGGTCGCCCCCTCGCAGCACCTGCTCAGGCGTCTGGACGGCTTCGTCCAGCGTCTTCTTGTGCTGGAGGACCTTGAGAATCTCGTCTTCTTCCGCCTGCACACTGTGCTGCCCCATCAGGGAGGCTGAGTCGCCTAGCGCCTGGTGAGCCTCGTGCTCCTTGAGCATGAGGGAGGTGAGGACCCGCAGATCCCCTTGGAAGTGCTGGTGACTCGGGTTGAGCAGCAGGGTGGTGATGCGCGGTGCGTGCCGCTGGCCGTAGCGATCGATGCGGCCGTTGCGCTGCTCGATCCGGATGAGCGACCACGGGATGTCGAAGTGGATGAGCTCGTGACACTGCAGGTGGAGGTTGACACCCTCACTGGCGACATCGCCGGTGATGAGAACGCGGATGGGGGAGCTCTCCTGCTTGAACTCCTCGACGATCTGCTGCTGCTCGACGTCCGTGAGGCCGCCGTGGAGGACACGCACCTGGTCTGCGGTGAGCTTGCGGTCCCGCATGACCTTGTCCCTTAGCCAATGGAGGGTGGCCACGCGCTCAGCGAACACGACCACTCGCTCGGGATTCCTTGCGCCAATCCCGATCCGGTCGAACTCGGTGAGGAGGGCGGCATACTTCCCCGCCCGTTGCTCGCTTGCCTTGCTGGCGAGCTCGATCAAGAGCTCAAGGGAGGCTTTGTCTGAGGCATCCGCTGCCTGAGCGCGCTTGAGTCGATTGCTGGCGGTCTCGGCAAGGGCGGCGGGAGAGGAGAGGAAGGCCTTGGCGAGCGTCCAGCCAAAGAGCGAGTCGCCGGCGCCCCGACCCTCGCGCGTGGCGTAGAGCCAGTGGTCGGCGAGCTCCTCCGCGATGGCGTCCTCATCGGGGGATGCATTAACGAGGATGTTGTGAGGCTGCTGCCGCTCGACCCAATCGGTCCCGACGATGGTGGCGACCTCAGGGGAGTGACGGTGGCGTCGTATGACGAGCCGCTGCAGCTCGTCGGGGTCGATGTCACCCTCGGGCGTGACCGCCGTCGGCTCGAGGAGCCGGACCAGCTCGGCAAAGGACTCCTTCTTGCCGTTGTGCGGGGTCGCGCTGGCCAGGATCAGCGCATCCGTCTGGGGCGCAAGCACGTTGGCCAAGCGGTTGTTTTGCGTCGACGAGTTGGTGATGTTGTGGGACTCGTCGATCACGACGGCGTCCCAGTGGTGCTTGCGCAGGTGGGCGAGATAGCGGTCGTTCTTGAGGGTGTCGATCGAGATGATCGCGCGCTTGTAGAGCCCGAAAGGGTTGCGCGTGGCCGGCAGGCGCCGGCGGACGCGCTGGATCCCCACCGAGTCAAGACGGACGAAGGGCAGCGCGAAGCGGCACCACATCTCGTGCTGCATCTGCTCGAGCACGTGCTTCGGCGTGACGATCAAGATCCGCTCACCACGACCGCGACGCACGAGCTCGCTCAGGATCATGCCGATCTCGAGCGTCTTGCCCAGGCCCACCGTGTCGGCAAGCAGGATGCGAGGACGCAGGATGTCGGGGTTGAGCGCCTGGCGCACGGCGGTGCGCTGGTAGTCGAGGGGGTCCGCGAGCATCCCGTCGACGACGGCGAGGTGGGGGTCATCCACCGGCAGCGGGGTCTTGCGGAGGGCCGCCTCCAACCAAAGCCGTGACTGCCGGTAGTTGGGGCTGTCGTCGGGGACCACCCTGGTGGCGCGGGGATCGGCGACCTCGATGTCATCGAACGCCGCAGAGAACTGCGCCGACGTGCCCGCGACCAGCTCCGAGAGACCCTGGCAGGACGCAAGAATCCCGTCGCGGTTGCGTCCCACCTGGGTGACCAACCACTCCTCGTCCCGGATCCACACGATCGAACCGGGCGCGACGTCCTCGGCGGTCGTCCCCTTCGCATCCACGCGCATGGGCGCCATGCTAACCGTGCGTACACGCGCTGATGCTCCAGTCGCATGGATCAGCACCCCTTCCCCCCTAGGTATGTCGGTGCCATGGGGTAAAAACCAGGCATGACCACCGAGGGCCAGCGCAATGTTGCGCACGCTGACGTCCACGACGAGATGCTTCAGGCGCTCCTGCTTGCCGAGGCGGAGGTCACGACCGAACTCGCGGACGTGGAGCAACGGTTGACGGAGATCCGCGAGCAGCTCGAGCTCGCACGCCGCTCTCTGGTGTCCACGGGACCACGACCCGGAGAGGCACGAGGGATTGGGAGCATGGCCCCGGCTGGCTTGCCCATCGACCTCTCAGGGCTCCCCCTCTTTCCGTGGCAGCAGGAGGCCCTTGAGGCGTGGGCTGGCGGGGGAAACGTCGGCATTGTGGAGGCGGTAACAGGTGCTGGTAAGACGCGAGTGGGTATCACCGCCATCGCTGCTGCGCTGGAGTCGGGCAATCGCGCCGTCGTCATCGTGCCGACCATCGTCCTCCGGGCCCAGTGGATCCGCGTGCTGCGGGAGGCGCTGCCGCATCACGCCATCGGCGACGATCCCCGCAAGAGCGACTGGCACGTCCTGGTCACAACGGTGCACAGCGCCGTCCACCTAGACCTGGCCCCCGGCGAGACGCCATTGATGGTGGCTGACGAATGCCATCGGTACGGCGCCGAGACCTGGGCCCGGGCACTGCGTACCCAATTCACCTGGAGGCTGGGATTGTCTGCCACGGTCGAGCGCGGGGACGCCGGCGACGCGATCCTGAAGGCGTACTTCGCGGGGGTCGTCTACACCCTGGGATACGAAAAGGCTCTACGCGACGGGGTCATTGCGCCGTACCGTGTCGCCTTCGCCGGCGTGGATCTCGACCGTGACGAGCGGACGCGCTATGAGGACGCATCAGACCGCATGGCCAGGGCGCGAAGCACCCTCGTCAGCGTCTATGGCCTCGATGGCACGCAGATGGGCAGCTTGCTGCAGGCAGCTCAACGGCTGATCGACCAATCTGCCCCAGGGGCCATCACCGCCAGGCAGTTCCTCAGGGCCTTCAGCGACCGCCGTGCCGTCCTCGCCGAGTGTCGAGCAAAGGTCCGGGCCCTTGCCGCCATAGCGGATGACGTCGCCACTCGCCGGGGGACCTTGATCTTCACTCAGACTCGTTCCTCAGCAGACGCTGCTGCCCTTGTCCTGCGGTCGCAGGGTTGCCAGGCAGAGAGCGTCCACGGCGAGACCAAAGAGGACGAACGAGAGGAGCATCTCGTGGCGCTCGGTCGGGGCGATCTGCAGGCGCTGGCGGCGCCTCGCATCCTCGATGAGGGCGTCGACGTCCCCGACGTGGACCTCGGCATCGTCCTGGCCCGCAGCAGACGTCGACGGCAGATGATTCAGCGCCTCGGCCGCGTGGTGCGACGCAAGCCCGATGGCCGCCCAGCGACATTCATCGTCCTCTTTGCCAGCCACACGACTGAGGACCCCACGTCAGGCGGGCCAGATGCCACCGAGTTCGAGGAATTGCTGCCATGGGCGCTCGAGGTCGTCACCGTCGACCTCGAACGGGAGGGGGTTGGGCCCCTCAAGCGCTTCCTTCAGGGGATCGCTGGCCGTGGCGCTGGCGAAGTCTTCATCAGGCTCCCCTCGAGGCAGGATCTTCCAGAGCTGGGCACCGCGGAGACCTCCCTGACGGACGCCTACCCCAGACGGCACCGTCGTCAGCCAGCAGCGACCGCCGCGCCCGATGTGGCAGCGACCTCAATCGTCACGGCCCCTTCAGTGATCCATCAAACGCCGCTACCGGTGGCATCGGCGGACGACGAATACGTCCTGGTTTGGGCTCAGGAGGAGGACGATGCACCCTCTCGCCAAGTCCTGACCGCCGGCGCCACTGCCGACCCGGTCAAGGACTACTTCAAGCAGATCGGGAAGGTCGCCCTCCTGAACACTCAGAAGGAGGTCGAGCTGGCGAAGCGGATCGAGGCCGGCCTGTTTGCGACGAACCTGCTGTCGTCTGGCGGCACCATCGATGTAGACCTCAGGTCCGAGCTGCAGTGGGTTGCCCAGGACGGGAAGCTCGCCAAGAACCACCTGATCGAGGCCAACCTGCGGCTGGTGGTGTCGCTGGCCAAGCGCTACACCGGTCGCGGCATGCTCTTCCTGGACCTCATTCAGGAGGGCAACCTCGGTCTGATCCGTGCCGTGGAGAAGTTCGATTACACCCAGGGCAACAAGTTCTCCACCTACGCGACGTGGTGGATCCGGCAGGCCATTACGCGGGCGATGGCCGACCAGTCCCGCACTATCCGAGTCCCCGTGCACGCTCATGAGGTGGCCGTGCGGGTCAATCGGCTTCGGCGGTCGCACGACCTCACGTGGCGCGAGTGCTACGACCAACCCACCTGCCTCGGTGAGGAGGTCACTCTCAGCCAAGTTGTTGACGCTCGTACTCACCTTGCGCCGGTTCCGGGCTTTGACGACGTACCCAACATTCTGGAGCGTCCTGACGCCGCAGACCACGTGCAGGACCTGCTGACGTCGCTGGGTCACGGTGAACTCATCGCCCAGATGTGGGAGTTCCTCACCCCACGGGAGGCGCGGGTCCTGGCGTTGCGGCACGGTCTGGGCGGTCGCGACCCCATGACGCTGGACGAGATCGGGCGTTCTTTCGGTGTGACGAGAGAGCGCATCCGCCAGATCGAGTCGGGAGCGCTGGCGTCCCTTCGTGGCGAGCCGGTCTTGTTGCAGGCGGCACACGAGTGGGGACTGGCCAAAGTCGTCGTCCCAAACAGTGATCCAACTGATCCCGTTCTGGTCGCGTGATGGCATCGGTGTCTTGCCGACGCCGATTCAAGCCCTCCGAGTCATCCGCCCATGATCCGGGTCCCATCAGCGGCCTAGGGTGGGGCGATGACCTACCGGCCCCGTGACCTGCGATGACCACGCGAACCATCGCGCGCACCAACAGCGGTCGCATCCTGGAGCTGCTGCGCGCACGAGGGCCCATGGCGCGTGCGGACGTCGCGCAGGCGACCGCGCTGAGCGTGTCGACGGTGTCGCGACTGGTGGCCGAGATGCTGGGCAGCGGCCTGCTGGTGCAGTCGGAGGACGGCGCCGTCACCGGCGGCCGGCCGACCCGACACGTCCGGCTCAACGCCGCGGCGGCCACCACCCTCGCCGTCGACATCGCGGACCACCACACGCAGGTCGCGCTCGTCGGGCTCGACGGGACGGTCCTGCGGGAGCGCACCTGGGTGCCCGACGCCGCGGAGATGACGGGTGACGCGCGCCTGGCCCACACCCTCGACGTGATCGAGCAGGCGCTGACGGAGGCCACGGCATACGACGCAGGTGAGCACGACAACCCCCGCTGCCTCGCCCTCGGCGTCTCCGTCCCGGGCCCGGTCACCTCGGCCGGTGTCGTGCGGTTCTCGCCGTCGCTGGTGTGGGACGACCTGCCGCTCGGCGACCTGCTCCGCGAGCGCTTCGGGCTGCCCGTCGCCGTCGCCAACGACGCCAACCTCATCGCCATCGCCGAGAGCCGCGTCGGCGACTACCGCGACGCCGCATCGCTGTTCGTCCTGGCGGTGTTCGACGGGATCGGCAGCGGCATCGTCGTGGACCGCGCGCTGTGGCCCGGCAACGCCGGCTGCTCGGGGCAGATCGGGCGCATGCTGCTCGACAGCACGGCCATCGCCAACGTCTACGTCGGCTACGGCGACCTGGAGCGGCAGCTCGGGTCGGTGGGCCTCGCGCGCCGGGCCGCTGATGCGGGGATCGCCATACGGCCCGAGTCCGACATCTTTGCCCAGCTGTTCACCAGCACCGACCCCGCCGCCCGCGACCTGAGCACCCTCGTGCTCGACCAGTTCGCCGCGGCCCTGGTCAACGTGTGCGCCCTCATCGACCCCGAGGTCATTGTGCTGGCAGGGTGGTTCGCGCCGCTGGCCGACCACCTGCACGGCGAGCTCGAGAGCCGGCTGACCGGCCGCGTCCTGTCCGTCCCCCGCATCGCCCCCGAGTCCACCGGCCACGCCGGAGCCCTGCTCGGGGCCGCGCACGTCGCCCTCGACACCTACGGCGCGCTGTCCCAGCTGCTCGACTGACGAGATCTGCGTCACCTCTGGCGCCCGGCCCGTCGCCGGGTCTACTCTGCAGACACCCTTTTTCGCATAGTGCAAATAAGGGTGAGAGCGAGGAGCCTCCAATGGGACGTAGGAACCTTGTCGTCGCGACCGTCACGGTCGCGAGCCTCGGACTCGCCGGGTGCAGCACCGTCTCGTCGACGAGCAGCAGCTCCGGCAGCGGGTCCTCAGCGGCCAAGGGGCCGTTCACGATCGGCATCAGCAACGGCTTCGTCGGCAGCGAGTACCGCACCCAGATGGTGCAGGACATGCAGGACGCCGCCAAGCCCTACCAGGACGCCGGCGAGCTCAAGCAGCTCGTGCTGGAGAACCAGGACACCGACGTCAACGGTCAGATCCAGCAGGTCCGCAACCTCATCAAGGCCCGGGTCAACGCGATCATCGTCGACCCCAACTCCGGCTCCGCCCTCGACGCCGTCTTCAAGGAGGCCACGAGCGCGGGCATCAAGGTCTATGCCATCGACCAGGCGGTCACCGAGAAGTCCGTGACCAACGTCGGCATCGACCAGGGCAAGTGGGCCGAGACCAGCGCCACGTGGCTCGCCCAGCAGCTCGGGTCCGGCAAGAAGGTCGTCGCCGTCAACGGGATCTCCGGCCATCCGGCCAACGAGGCCAGGTGGGGCGCGGCCAAGAAGGTCTTCGACGCGGCCGGCATACAGGTGCTCACCACCGCCGACGGCGGCTGGGACCAGGCCAAGGGCCAGCAGGCCATGGCCAACCTCCTGGCCACCTATCCCGACATCAACGGCGTGTGGACCCAGGACGGTATGGCGCAAGGAGTCCTCAAGGCGCTCGTCGCCGCCAAGAAGCAGAGCTCCATCGTCACCACCGGCGAGGCCCGCAACGGCTTCATGCGCCTGTGGAGCCAGCAGGGCAAGGCCTTCAAGTCCGTCGGTGTCGTCAACCCGCCCGGGACCGGCGCCACGGCGCTGCACCTCGCCATGGCCGAGCTCAAGGGCGGCAAGATCGACCCGGCCAAGCTGACCGACGGGCACTCCGTCGTCCTCGACCTCGAGCCGGCCATCACGCCGGAGAACTTCACCGCCGAGTGGGACAAGGTCAAGGACAAGCCCGACACCTACGTCCTGGACTCGATCCTCACCAAGGACGAGGTCGCCGGCCTCCTGGCCAAGTAGGCCCCGCCCGTGCCCACCCCGCTGCTCGCCGTCAGGGACGCCACCAAGAGCTTCGGTGGCGTCCGGGCGCTGCGGGGCGCCTCGCTCGAGGTCACGGCGGGCGAGGTCCACGGCCTGCTCGGCCCCAACGGTTCCGGCAAGAGCACCCTCAACAAGGTCGTGGCGGGGTCGGTGCGGCCCGACTCCGCCACGATCCACCTCGACGGGGCCCCCGTCACGATCGACTCCCCGATGGCCGCCCACCGCCTCGGCATCAGCGCCGTCTATCAGCAGCTCAGCCTCGTGCCGCAGCTGTCGGTGGCGGACAACCTCGTGCTCGGCCTCGAGCCGACGCGGCTCGGTCTCGTCCGCGGGCGCCAGGCCCGCGAGCGCGCGGGTCAGATGCTCGACACCCTCCAGCCCGTCATGGGCTCACCGGTCCGCCTCGACGACCCGGTCCGCCGCCTGACGCCCGCCCAGCAGCAGCTCGTCGAGGTCGGCAAGGCCCTGCTGCGCGACCCGCGCATCCTCATCCTCGACGAGGCCACCGCGTCGCTGCACCGCGACCAGGTGGCGCTGCTGCGCGAGCTCGTCGAGGACCGCCGCCAGGCGGGGTGCTGCATCATCTTCGTCTCGCACCGCCTGCACGAGATCGTCGACTTCTGCGACCGGGCGACGATCCTGCGCTCGGGGTCGACCGTCGCCACCGTCGACGCCCGCACCACCACGCCCGACGAGATGATCCGCCTGATGGTGGGCGACGTCGGCGACGTGACCCGACGGGGCGCGCACGAGCCGACCGGGGACGTGCGCCTCCAGATGCACGAGCTCACCAGCCCCGGCATCGACGCGATCTCCCTGGCCGCCGAGCGCGGCGAGATCGTGGGGCTCGGCGGCCTGCAGGGGCAGGGTCAGTCCGAGCTGCTGCTCACGCTCTTCGGCGCCATGCCCGCCACCTCGGGGACGGTGAGCGTCGACGGTCGCGAGGTCGACCTCTCCTCCCCGGTCACCGCGGCCCGCGCCGGCATCGCGCTCGTCCCCGGCGACCGCAACGCCCAGGGCCTGTTCGCCAAGCGCAGCGTCCAGGACAACATCTCGATCGCCAGCGTCGGGCGGCGCGCCACGGCGGGCCTCACCCGTCAGGCCGTCGAGTCGTCGGTCGCGCGAGACATGGTGGAGCGCCTGCGGATCGCCGTCGGCAACCTCGGCCAGCCCGTCTCGACGCTGTCCGGCGGCAACGCGCAGAAGGTCGTCCTCGCCAAGTGGATCCTCAACGAGCCCGCCGTCCTGCTGCTCGACGACCCCACCAAGGGCGTCGACATCGGCGCCAAGGAGGAGATCTATCGGATCATCCGCTCCCTCGCCGACGACGGGGCGGTCGTGGTGATCAACTCCAGCGAGGACAGCGAGCTGGTCGCCCTGTGCGACCGGGTTCTCGTCCTCTACGAAGGGGCCGTCGTCGAGACCCTCGCCGCCGCCGACCTCACCGAGGAACGCCTCGTCGGCTCGTCCATGCGGGTGCCCGCCACCACCGCCGAGGAGGCCGAGTGACCACCCCCACCGTCGTGCCGTCCACCAACCCCGCGACCGCGCTGCTGCTGGCGCGCGTCTCGCGCAGCACGACCTGGCTCCTGCTCGCGGTGGCCATCGGCCTGAGCGCCGTGCTGCAGCCGGACTTCTTCTCGGCGTACTCCATCGCCTCGTCGTTCTCCGGCTTCCTGCCCCTCGTGCTGCTCGCCGTCGGGCAGGCCGTCGTGATCATCGGCGGCGGGCTGGACCTGTCCCTCGGCGCCTCCCTCGGCCTGGCGAGCGTCGTCGGGCTGCTGGTCATGGACGGTCAGGACGGCCGGCTGCCCCTCGGGGTCCTGGCCGCCCTCGCCACGGGTCTGGCCTGCGGCCTCGTCAACGGCCTCATCGTCGCGGTCGTCCGGCTGCAACCCCTCATCACGACCTTCGCGACGGCCTCGACCTTCACCGGCGCGACCCTGTGGGTGCTCCCCAAGCCCGGCGGCACCGTGCCCGCGGCACTCACCACCTCCTTCCGTATGGCGGTCGCCGGCCTCCCCGTCACCCTGCTGCTCACGCTGCTGCTGGGCCTGTCCTGGCTCCTGCTGCGCCGCACCCGTTTCATGCGCCACGTCTATGCCATCGGCGGGGACGTCCAGGCGTCCTACGCCTCGCTCGTCCCGGTCACCCGCACCCAGATCTCCACCTATGCCTTCGCCGGCACCTTCGCCGGGCTCGCCGCCGTCGCCGTCCTGGCCAACAGCGGCTCCGGAGACCCCTATGTCGGTGGGGACTTCGCGCTCAACTCCGTCGCCGCCGTCGTCATCGGCGGCGTCGCGCTCCGCGGGGGCGAGGGCGGGGCGATCGGCGCGATCGCCGGCGCCGTCGTGCTCTCCCTGGTCAGCAGCATCCTGTTCTTCCTCAGCATACCGACGACCTATCGCCAGCTCGCCCAAGGACTCGTCGTCATCGGTGCCCTGGCCCTGTCCGCCCTGAGCGCCCGCGGGCAGGAGGCAGCATGAGCACGCTCGCCACCGAGAGCCGCACCGCCCCCGCCCGGCGGGTCCTCACCAACCCCGTGGTCGTCGCGTTCCTGCTCGCCGTCGCGCTGGTCGTCGTGGGGGAGATCGTCTCGCCGGGGTTCGGGTCCTACGGCCAGGTCGTGTCGATGCTGCGCGTGGCGTCCTTCCTCGGCGTCATCGCGATCGGGCAGACGCTGGTCATCCTCAGCGGCGGCGAGGGCATCGACCTCAGCGTCGGCAAGGTCGCCACCCTCGCTGCCATCATCGCCTCGCGGCAGATGCAGGGTGACGACGGGGGGATCCTGTGGGGCGTCCTCCTCGCGGTCGTCGTCGCCGCCGCGATCGGGCTGGTCAACGGCATCGGCGTCGTCTACCTGCGCATCCCGCCGTTCGTGATGACGCTCGGCATGCTCGGGGTCGTCCAGGGCATCGTCCTCGCCTACACCAAGGGGGCCGCCGACGGCCGGGCGGCTCCGGCACTGGTCGGCGCCGTCAACGGCGAGCTGCTGCTCGGCATACCCGGTGTCCTGCTGCTGTGGCTCGCGCTGGGGCTGCTGGTCACCCTGATCCTGCGGCGCAGCACCTATGGACTGAGCCTGTATGCCGTCGGCGCCAACCGCCTGGCCGCGCGGCTCTCCGGGATCCGGGTCAACCGCACGGTGATCCTGGCCTACGTCCTGTCGTCCGTCTTCGCGGCGCTCGGCGGGATCCTGATGGTGGGCTACACCGAGACCGTGTTCCTCAACCTCGCCGACGGGCTCGCGCTGCCGTCGATCGCCGCCGTCATCATCGGCGGCACCCTCATCTCCGGCGGCGTGGGCAGCTATGCCGGCAGCGCCGTCGGCGCCATCGTCCTCACCGTCCTCACCAGCCTCCTCACCACCATGAACATGTCGACGGCCAGCCGCACCGTCGTCAACGGCCTCGTCCTCATCGCCCTGCTGGCCGTCTACGGCCGGCAACGTCGCCTCCGCAGCTGAGAAGGGAACTCCCATGCAACGCAAGGTCCTCGGTGTCGGCCTGATCGGCGCCGGCTTCATCGGCCAGTTCCACGTGCGGTCGTGGACCCGCGTCCGCGACGCCGACATCGTCGCCATCGGGTCGCGGACGCTGGCGTCGGCGCAGGCCCTCGCCGAGGAGGCCGAGACGCTCGGGGTGGGGACCGGGGTCACGGCATACGACGACGTCGCGTCCCTGGTGCGAGACGAGCGCGTCGAGGCCGTCTGGGTCCTCACCCCCAACGACACCCGCGTCGAGGTGGTCCGCGCCATCTGCGACGAGGTGCGCGCCGGCCGGTCCTCGCTGCGGGCCATCGCCATCGAGAAGCCACTCGCCCGCACCCTCGGCGAGGCCAAGCAGGTGCTCGCGATGATCGAGGAGGCCGGCCTGCTTCACGGCTACCTCGAGAACCAGCTCTATGCGCCATCCATCACCCGCGCCCACGACCTGCTGTGGAAGCGCGGCGCGGCCGCCGCCGGCAACCCCTATCTCGCGCGCTGCGCCGAGGAGCACTCCGGCCCGCACAAGGCGTGGTTCTGGGACGGGGTCAAGCAGGGCGGCGGCGTCCTCAACGACATGATGTGCCACAGCGTCGAGGCGGGCCGCTACCTGCTCACCCCGCCCGGCGTCGACCCCTCCACCTGGCTCACGCCGGTCAGCGTCTCTGCGTCGATCCAGTCGCTGAAGTGGAGCCGGCCCCGCTATGCGGAAGAGCTCCTGTCGGCCTATCCCGGCGCACCGGACTACCGCTCGCGCCCGTCCGAGGACTACGCGCGGGCGAACTTCGAGTTCGTGAACGGCGACGGCGAGACCGTCATCGCCGAGGGCACCACGTCCTGGAGCTTCGTCGGCGCGGGGCTGCGGCTGAGCTTCGAGCTGCTTGGGCCGGAGTACTCCATGTCCGCCGACACCCTCGACACCGAGGCCAAGGTCTTCTTCTCCCGCGCGCTGACCCAGAGCGAGGGCGAGGACCTCGTCGAGAAGCAGAACGCCGAGCAGGGGCTGATGCCGCTCGTGTCGGACGAGGCGCTGGCCTACGGCTACACCGACGAGAACACGCGTCTGGCGACGTGCTTCCTGCGCGGCGAGCAACCCGTCGAGACCCTCGCCAACGGGGTGGCGGTGGTGGAGCTGCTGATGGCGGCCTACCTGTCCGCGCAGACCGGCAGGACCGTCACCTTCCCTGTCGACCTCGACGACTTCGTCCCGGACGTGGCGCGAGGCACGTGGAAGCCCTAGCCAGGCGCGTGCGGGTCGTCCGGGCGGGTCGTGCGCTCCGACGTGGCTCGCGTGCGCACCGAGGGGGCGCAGATGACGCGGACGACGGCGTGTCGCGCGAACTTTGTGCCCCCTCGCCGGGCTGACCTCTCGGTCCTGAGGTGCAGGCAGCCTGGGGGTGACCAGTGGGGCGGGCGCCCACGCATCACGGCTCGCCTCGAGCAGGTCAGCAGCTGACGAACCCGGCGACGTTCTTCTTGTAGGTGCACACGTCCAGCCGGACGTTCTTGGGGGAGTGGAGGCTGGCCGTGTCGCCCGTGTTGTTCCACTTGTGGAAGCCCTGCTTCCAGTAGAACGCGGCGCCGCGGTTGGTGCCCACGCCGGTCCGCCGGCGATGAGCAGGCAGCGTAGGCGGTAGTTGGTGCGGTTGCGGAAGCCTCGGGCGATGCGGCGGTGGAGCTCGATGAGGCCGTTGATGCCTTCGGTGCCGCCGTTGCTGGCGCCGTTGGTGTCGAAGTATGCTAGGAGGGGTTCGGCCCACTGCTTCAAGGTCTTGCCGAGGCGTGTGACTTCGGGGATGGGGCAGGTCGGCAGGATCTTCAGAATTCGCTCAGCGCGGGCGCGGCCTGCCGCGGGGGTCGGGGCGTGGAACAGGGCGCGGACGTCTTGGGCGACCTGCCACGCGATCTGCACCTCGATGTGGGCGTCGTTGGCGGCGAACGCCGCCGTCAGGCGGGCGTGCTGCTTGTCGGTGAGGTTCTCGACCCCGGCGCGCAGGATCGTGCGGATCCCGTACAACGGGTCGCCGGTGCGGCCGCGGTGCCCGAGGGTGTCTTGCTGGACGCGGCGCCGCACGTCGTCCACACACGCGGTGGCGAGCTTGACGACGTGGAACGCGTCGACCACGGCGACGGCGTCGGTCAGGTGCTCGCTGATCGCGTTCTTGTACCCGTGAAAGGGGTCCAGCGTCGCGACCTTCACGCCCGCACGGAATCTCGTGCCGCGCCGGGTGAGCCAGTCGCCGTACACCGTCCCGGACCGGCCCGGGACGAGGTCGAGGAGGCGGGCGTGCACGATGCCGTGCTCGTCGCGGGTCAGGTCGACCATCCCGGTCAGCATCTTCGGACCCCGCACCCGCTGGTCCACGTGGTGCCACACATGCTCGTCGACACCGAGCATGGTCACCCCGTCGAACCGGGACGGGTCCGCGTCGAGGGCGGCCAGGCGCGCCTTGACGGCTCGCCACACGGTGTTCCAGTCAACGCCGAGCTGGCGCGCCAGGCCGGCGACCGTGGCGTGCTCGCGCCGCATCTGCGTCACCGCCCACTCGACGGCCCGGGTGCTCAGCAGCGCGCGCGGCCCCGCAACGGCGTCGTTCTGCTCACTGAAAGTGCCTGCCCCGCAGGCTGGTTCGGGGCAGAGGTACCGGCGCTTGACCCACACCAGCCGCACCGGCCGACCGAACGAGGGGACGTCGACCAGGGTCACGTCGTGACGGTCGTGGGCGTGCGCGACCACCCCGCACACCGGGCACCCCGCCACATCCGGCAGCGACTCGACCCGCACCACCAACCGACCCTGAGCCTGCCCGTCGACGACGTCGAGCACCCGCATCCCGGGCAGGCCCAACCACGTATCGCACGACGAGCACGAACCAACACCAGAGCACAGCGAAGTAGAGTCAGGCACAGTCGAGGTCCTTCGGCGATCGGACGAGGTAAGAGTCCTCCGATCCTGCCAGGGACCTCGACCCCTACCCCAACCCCCACCGGGCCGCCATGCTCAACCCACACTCAGGTCGGAAGAGCCAGATTCGAGCGTGGTGACGCTCCTCGGCTCCTCCTGACATGGAGTCCTGTATTGAGCCCCGCAGCCTGATTGGCTGTTATGTTCCGGCTCGGACCAATGACGGTCCACTAGGGGAGAAGGCAGGAGCACTTCATGTCGATTCTGAACCGGCGAGCCACACGGACGAGTGTGGTCGCCCTCGTCGCCGCAGGAGCCCTCACGATGGGGGCAAACGCGGCGTATGCCAGTTACACAAGCAAGGTCGACTGGGGCAAGATCGGAGACCAGTACACTGGCCAGGCCTACGGCAACATCCAGAATGAGAACCAGACGACGCTCTACGTGGGGAACTGGCACCGGGCGGTGACCACCGGAACCTACAACTACGACGAGGCCTGGCCCACGTGGTACCTGGACGGCGGTGGAACGGACATCGATCCGGCCAAGGAGACGGGCCGTACTTCGTCCACAGCGTTCCAGTGGCAGGTGCTGCGCTTCCCGCTGGTGTCGACTGCCAGCAAGGTCCGAGCAACGATCCAGACCTGCCTGGACATCTCCTACCGCCCGGACTCCTGTAGCTCGCAGGCCGTTCCGTCCTTCACGTACTAGGTCGGACCTTGCTCGTTTTCGATCACGTCACTCAGCGCTTCGGGTCAACCGAGGCGCTGAGTGACGTCTCTCTGCGTCTCGAGGCCGCGGTGGTCGGCCTCGTCGGCGTGAACGGAGCCGGCAAGTCCACGCTCATGAAACTAGCCGTGGGCCAAATCGCCCCGACCAAGGGCTCGGTGGCGATCGATGGCACTGACCCCTTCAGCAGGCTGGGGCGTCTGGGCTACTGCCCCCAAGAGGCCGACCTTCCGGCGCACTTCACCTGCTCCGAGTTCTTGACATACCTCGGATGGCTGCGGAAGGTCCCCAAGAGGTCTCGAGCGACTCAAGCCAAAGAGGCGCTCCGGTCCGTCGACCTGGAGAGCCGCGCAAACGACCGGATCGCGCATTTGTCTGGTGGGATGCGCAGACGGCTCTTGATCGCCCAAGCGCTAATGGGCGAGCCGAATTGGGTGCTACTAGACGAACCGACCACAGGGCTTGATCCCGAGCAGCGAGCCTCGATCAGAAGCCTGCTCAGCGGCCTGAGCGTGAACTGCAACATCCTGGTAAGCAGTCACATCATCGAGGATGTAGCAGTGTTGGCAGATCATGTCGTCTTCCTGTACGACGGCCGGGTCTGTCACGAAGAGCCCTCACAACGCGGCCGGGATGCGGCTTCGCTAGAGCGCTTGTTTCTCGAAGCCATCATGCAGCAGCGAAGGGTAGCGACGTGAGGGCCGCGCTTCGTTCCCGCGTTGCGTGGGTCACTGCCCTAGCCGCTGTCATCACCTGCGCAACGGTTGCCTTGAATCGATCCGCTCAGTGGCGTGGGGAGTGGGGCCGCACCCTCGGGATGACCGAGTCGATTCTGGTCCTCCTCGGACCGGCCGTCGCTGCTGGATGCGCATTCGCATGTGCTCAGTTCCGAGGGCTGAACGAGGCTTTGGTACTGCCGACGGCAACGCGACGAACACAAGCCGTGCTAGCACCAGCCCTGGCGCCTGCTGCGGTCGGGCTGTTTGTGTGGCTCATCGTTTCGACAACGATGCTGGTTGTTACCGCCTCCTACTCTCCAACCGACACCGTCAATGTCGTCGCCGTCTGTCGCGCTCTGCCGCTGTACTGCTTCAACGCGGTCCTAGGAGTAGCGCTCGGCACCTTCTTGCGCCCTGTTCCAGCCAGTCTGGGCGCGGCTGCCGTGTCATACGGTTTGCTTATAGCCGTCACCCGGGACACACACCTTTCCTTCCTCGGCCCGTACGCCGTCACTGGCTCTGTAGCCCAGTGGGAACCCGATACGCGCGTCCTCTCCATGCACTTCGGGATGCTCATCCTGGTGAACTTGGGCTTGCTCTGGATCGTCAGCGGTACAAAGCAGAGGAGCCGCCTGCTTCTCGTCGCGACGGGATCCGTCGCACTTCTTGTGGTCGGTGGTTTGTCGCTCACCGAAGCCGCGCAGCGCACCATCTGGGTCCCGCGTGAGCCTCTGCAATACTCCTGTGAGGGTGACCCCATCCAAGTCTGTTTCGTGCTCGGAAATACCCGCCAAACCGGGCAGTGGGCTGTCGCTATCAACCGCGCCGCGCGACGCCTCGACGGACTAGGACTATCGGTTCCTTCTCGGTACCAGCAGTTTCCTCCAAATGGCGGGAGCCACAGTGTCGGCGTGCTTCAAGTCAGCACGCTCAACGTCAACTTCGATCCCCCCGACCCCACTGACGTGGTGTCGTCCATTGCTGGGCCATCAGACTGCGGGATGCTCGGCAACGGCGCTTGGCAGATCGTCAGAAGTATCTTGGCCGAGTGGCTGATGTCGCAGGTCGAACCTGGCTACCGCACTGGCGACCCCAGCCTGCAGGCTTGGATGAACATGACGACCAAGGAACAGCAGGCATCGTGGGCACGACGCACGCAGGCCCAACTACAGTCCTGCTCCGCTATGCCGTCGCTCCCATTCAAGCTGGACATGCCGAACCCATGATCGCGCTCAAGGCGCAAAAGCTGTCATTAGTGTTGGCTTCGATCGCACTACAGATCGTCGTATTGGGACTTGCAGGCCCAGAGATTGACCTGCCGTTGAGCAAGGTTCCGTTGCCCACCGTAGTGGCCTGGTGCCTGCCGGCGGCCCTCACCGTAGGCCTGTGCGTGGAGTCACATCTTGAGGGATGGAACTGGTTCAACCCAGTCAGGGTCGGTGGGCTGCAATCTCTCTGTGCTGCTACCGCCGCCCTCGCCTCCCTCGGCCTCTATCGGATTTTCGTAGCATCTTGGCCCAGTGAGCACGTCATAGCTCTGTGGTGGGCCTTCGCGGCGATTGGTTTAGTGAGCCGATTCTTCGTCGGCGAAGGCGCATGGTTTCTGACCTTGATCGTCTCTCTCGCATGCTTCTACGATCTGGCCACCCCGGACTCCATCATCTCGAACGTTTTGGACACCTCCGCTGGCACAGTAGCCGCACTCAGCATCTTTGTAGCATTCGTATGCTTTGGTTTACGCCTCGCCCCTGCCTTTAGCGTCAGGGTGTGAGTTATCAAGCACTCCTTTGGAGGACGTCGTCTCGGTCCGTGGTGTTGCGGTCTGGCGCTTTGATCCTCGCCTACTCGCCGCCCTGCTGGCTCAGGCGGTTCCTGCGCGTTGGATGGCGCGGTAGACGGTGGAGCGGCCGACGCTGAAGAGCTCAGCGAGGTCGGTGCTGGTGTGGGTGCCGTCGCGCCACAGCGTGACCAGGTGCTTCTCCTGGTTGGGGGTGAGTTTGGGCTGCTTGCCGCGCAGGCGGCCTTTGGCCTTGGCGACGGCCATGCCTTCTCGGGTCCGGGCGCGGGCGAGGTCGGCTTCGAATTCGGCGACCATGGCCAGCACGTTGAACAGGAGCCGTCCGACGGGGTCGGTGGGGTCGTGCAGGGAGCCGCCGAGGTTGAGCTTGACGCTGCGCGAGGTGAGCTCGTCGACGATGTCGCGGGCGTCGGGGACGGAACGGGCGAGCCGGTCAAGCTTGGTGACCACGAAGGTGTCGCCGGCGCGGCAGGCAGCTAGCGCCTCGCGCAGCCCGGGTCGGGCGCGGTTGGTGCCAGTGAGCCCGTGGTCGACGTAGATGCGGTTCGGGTCCACCCCCAGAGCGGTGAGAGCCTGACGCTGCGCGGTGAGGTCTTGGTCGGCAGTCGAGACCCGGGCGTATCCGATGCTTAAGGCAGCCATTCGCCCAGTGTCACCGGTTAGCCCCCGATGACCGGGCATTTTCGCGGGCGGGTTGTACGGGACGCGCCCGCGAGCACGGCTTGGTGTGTGACCTTCGCCGGTAGGTGGCGGCCTGCGGCAGCCGATTCCTGGCGGGCTCACTCGACCCCGATGACGAGGGTGCTCGCGGCGGCTTCGACGACGTCGTTGGTGATGGTCTGCAGCTCGTTGATTCTCAGTACGCGTTCGATCTGGGGGAAGAGTCGTTCCAGGAGGCGGAAGTTGCCGCGGGTGATGCGGCTGATCGCGGCGATGGCCTGGGCGTCGGTGAAGTCGTCGGGGTTGAGAGTCTTGCTGAGGGTGCGCCAGTGGCGTTGCAGGACGAAGAGGAGCTCGTCGTTGCTCAGGGGGCGGTACTGGTGGGCGAACCCGACGCGGCTGTAGAACTGGGGGTAGTGGCTGAACTGCTTCTCCAGGCCCGGCATGCCGATGAGGATCAGGGCGATCTGGTCGCGGTCGTAGCGGTCCCGTAGGAGCTCGAGCGCGGTGGGGCTGAGACGTTCGGACTCGTCGACGATGACGAGCTGGACGTAGTTGGTGGTGCGCCGGGCGCCGCCCCGGTCCACAGGGGCGCGGCCCGGGGCTTCAAGGTGCTGCTGGATGCAGATGCTGGTGCGCGTGATGATCCGGTCCAGGTCCTCGCGTAGCAGCCGCGGGGTGGTCAGGACCCCGGGGGTGTAGAGGGCGGTGCGGTTCTTGGCCAGGGCGGCGTAGACCTTGGCGTCGTCGTCGCTGCGTGGGCCCCAGGCGGTGACCAACTCGTGGGCTTGGTCCCAGTGGGCGTAGCGGCGGGCGGAGACCGTCTTGCCGACCCCGGCCGGTCCGAAGCACAGCCCGATGGTGCGCCCTCGCCGGACGGAGTCGGCGAACTCGGTGAAGCGGCGGTGCTCCTTGGTCACGATGAAGCGTTCGCTCACCGTAGGTCCTCCTTGTAGACCTTGAGCTTCACCGGGCCCGAGGCTGGGGTCCGTGGCGGCAGTGGCCTGGCACGGGGGTCGGTTGTGTGGGCGCCGACCATGGCGATCCGCTCGTTGATGCCTCGGCGCAGCGCGCGGCGGCGGGCGTTGCGGGCGGCCTGGACTTCCTTGAGGCTGATCTGGCGCCCGTGGTGGTCCTGGTCGACGGCGGCGCACAGGAACTGGTCGTGGTCGAAGACGCGGATCTCGGTGATGTCTCTGGGGTCGTAGCGGATGACCACGGGGCGCCCGACGAAGCCGGCGAGGGTCGGGGAGACGTAGCGCAGGCCCTGGAAGTGGACGCCGTCGCGGCGCACCGTTCTGGATCGGGCCACGCTGAGCAGCAGCCCGTCCAGAGCCTGGAGGCTGTCGGGGGTGCGTGGCAGCCACCCGTCGGCGATCCACGCCGCCCGCGGCGAGATGCCGAGCTCGCTGTGGGTGCGGTCGTTGTAGTCCAGGACGAACGCCCCGACCACGCCGTCCAGGTCGGCCAAGGACAGGGCCGGCGCCGGCCAGCGCCCGGCACCGTGGTGGAGGTGTCCGGGCAGGGTGGTGAGCAACTCGGTGTTGACGGTTCCAAAGAACCGCTCGACCTTGCCCCGCCCCTGTGGTCGGGCGACGGCGGAGTGGATTAGGCGGATGTGCAGGTCGACGGTGGTGCGGGCCAGGTGGTCGCTGGTGAAGTCCGACCCATGGTCGACGTAGAGCACCTCGGGGATCCCGCACATCGGCCACCGTGGGTCGCTCTTGTGCCAGATCGCCTGCCGTAACGCCAAGGCGGTGTTCATCGTGGCCGGCGCGCCGAAGAAGACCATGTACCCGCAGATCGCGCGCGAGCAGTCGTCCATGACGACGGTCAGCCACGGCCGGGCCGGCTTGCCATCCGTGCCGACGAGCACGATGTCCAGCAGGGTGTGGTCGGCCTGCCACATCGCGTTGGGCCGGTCCGCCGCCCGGCGCACCGCGAGCTCGTACTTGTCCCGGTAGGAGCCTGGTCCCTCAAGGGCGAGGGTGACCATGCCGGGGTCCAGGGCGGTGATGATCGAGCGGACGACGCCGTAGGACGGGACCGGCCAGTCGGCGCCGGCGCAGACCTTCACCACCGTCCGGTGGATCGCGGCGATTGGTGGGCGGGGCCGGGTCAGGCCCAGCCCTTCGATCAGCGTGACGAGTTCCGCCGGCAGACGGTGCCCGCCGACGTCCGCCCGCGGTGTCCGGTCCAGGGCGGCCAGGCCGCCTGCGCGGTAGCGGGCGTGCCAGCGTTCCAGCGTGCGCACACCCAGGCCGTGATGCCGGGCCAGCGCGGCGAGCGGGACCTGGTCCTCGACATGCAGCCGCAGGATCTGCCACCGCCCGCCCGCATCCACGTTGCTACACGGCGCTCGTGGCTCGTCGCGGCGAGGCCGGCGCAGCGGGTGGGCGGTTCAGTGCCCGGTAGATCGTGGTGCGGGAAACCCCGAGCACCTCACCGATCTGGGCGACCGTCATGTCCTTCTGCTCATACATCCGCCGGGCCGCCCGGACCTGGTCGCCGGACAGCGCCGAGGGGCGCCCACCGGTGCGGCCCCGTGCGCGGGCGGCCTCCAGGCCGGCGTTGGTCCGCTCCCGGATCAGGTCGCGCTCGAACTCGGCCAGGGCGGCGAAGACGTGGAAGACCAACCGTCCTCCTGGGGAGGTCGTGTCGATCGTCTCCTGCAGGGACCGGAACCCCACGCCGCGGTCGGATAGGACCTGCAGCTGGTCGATCAGGTGCCGGATCGACCGGCCCAGCCGATCCAGGCGCCACACCACCAGGGTGTCCCCTGGACGCAGCTGGTCGAGCAGCTTGTCCAGCTCGGGGCGCTGCTGCAGCGATCCGGAGATCGTGTCGACGAACACCCGGTAGCACCCCGCCCGATTCAGGGCGTCGATCTGCAACGCCGCGTCCTGATCAGCGGTGGACACGCGCGCGTACCCCAGCAGATGCCCCACCGGTCGAGCGTAGCGAAACTCATCCCCACCGGGAAGTTCCGAACCGTAGATTTCGGCACTGAGTTCCGCTACACGATCCGGGTCGATGTCAGACCTCACCGGAATCTCGACTCCGGTGTAGCGGAAACGTTCGTTTCCGGCGATGGCGTGAGACGGTCGGCGGCAGCGCCTGGTTCGGCTCAGCGCGGAACGGCGGGCGGCCCAGAGCGCCCAGCCGCCGCCAGGTGTAGAACCGGGCGTGTGGCTGAGCTCGGCGGCATGGGGCCGAAGCTGGCCACAGCATCCGGGTCGCGAGCGACAGTGCCGGGTTTGGTGCGGTCAGCACATAGCGCGGCCGGAATGACAGCGGGGGCGTCGAGGGCGCTGGACCGGTCAGGCGCAGCAGGACGTCGGCAAATGGTTGCGGAACAGCCCTGCGGCGATCCGCAGGCTCTCGGCCATGGTCAGGTAGGGCGCCCAGGTGTCTGCGAGGTCGTCGACCGTCATGCCGGTTCTGATGGCGTAGGTCGCGGCGAGCATGATCTCGCCGGCACCGTCGGCGAGGGCGTGCACCCCCAGGACCTTGCCTGTTGTGGCGTCGGCGACGATCTTCACGGCCCCTCGGGTGTCGCGGTTGACCAGGGCGCGCGGGACCTCTGAGAGGTTCAGTACTCGGGACCTGCAGTCGTGGCCGCGCTCGAGGGTCTCCTTCTCGCTCAGCCCGGCCGAGGCGAGCTGGGGGTTGGTGAAGACCACGGTGGGCAGGCCGGTGTAGTCGACCCGCGCCCCAGGACCGTCCGGGCCGGTCAGTGCGTTGGTGGCGGCGGCGCGGCCTGCGGCGGCGGCGACGTAGACGTACTGCGGGGCACCGGACACGTCGCCTGCGGCGTAGACGCGCGGGTTGGTCGTGCGCTGGAACTCATCCGTGACGACGAAACCCCGCTCGTCGACGTCGACGCCGGCTGCGGCGAGCCCCAGCCCGTCGGTGCGGGCCGTGCGACCGGTGGCGATCAGCAGCCGTTCTGCGCGGACGGCAGCACCCGAGGCGGCCCGTACGACGACCTCGCCTCCGTCGACCGAGACGGCGACGGCGTGCTCCTCGAGGACACCGATGCCGTCCTCGGCAAAGACCGCACGCAGGCGTTCGGCCAGCTCCGGCTCGGCCCGGGGGGCCACGCGCCCGACCAGGGACACCCTCGCACCGAGACGGGCCAAGAGCTGCGCCTGCTCGAGCCCGACGTAGCCGCCACCGATCACCACCAGGGACCTCGGCACCTGCTCGAGTTCCATGGCCGTCGTCGACGTCAACCAGTCCACGCTGTCCAGACCCGCCAGCTCGGGCACCGCCGGCGCGGCCCCGGTGGCCACCACGTACGCCTGGGCGCGCAGCGGCTCGCCGTCGACCGCGAGCGTGTCGCGATCGAGGAACCTGGCGTGCCCAGGCACGACCTCGAACGCATAGGCGGCGGCGACGTGGGCGTACTTCGTACTGCGCATGCGCTCGACGAGCTCGTCCTTCTGGTGAACCAGCGCTCGTAGGTCTACGCCACCTGCGGACGTGGGAGCGCCGTCGAAGGGATTGGTCAGGGCGGAGTGTCGGGCGCCGGCGGCCGCCAGGAGCGTCTTGGACGGCACGCAGCCGATGTTCACGCAGGTCCCACCGAGAACGCCGCGCTCGATCAGGACCACGGTGTGCCCAGTCTGCCGAGCGGTGATCGCAGCCGCCATCGCCGCACCACCGGAGCCGACCACCGCCAGGTCCACGTCATAGCCCGCGCTCATGCCAGATCCCTTCGTCGTCGGTCCTGCTCCAGGCGCCAGCCTGGACCTTCTAGCGCACTGGAAGGTCAAGGCCGGTAGGCTCGGCAGCTGGAGGCGATGTGCGTATCGGAGAGCTGGCCCAGGCGAGCGGCACCACGACCAAGACGCTGCGCTACTACGAACAGGCAGGGCTCCTCCCGGCGCCCGAGCGCACCACCACCGGCTACCGCGACTACGAGCCCGCGACCCTCCAGCGACTGAACTTCATCCGCCGTGGTCAGGCCGCCGGCCTGACCCTGGCGCAGATCCGAGAGGTGCTGCACGTACGAGACGCCGGTGCGGCGCCCTGCCACCACGTCCGCCAGCTGCTCGACAGCCGCGTCCACCAGCTCGACCGCCAGATCGCGGACCTTCAGGCGCTGCGCGAGAACGTCACCGAGCTGCGAGACGCCGCCGCCGCACCTGACCCCGGGGCCTGCGACCCGACCGACGTCTGTCGGTACCTCTGAGCCGCGACCGCCGTCCGCGCATCGGCAGCAGGCCAGGGGGCGGCCGAGAACCGTGACCGGCAATCGCCCGCCGACGATGACCTTCTCCGCCGCCACCGGGAACGGCCAACGGCTCTACAGCCCGAAGGCGCCGCCCTCGAGGAGGATGACGATGCCCAGTCCGATCAGGACGAGGGGGAACAGGACGTGTTCCCAGCGTTCGAGGACTTCGGCGATGGGTCGTCGGGTGGCGACGTACCTGGCGGCCAGGACGAGCACGGCGACCAGGGCGAGGAACACGACGGCGTTCGCGGCGGTCGCGGCGGGGCCGACGGTGAGGAAGACCGGGACGTAGACGCCGATGTTGTCGCCGCCGTTGGCGAAGGTGACCGCTGCGACGGTCCAGACGGCGACGGCCTTGCCCGGGTCGTCACCGTCGTCGTCGCGGCCACGCCAGGCCCGCCAGGCGGCGTAGAGGCCCAGGAGCAGGGGTATGAGTCCGAAGTAGGCGATGGCGTCTTCAGGCAGGAAGGCGTTGGCGCCGAGTGCGACCAGGACGGAGGCGATGAGGATGGCGCCGAAGCCGAGGTACTGCCCGGCGATGATCTCGGCGGTGGTGCCTGGGGCGCCGGTGCCGCGGGCGAATAACAGTGAGAGCACGATGATGTCGTCGATGTTGGTCACGAGGAACAGACCGACGGCCTGCAGGACGGCTACGGCCAAGTCCATCGAGGGGCCTTTCGGTTGGTTGCGGTGCGAGGCCCGCGCGCTACTCGCGGCTGTGGCCGGGGCGGCCGATAGATCGGACACAGCAGCCTCCAGAGCCCGACCGGGTCGAACCCACACCCGATAGGCGCTAGCATCGACCCATGCCGATGATCACCGCAAGTCCTGATGTAAGTGGCCGGGCCGAGCTCGCGCCCGCAGGGGCGTTGTTCCGAGGCCTGGGCGACCCGACGCGCCTGGCGCTGGTGCGCCGCCTGGCGAGGGGCGAGGCGCGGGTCGTGGACCTGTGCACCGAGCTGGGCCTGAGCCAGTCCACCGTGTCCTCACACCTGGCCTGCCTGCGGGACTGCGGGTTGGTCGACTACCGCGCGCAGGGACGCGCGTCGGTCTACCACCTGACCCGCCCGGAGCTGATGGACCTTCTCGCTGTGGCCGAGGGCCTGCTGGCCGCGACCGGCAACGCTGTGGCCTTGTGCCCCACCTACGCAAGTCCCACCACCTCTGACCCGATCGCCAAGGAGAGTGCACGATGAGCGACGCCTGCGGCTGCAGCGACGACGAGACCACCCCCGGCGGCGAGGAAGCCGAGGAGCACGAGGCCGAGCGGCTGCGGTCGGTGTGGTCGCCTGGCGGACCGGCGCCGCTCTTTCGCGCGGGCGGTTGCCTGCCCTCGCCCTGGTCCTGGGTGGGGCGATCGCGAACGTCGTGGACCGGGCTGGGGACGGGGTGGTCACCGACTACCTGCACAGCGGGTGGTTCCCGACCTTCAACATCGCCGACACCGCGATCGTCACCGGCGTCGCTTTGCTGGTGCTTCGTGTCCGCGCCGGGTCGCCCCGGCAGGAGGTCGAGCGCGTGAATGCGCGACGCCGCAACGGTGGCGCCTCATTGCCTGGCCTCATGCCGCCGGGGCTGGTGCTGGTCGGAGCAGGCGTGGGTGGCTGGGCGACGAGTCTCGCGTTTCCTGACCGGGGATGGTGGCCGCTGGCCTACGCCGGCATGGCGTGCCTGCTGCTCGCGATGCGCGGCGCGTCACTGGTCCGCGCCGCAGGCATCGGCCTGGTCTGGGGGCTGGCCTTCTTCTTGCCGCTGGTCCACTGGGCAGTGCAGGCCACCGGATCGGCGCTCCCGTGGGTCGCGCTCAGCGTGTTCCAGGCGCTGTACGTCGCCGGCTTCGGCGCGCTGTGGACCTACGCGCGCAGGGCCGTCTGGCTCACCGGTCGCCCGCTGGCCCAGGCGGTCACCGCAGCCGTGCTGTGGGTCGCCATCGAGCAGGTCCGCGGCTCCTGGCCTTTCGGGGGCTTCCCGTGGGGCTTCCTGGCGTTCTCCCAGACCGAGGCGCCCCTGCTACGTCTCGCGCCCTACGGAGGGGAGGTCCTGGTCTCCGCGTTCGTCGCCGTGACGGGGGCGCTGATCGCGCTGGCGCTGCAGTACCTGCGCCGCACCGCGGTTATCGCCGCGACTCGGGCGCTGCTCGCCGCGGTGCTCCTGGCCGGCGCCCCGGGCCGGCTTCCCCTGACAGCCGGCCCGGAGAACGGCTCACTGCTGGTCGGCGCCGTCCAGGGCAACGTCCCGCAGCAGGGCGCCGACTGGGCCGAGCAGGCCCGCGACGTCACGGCCAACCACGCCCAAGGCACCGAGCGGCTCGCGGCGACCGCCGGAAGGCGCAAGCTGGACCTGGTGGTGTGGCCGGAGAGTGCCGCCGACATCGACCCCCGCACCGACCTGGCGCAGGCTTCGACCGTGGACCGCGCCGCCGCAGCGGTCGGCGCCCCACTGCTGCTGGGAACCCAGCGGTTCCCCGACGGGCAGGACATCCGCTACAACGAGATCATTTCCTGGACCGCCGGTGCGGGGAGTGGCGACGCCTACGCCAAGCAGCACCCGGTCCCCTTCGGGGAGTACGTCCCCTTCCGCGCATTCTTCCGCCAGCTCACTCCGCTCGTCGACCGGGTCGCCACGGACATGGCAGCCGGCGGCGACCCCGCCGTCATGGACGTGTGGATCGACGCGCTCGGACGTGACGTGCGCCTGGCCACCGGGATCTGCTTCGAGGTCGCCTACGCAGACCTCATCCGCGAAGGGGTCCTCGACGGGGCAGAGCTGATCGTCATCCCGACCAACAACGCCTCGTTCGGGCGCACCCCGGAGTCGACCCAGCAGCTGGCGATGTCCCGCTTCCGGGCGGTGGAGCACGGCAGGTCGACCGTCCAGGTCTCCACCGTGGGCGTCAGCGCGATGATCATGCCGGACGGGACGGTCGTGGCGCGGACCGGTCTGTTCACCGATGAGGAGCTCATCGCCTCGCTCCCGCTGCGCACCACGCTCACCCCGGCGGCGCGACTGGGCACCACGCCGCAGACGGCCGTCTACGTCCTGGCGGCGGCCGCTGTCGTCAGCGGTGCGCTGGCAGGCAGTCGACGACCCGGCCGCGACCGCAGCCGCCGCCCCTTCCCGCGGCGGCTCCGCGCGGCCGACGACCACGCCCCGACGCTGCGGGTGCGGGCCCAGCGGGTGCGAGCCCTGCGGGTGCCGGGCCGGGTGTGGGTCACCCGCGTGTGGCCCTCGTGGCTGGAGTGGCGCCTGATCGTCGGGTTCCTCGTGCTGATGGCCGTCGCGGCCTACACCGGGATACGGCTCGGCCAGGACATCGTCGAGAAGACCACCACCGCGGTGTCGACAACGTCCGATGCTGCGGTCCCGTGAGGCTCGACCATCACGGTTGTGCAGGTGGCGCCCCCGAGGGCCGCGAGCCGTTCAAGCGCGCGAGGTAGGCGTTGTACTGCTCGAGCTCGGCGTCGGCGCCGCCGTCGCGGTCGATCTGCCGGTCTCGGGCGGTGGAGCGCTCGGTGTCGTTGCGCTGCCACCTGCTGGCGATCAGCAGGAGCATCAGCAGTCCCGGCGCCTCCCCGTAGGACCAGGCCAGCCCACCGGCCAGCTGCTGGTCGCGCAGGGGATCGATCCCCCAGCCGGCCGGCGGCGCGGCGAACAGCGGGACCATCGGCGCGGTGGCCATCATCACGATCACCCCGAAGAACGCGTGCAGGGGCATCTCCAGCAGCAGGTCCAGTGCCCGGCCGTGATGGGTCTGCCGGATAGGCAACGGGTCGGTGGACAGCACCGGCACGGTGAACAGCAGACCGGCCACCAGGAACCCCACCTCCAGGGCGAGGTGCCCGGTCCAGGTGCGCAGCAGCGGGTCGGCGAGCTCGGCCAGGTACAGCCCGTAGAACGCCAGCAGGAACAACGGCACCATCACCGCCGGGTGCAGCACCACCCGACTGACCCGGCTGCGCAGGGCCCGCCGCGCCGTGACCAGCACCACCGTGCCCACCCCCCGGTGCGGGGTCGCGCGCAGCAGCAACGTGCCGGGCCGCCCCAGCACCAGCAGCGGTGGGACGAGCATCATCAACGTCAGCTGCTGGAACATGAACGCCGAGAACAGCCGCAACCCGTACCCCTCGATGCCCGCACCGGTCACCAGCGCCAGCACCACACAGCCCACCGTGAACGAGATGGTCGCACCGATCGACCAGCGCCGACCCCGCAGCCACAGCCGGCACGCGCCCGCCAGGTACAGCACCAGCAGCACCACCGCCAGCACCGGAAGGACCGGCACGGGCTGCAGCGTCGGTGCCAGCATCGTCTCCAGGGACGCCGGTGCGGTCGGCAGCCACACCGGCCCCGTAACGCCCGGGTCGTCCTGCATACGTTCCTCCCCGCCTGCGTCCCTGACAGCGACATGGGTCTGAAGACCGATCGACCGGTTGCGACCCCACGGCGATCGCAGCGCTAGGGTGACGTTATCTGAAGATCCGCGTAGATGAGGAGATGCCCATGGGTCGGGTCCTGCCGTTGGACGGCTGCGTCGGTGATGATCCCCTGTCGCAGCGCGTGGCGCTGGTCCGCGCCAGCGTCCCGGACGACGCCGAGGCAGGGACGCTGGCCGAGCTGTTCCGGTTGCTCGGTGACGTACGGCGCACCAAGATCCTCTACGCGCTGCTGGAGGCCGGTGAGCTGTGCGTGTGCGACATCTCCGCAGCGGTGCAGGTCCCAGAGGCGTCGGTGTCCCAGACGATGCGTCTACTGCGGGCCTCGGGGGTGGTGGGCAACCGGCGAGAGGGCCGCCGGGTGTACTACCGGTTGGCCGATACCCACGTGCGGATGCTGCTGGACGTGTGCCGCGAGCACACCGGACACGAAGGGATCCGCTGATGGGCGCCGGGCACGCTCACGCCCCCGTCGCTGAGCACGCCGGCGGGCGCTACCGCCGCCGCCTCGCCGCAGCGTTCTTCCTGACCGCGACGTTCTTCGCCGTCGAGCTGGCAGCGGGGCTGATCTCCGGCTCGCTCGCGCTGATCTCCGACGCCGGGCACATGGCCGCCGACGTCGTGGCCCTGGGGGCGTCCCTGCTCGCCACCCGGATCGCCACCCGCCCCGACCCCACCGGAAGAAGAACCTACGGCTCGTACCGCGCGGAAGTCTTCGCTTCCGGCCTGACCGTGCTGATCATGCTCGGCGTCGGGGTGTACGTGGTGGTCGAGGCGATCAGCCGGATCGGCGAGGACCCGTCCCTACCCTCGGGCGTGATGCTCGCGGTCGGTTTCGTGGGCCTGGTGATCAACCTTGTCTCCATGCTGCTGCTGCGCAGCGGGTCCAAGGACAGCCTCAACGTCCGGGGCGCCTACTTCGAAGTGGTGGCCGACGCTGCCGGCTCCGTCGGTGTCATGGTCGCCGGTGTTCTGATCATCGCCACCGGGCGACCGGTCTGGGACCTCGTCGTCGCCCTGGCGATCGCCATCTTCGTCATCGTGCGTGCCGTCACCCTGGGGCGGCAGGTCGTCGCGGTACTCGGCCAGCACGCACCCGCCGGCATCGACCCGGAGGCCGTCAGCCGAGAGCTGAGCGCCGTGCCCGGCGTGAGCGCCATCCACGACCTGCACCTGTGGGTGCTGACCTCCGGGATGAACGTCGCCACCGCTCACCTCGTCGCGAGCAGCGGATCGGATCACGCCGCGGTCCTGGCCGCCGCGCGGGACATCCTGCGGGATCGCTTCGGCATCGCCCACGCCACGCTCCAGGTGGAGACGGCCCAGCAGCAGCACGAGTGCTCAGACCTGACCTGGTAGCCGCTCAGTCCCTCGACACCTCCGCCGAGCGCTTGGGGGGCCCCTGGTTGCTGGGTGCGCCCAGGGGCGGTGGCATCGGCGCGCCGGGCCAGGCGTGCGAGCATCGCGTTGTAGGCGGCCAGGTCGGTGTCGCCCCTTCGTCGGCACGCTCGGGCGACGGCTCAGATGTGCTCGCGCTTTCAGGCGCCGCCTCAACGGTGAAGCGGAAGGTCCCGTCGACAGGGTGGCCGTCACCGGACACGGAGCGCAAGCGACCTGGAAGTCCCCGGCCGGGAGGCCATCGCCAAGGCGCTGGGTAACAGTGGCGCCGGACACCGTCGTGGCTCCGTCGCCCCACTCCTGCCCGTCAGGTCCGTTCACCGCGACGACGGCACCCACGGCCAGCTGGTCAGCGGATCGAACGCCCGGCCAGCCCACCGCCACTTAGTCCCGGCAGGAGCCCGCCAACTTCCGCCGGGAGTCACAGGCTTGGTGCGCCGCCGGCTGCGGAGGAGGGGTCCCGTTGGAGGGTCCCCTTTCGAAACAACCTCGCTGCCTTGTCGGAGGTCGCCGCTAGCCTCGGTCTCAGTGTCAGGGTGACAGCACCGCTCACGCGGTGGTTGGGTCCTGATCATTGGTCGTCTGGCTCATAGCCTCGGTGCCGCCCCCGGGTTGGCGTTCATGCGTTTTGCCGGCGACCGGTGTGACGGACCGGCCGGCGTGACTTGATAGGAGCGTGGCATCGCCCCCACTGAGATGTGTCCGCCGACCGGCCCAACCGTCCAGTCACTGATCAGGTGAAGGAGGCAACCACCATGGTTGTTGTTGGCGCTGACGTACACAAGCGGACGCACACGTTCGTCGCTGTCGACGCGGTCGGCAAGCAGGTCGGGCAGCTGACGGTCGCGGCCACCACGGCCGGGCATCTGAAGGCGTTGGGGTGGGCCCGGCAGCAGTTCGGCGAGGAGCTGACCTGGGCGATCGAGGACTGCCGGCACCTGTCCGCGCGGCTGGAGCGAGACCTGCTCGGCGCCGGGCAGGCGGTGGTGCGGGTCCCGCCGAAGATGATGGCCGAGCAGCGCCGGGTCGCGCGCACCCGGGGCAAGTCGGACCCGATCGACGCGCTGGCGGTCGCGCGCGCGTTCCTGCGCGAACCGGAGCTGCCGGTGGCCTCGCACGACAAGGCCTCCCGGGAGGCGAAGCTGCTGGTCGACCGGCGAGAAGCGTTGGTGAACACCCGGACCCGCACGATCAACAGCCTGCTGTGGCGGGTGCACGAGCTGGACCCGGCCCACGCTCCCAAGCCGCGGTCGCTAGACCTGGCCAAGCACCAGCAGGCGCTGCACGCCTGGCTGCTGACCGTGGCTCAGGGCGCGGCTGGCGTGGACGAGGTGCGTGGCCTCGTCGCTGAGATGGCGCTGGACGAGCTCGAGGACATCATCGCGCTGACCGCGCGGATCAAGCGCGCCCAGCGGGCGGGGTCCTCGTGGGCCCAGTGGGAGATGTCGGAATAGAAGCACCGGACCCGGGCGAGCAGCTGGGCCCAGTCCTTTCGCGGTTTCCCGTTCGAGAGGGTCGCGACCCGGGTGCGCCAGGCGGTGGCCTGCTCCGAGGTCAGCCGCAAGGTGGCGATGCCGCGGTGGTGGGCCTGGATGTCGCACCAGAACTTCCCGAGCAGGTGGATGGCGATGCCGTTGAGGGTGGAGTAGTCGGTTTCGGTGCACCGCTCGGTGAGGTACTCCACGAACACGGCACGGATGTCGGGGTCCTCGATGTTGTACCGGGCCACCAGCTGCTCGGGCGTCAGGGGAGGGGCGCTGGTGACCTGCAGCATGTAGTCCGGTTCCCCGGGGAGCAGCCCCGCGCGGCGGGCGTACTCCCAGGTGGTGTGCATGCGGTGACCCACCCGCTGGCGGTCCATCAGCTCGCGCCGGGCGCTGATGAAGTCAGCGCCAGTCAGCTCGGTCAGGGACCGTCCGGTGACCAGGCACAGGTTGACCAGGTTGGTCCGTACCCGCCAGGTCGTCTGGTCGGGGTGGGGGGCCTGCGCGGTCATGGCCGCGACGTGGGCGAACAGGTCGGTGTCGTGGACCTCGACGAAGTCGGTCCAGAGTCGTTCCCGCCGGCTTTCCATGATCCACACGTGGCTGGGGCGGACCGCCTTGAGCACGAGGACGGCGTTGAGGGCGTACCTGATCTCTGACCGCAGGGCCGGTCGGCCGAAGCCGGCGGCTTCATACCAGGCGGTCCCGCGCACCCCAGCGGACTCACTTGCCTCCCACCGCTGGCGCCATGTCGTGCCCGGGTGGCCTTCGAGCCAGTCCAGCAGCCGGCTCGTCGCACGCGTAGCCGAGCCATCACGGGTGGCGCGAGGCAACTGCGGTGTCACCGGGCGCCAGTGGCAGATCAGGCTCACCATCAACGGCTCCAGCACCGACCGGGCAGCCGACCCCAGGTCCTGCCCGGTGGCCGCCAACTGGACCTGAGTGAACGTCATCGGCTGCAGCGGGGGGTTGTTTGGCCTGCCGCCCTTCGCCAAGTGCGTGGTCACAGCGTCACGCCCGGGAAAAGGGTGTGCAGGTCGCTGGCGGCGTAGCCCGGCGCGGGCCGGGCCGCGGCTGGCGCCGGTCGGCTCAGATGCCGATGCAGGGAGGCGACGAGCTCATCGAGCCGGGCCGCCGAGTACGCCTGCAAGGTATCCATGTTGCGATGCCGCAGCAGCATTTGGACATCGGTCAGCGTCATCCGCTCGTCGGCCAGCAGACGGTGAGCGAAGGTGTGACGGAAGTCGTGCCACGTCAGGTTCGCGCCGAGCTTCGCGTTGGCCCGCTCCAGGACCAGTGAAGTCCAGCAGAGTGGTGTACGACGGACCTGAGTGAGCGCGTGCCTCCAACGTAGGCGCGGCCACCGGGTGGATCCTTCGAGTGATCTGCGAAAACCGACTCGAAGAAGGAACCACAACGATGACCGCTGTACCCAGTATCGACCCTGCCCGCTTCCTCGACGAGCAGCTGTCCCAGGCGAGCCCTGATCTGATGCGGGAGCTGCTCACCACGTTCGTCAACGCACTGCTCTCCGCCCAGGCCGACGCGGTGTGCGGCGCCGGCTACAACGAGCGGAGCCCGGAGCGGGTCAACTCCCGCAACGGCTACCGCCACCGCGACCTCGACACCCGGGTCGGGACTCTCGACGTCGCAGTGCCCAAGCTCCGCCAGGGAAGCCTGTATCCGGAGTGGCTGCTCGAACGCAGGAAGCGTGCCGAACGAGCACTGACCAGTGTGGTGGCGACCTGCTACCTGCTCGGGGTCTCGACCCGGCGGATGGACAAGCTGGTGGCGACCCTCGGCATCACCGGGTTGTCGAAGTCCCAGGTCTCGGTGATGGCCAAGGAGCTCGACGAGCAGGTCGAGCAGTTCCGCACCCGTCGGCTCGAAGAGGCCGGGCCGTTCACCTTCGTCGCCGCCGACGCGCTCGTGCTCAAGGTCCGCGAAGGTGGGCGGGTGGTGCCGGTGCACGTGCTGGTAGCCACCGGCGTGAACGCTGATGGGCACCGCGAGATCCTCGGCGTGCAGGTCACCACCAGCGAGGACGGCGCCGGCTGGCTCGCGTTCTTCCGCGACCTCACAGCCCGCGGCCTGGCCGGCGTCAAGCTCGTCACGTCCGACGCGCACGCCGGGCTCGTGAACGCGATCGCCGCGACCATCCCGGGCGCTGCCTGGCAGCGCTGCCGCACCCACTACGCAGCGAACCTGATGTCCGCGACCCCAAAGTCGTCCTGGCCATGGGTCAAGGCGTTGCTGCACTCGATCTACGACCAGCCCGACACCGACGCCGTCCACGCCCAGTTCGACCGTGTCGTCGACGCCCTGGCCGAGAAGCTTCCCGCCGTCGCCGAACATCTCCAGGACGCTCGTGCCGACATCCTCGCGTTCACGCCGTTCCCAAAGGAGGTCTGGCGTCAGATCTGGTCGAACAACCCCAACGAACGGCTCAACCGCGAGATCCGCCGACGCACCGACGTGGTCGGGATCTTCCCCGACCGCGCATCCATCATCCGGCTCGTCGGCGCCGTCCTGGCCGAGCAACACGACGAGTGGGCCGAAGGCCGCCGCTACCTCGGACTCGACGTCCTCGCCCGCGCCCAAGCCGTCGACACCCAGCACGCCGAGGAGGTGAGCACCGACCTCGAACTTCAGGCCCTCACGGCCTGACCGACACGCCCAACCGAGGGATCAACCTCATACACCACCCCAGCGGACTTGACCCCAGGACCTGCCGCAGAGTGAAGTACGTCAACGGTCGAGGCGGGTTGCCGAACGTCATCCACAGCGGCTGGTCGCCCATGCCTGCATCGAACCCAGAGCGGACGTGACCGGCGAGGTACCGGGCGATCCACACGAACGACTCCGGCGCGGCAGGCACCCACACCCGCAGACCGGCCTGCCCCTTACCGACCACGCTCAACACGCCCTCGCCGGCGTTGACGCCATGGCGTGTCATCGACAGCAGCTCCGAGGCCCGCACCCCGGAGGACAGCGTCACCGCCACCAACGCCCGATCACGGTCATTCCCCAACACCGAGAACAGCTCCTGCAGCAGCGGCTCCCCAATGGACCGCGGTTGGATCCGCGGCTGCCGCTGCCGGTAGGTGCCGCGCCGAGGCAGCCCAGACCTGGCCCCGACCCGGCGAGACGGCCCGGTTCGACCCCGCGCTGAGGACCGCGGGACAGGATTGGCCAGCGGGCCCAGCCCGGCAGCGACCGCGAACTCATAGAACGACGAGATCACCGTCAACGCGTGGTTGATCGTCCGGGGCGCGTACCCCGCCGGAAGATACGCCTTGCCCGTGACCGCGTTGATCGATCCCGCCGCCGGCCGCGACGTCGACCGCTCGCCCGAAGAAGAACTCTCCTCCGACACGGACGCAGCCGGGTCCGCGGCCCGGCGCCGCTGGCCGTTCGGGGCGCCCTGCAGCCACAGGACGAAGTCGCGCACCTCCTCACGGAAGGCCTCCCGCCAGGGGACCTCCACAGCCAGGCAGAACCGCCACCACCGGAGCAGGTCATACGCGTACGAACGGCGGGTTGCCACCGACGCGCCCGTCGCCGCGATGTCGATCAAGAAGGCCGTGATCTCCTTAACCGGGCGACCTGCCGCGTCGACCACCTGCCACCCCACACCAGGGGCCGCCACCACTGCCCCCGAACGCGGCAGAACCAACCGTGCAACGTCCCGCCCAGCTCGCGCCGCAGCCATGAAGCCAACCTTCCATCGCAGCAGCCAAGCGCCCGTTCGCAACGCCGCTGTGGGTGCAGTCAACAGGTGAGCTCGCCGAGCTCACCGGCCGCAGCCAGACAGCGATCCGTCGCGCCCTAGAGCAAGGGGGAGTGTCGACCCGCGGCGCAGGAGCACCGCTCGTCGATGAACCCAAGCGCCGGCGACGAGCATAAAGAGACACCCCTGCCCGAGCGCCCCAGGTCGCGGCCACGCGACGATGAGAAGAGGAAGGGCCACGGAGACAACTGGCCCTCGCGCTCAAGGCTGGGATCGCTCGACCCCCTCTGGACACTGAGCTAACCAGGATTTAAGACCGGGTCTCATCGAGATATATCTCCATGAGATTGGGCGCTACCAAGAAAACTTGGTAATGTGTCTCTCAGCAAAGGCTTCGGCTCCCCGCGATGCGTGTGAGTCAGGTTGGCCCCCGGTGTAGCTACGGCAGCCGGGGGTTTGCTGTATCTCCGGCGAAGGTGGTCACCGTTGCGAGCCGCTCGACCTCGTCGAAGAGTGCGGTCCCACGGCCCAACAGCCGCTGACGATAGGCCGAGCAGACCAGGTCAGGCAGCCACAGCAAGTGGTCGGTGCCGGGAGAGACGTGCAGGAGCTGCGCAGTCGGGTCGATGCGCTTGTCCTGGATCAACTGCGCGCGGGTCCGGCGATCGTTGTTGTTCTGCCGGGCGGTTCGGCGCTCCTCCATGATCATGAGGCCGACCGGGTCGTGAGTCCCCCCGGTTGCATGGAACAGGGACTCCAGCAGGAGGCCGAGGCACTCTTGCCTGGCCTCCTCGCCGTCTGTGTCATCCGGATCCACGTCGGTCCGGTGGATGATGACGCACGCTTCGTGGACCTCGTCCAGGCACTGGAGCAGATCGAGCGCTTGATCCTGGCCCTCGTCAGAGCGCAGGACATCGGTGGTGTGCCAGTACCCACTCTCCACGCGCTCGTCGAGGTCACTACGCAACCCGTCGCGGTCCTTGGCCGAGACGACGACCGCGCCCATGACGTAAAAGTTCAGCTGCCCCTGCTGAGCGGAGTAGGTCTCGTCAATGAAGGCCACCGGCTGTTGGCCGACGCGCTCGTAATGAGTCTCGACGACCGATCGCTGACCGGGCGTCGCCGGGGGAGGAGGTGTCATCGTCTGGCCTCAGACCCGACCAAGCACCCGTAGCGCGACCAAGAATCGGTCGCGCGGATGAAGGCGGGTAAGGAACGCATGTCGGGATTGTCCCACTAGGCACCGACACGACAAGGCGACGAACCGCGGAGAGCCCCAAGGCGGCTGCCGACGACGTTGGACGACACCCTGGCCAGCGGCCGGCCAGGTGCAGGCCTGCACGACCGCACCAAACACAACCGAGGCCATCAACGCCAGAGGCGCCTCACCGCCACGTCTGGTACCTCCCCTCCGGGTCGCGACTAGCCACCCATCACCGACAGGCCGACCCCGGCGGACCCAGCGACGAACAACGGGCCCAATAGGCCACAAGCAGGCCTGCTCAGCCGGCTGACGGACACCCTCCGCTTCGCTCCGGGCGCCGCTGTCTTTTCCCCTCCACCTCCGGGGCATTTCATGGTCGCGGCCCCGCTGGCGTGCGCAACGTCGGCTCGGCTCCGCCTCGGCCCCTCCAACCGAAGACTTTGGGTCGGCGCTCCTTCGTCGCTTATCTCCTCCCCAAACTCTTCGGCTTCCGGGGCTGCCCGACGTCCTCCGCTTCGCTCCGGCCCCTGCGGGGTGCACCCACCGGCTCCTGGCCGCGCCTTCATTCCATTGCCCCGGAGGGGGCGGGGGATGGTCGCCCGGCCAACCCCACCGCTGGGGTCGCGCGCGGCTCACCTGCGTCGGCCCGCGTTCCTTGACGCTGGGTGCCGATGGTGGGCTTTCCTCAGTTGGCGGCTCCGAGCGTGGCCCCGCCGTCGATAATGGCGTTGACAGTGTCTTGGGTGGCCAGGAGCACTTCGAGCTTGCCGTTGGTGATGCGGCTCGCGCTGATCGCTTGGGCGGGAGTGTCTGGTCGTGCCGCGCCGGCCTTCCAGGTCCGGCCCGCGTCGGTGCTGACGGCGACCGTGCCGTCGATGGTGATCCCGGCTGCGGTGGCCTTGTCGGCCCAGGCGAGCATGGTGAGCAGCGGCGCGCCCGGCGCCTTCGTCCAGGTCGTGCCATGGTGCCGGTCCAACGTCACAGCAGGGGTCCAAGCACCGGCCAGTCATGCAGGCCCGCAAACGGCCCGCCCTCGCGCGGCGCCCCGGCCCGTCGTCGACCCACCGATCACACTCTGCCGAGCACGACCTCGATTAGCTATGCAGACCAACGACGAGACATGGCACCCGCCCAGCCCTTGACGCTAAACACCTCACGCTGATGACCGGGCGTTGTGACCAGTACTTCGTGCGCGGTCCCGGCGCGGCAGGCCGCTCGTCGGCGAGCGTTCATCGTCTGGTCACGTGACCGTCGGCCGCAGCCGACCCTCGCGGCCCTAGCGTCCGGCTGGGCGCCGGCTGCGGCGCCCATCGAAACGTGAGTGAGGAATGCTCAGATGCGAACCAGGATGAAGGTGACCAGCGCGGCCCTTGCGGCCCTCGCCGCGGTCGCAGGAACCGCGGGTGCCATGGCCGCCCCCGCGGCAGGGGCACAGGGGGCCGACGACGGTCGGGTCAAGAACGTGGTCTACCTGCTGGGTGACGGCATGGGCCGCACCCACGTGGATGCCGCGCGACTGCGCTACTACGGCGCCAACGGCAAGCTCAACATGGAGCAGTTGCCGGTCGTCGGGCAGAACGCGACCTACTCGGTCGAGAAGAACTCCGGTCAGCCGGGCAAGGCCGACTTCCACCCCAACTACGTCACCGACTCGGCGTCGGCGGCGACCGCCTGGGCCTCCGGGGTCAAGACGTACAACGCTGCTCTGGGCGTCGACGCCAAGGGCAAGGTCGTCCCGACGGCCATGGAGCTCGCGAAGTCTGCGGGCTACGCCACCGGCAACGTCTCGACCGCCGAGATCACCGACGCCACCCCGGCCGGCCAGGCCAGCCATGCCCTCGCGCGCGGCTGCCAGGGCCCGAACTACAGCGCCAGCTCGTGCCAGGACCTCGCGATCACCGGCCAGCCGCTTCCCACGAGCGACATCCGCGTGACACCGATCGCTGACCAGATCGCCCGCAACGGCACCGCCGACGTCATCCTCGGCGGCGGGCTCTCGCGCTTCGACACCTCCGATGAGAACGCGCTCAAGGCACAGGGCTACTCCGTGCTCGGCTCGCCAGCCAGCCAGACCGTCGCGACCCGCTCAGACCTTCAGGGCGCCAGCGGCAGCAAGGTCTTCGGCCTGTTCAACAAGGGCAACCTGACCATCGAGAAGTTCAAGCGCGAGAACCCGAGCGCCCCGCAGGACGCCGAGCCCTCGCTGCGCGAGATGACCTCCAAGGCCATCGACCTGCTCGACGCCAAGGCAAAGTCCGGCAACGGCTTCTACCTCCAGGTCGAGGGCGCCCTCATCGACAAGCGGTCCCACGCCAACGACGCCGCCCAGACGCTCGAGGAGACCAAGGCCTTCGACGACGCCGTGAAGGTCGCCATGGACTTCGCCAAGCGCGACGGCCACACCCTCGTCATCGTGACGGCCGACCACGAGTGCGCCGGCTTCAACATCATCGAGAAGGGCACCTTCACCAACGCCGAGGCCGCCGCGCCCCCGACCAACGTCGACAGCGGCAACACCGCCAACAACTCCGCGACCCTCCGCGCGTCCGGCAACGTGAAGGACGGCACCCGCTCCACCGGCATCATCAACGGCGCCGGTGCCGGGGACCCCAAGAACTTCGCGCCCGCGACCTTCCGCACCAAGGATGACCCGGCGGACGTCAAGGACGGCTCCTTAGAGGCGAGCCTGTGGCTCACCTACCTGTCCGGCAACCACACCGGCGCCGACGTGCCGGTCTTTGCCTACGGTCCCGGGTCGCAGCAGCTCGGTGGCGAGATCGACAACACCGACCTCTTCGACGTCGTCACCGGCGCCCTGCGCCTCAAGTGACACCTACGAGGCGCGTCGCGGACGCGAAGACGTGCCCAGCTGAGTCGTGGTGGGCCCCGCGGTCGCATGCCGCGTGGCCCACCACGGCTCGTCACGACCCTGGCAGCGCGGCTCTCAGCACACCTTGGCCATCGGCCCACGCTCATCCCAAGGACACCCCACCATGAAGCGCTCGGCCCTCACCGCGGCCGTCCTCGCCGCCGCTCTCGCCGTCACCGTCTTCGCGGCGGCCGGGGCCGTCACACGCGCTGTGACGGGCCCGCCCGCCCGCCCGGCCTCGGTTCAGGGGCCTGCAGCCGCCCGCGTGTCACTGCCCGGAAACATCCCGGCCACGGGGGAGCCCGGCCTGCCGTCGCTGTCCACGCTGCGTCCCCGTCCAGGCAGCGCGGTCCAAGCGGCCGGCCCCTTCGACGACCGCTTCACCATGACGGGTCTTCGCTTTGACGGCAGGTCCGTCACCGCGTCCGCCACCATCATCAGCGACGTGAGTAACGTGCTCGAGTTCGGGGCGCTGGCCGGCTTCTACGACGCCAACGGCGCCCTCATCGGTACCGGCCGTTTCGACTACCACAACGACGAGAGCGCCCCAGCGCACCAGCACGCAGGCCCGCCCACCGAGCTCGAGAAGGTCAGGATCATCGTCCCCAAGGAGCTGCAGGGCCGCGCCAAGGCAGCGGCCGTCGGCGTACCCGTCCTCGTGAACGAGTAGTGGCCTAGCCGTCGCGAGCCGAGAGGTTGTCAGGACTCGAGTCGGGTGATGGGTGGCAAGGCGCGACCCGCGGGCTGACACGACGACTGCCCGAGATCGTCTATCGCGCTGCTCGGCGCCCTTGAGGAACGTCTTCACACGACACGGGGGACGATCTCTAGAGGTGGGTCCGCTGTAAATCTCCTGGCCCGGGAGACACTGCAACTCATGTGTTGTTTTTCGCGGGGCCGAGGGGCTGCCTGCCCAGACCAGACCCAAGCGCGGGATGTGGCCGCCGCGGTGTCGGTAGCGCGGGTGGCGGGTTCACTGACGAGCCGATGTCTCGGTCCGGTGACGGCGTGAGTCCGGCCGGGCGAGGGCCCACTCCGGCGTCCCGGCCGCCGGGGGCAGGCCCCGGGGGTGTGGATGTTCTCGAGGGCCGCCCGGTTGTCCACATCAGCCGGTTGGAGTCGCCGCTGACGACGTACTACCTCCTGGTGGGTGTCACCGTGACGCTCGTGGTCTTGGGGCTGGTCATGGTCTACTCGGCCTCGAGTGTGGAGGCGCTGCTGCAGGGTCAGGCCTCGTACGCCATCTTCGTCCGGCAGCTGATCTTCGCCGCTGTCGGCGCCGTTGTGGCCGTTGCGGCCGCCCGGGTGTCCCTGCGTGGGTGGCGGCGGCTGGCCGGGCCGGTGCTGCTGGGCGCGCTGGTCCTGCAGGCCGCCGTCTTCGTTCCCGGGTTGGGGGTGAACGTCAACGGCAACCAGAACTGGCTGGCGTTGGGCCCGGTCACGGTTCAGCCGTCCGAGTTCGCGAAGATCGCCTTGGTGCTGACGGGGGCCACCATTCTTGCGAACAAGGGCAGCCGCGTCGGGGACTGGCGGCACGTCCTGCTCCCGTATGTGGTGCCGATCTCGGGGATGGTTCTGGCGCTCGTGCTCGCCGGTCATGATCTGGGCACAGCCATGGTGATGAGCATCCTGATCGCCGCGGTGCTGTCGGTCGCGGGGGCGCCACTTCGGGTGTTCCTCGTCGGTGGTCTTGCGGTGGCTGCAGGTGTTCTGTTGTTGGTTGGCGGCAGCGGTAACCGCGTGGGAAGAATCAGCAACTTTCTCGATGCTGCCTGCCGTGCCGACCCGAACGGCGCGTGCGGACAGTCGGTGCATGGGCTGTATGCGTTGGCGGACGGGGGGTGGTGGGGCGTCGGCCTGGGTGCCTCGAAGGAGAAGTGGGCGTGGCTGTCTGAGGCGCAGAACGACTTCATCTTCGCCATCATCGGCGAGGAGCTCGGACTCCCCGGGACCCTGGTCGTGCTGGTCCTGTTCGGGCTGCTCGCATGGTGCTGCTACCGGCTGGTGGTCAGGGCTCGTGACCCGTTCGTGCGTATCGCCACCGCCGGGGTGATGGCGTGGCTGATGGGCCAGGCCGTCATCAACATCGGCTCGGTCATCGGGTTGGTCCCGGTGGTCGGCGTGCCGCTGCCGTTGCTGTCCGCCGGCGGGTCCTCGATGGTCACCACGTTGCTGGCCTTGGGCATGTTGCTGTCGTTCGCGCGGGCCGAGCCGGGCTGCGCGGCGTTGCTGGCCGGTCGCGGTCCGGGACTGGTACGCAGGAGCATTGCGCGGGGCCGCACCGGTCTGGCTGCCCGCAGCACTGCGCGCAGCACTGGGCGCAGCTAGGCCGCGGGCGGCGTCGGGTTTGTCAGGCTTCGGGCCTTCAGGGCGTGATGAGTCCGGCGCCGAGGAGCCCCAGCAACAGGACGCCGAGCCCGACCCGGTACCAGACGAACGGCGTGAACCGGTGGGTGCTGATGTAGCGCAGGAACCAGGCGATGACGAGGTAGCCGGTGCCGAAGGCCACCACCGTTGCGAGGGCGGTGGGTCCCCACTCCGGTGCAGGGCCCTCGCCCAGTTTCGTCAGCTCCAGCCCGCCGGAGGCGAGCACTGCGGGAACGGCCAGCAGGAACGCGTACCGGGCCGCGGCGGTTCGGGTGTAACCGAGCAGCAGGCCGGCGCTGATCGTGCCTCCGGAGCGGGAGACCCCTGGGATGAGCGCCAGTGCCTGCGCCGTGCCGAGGGCGAGGGCCTGCCGGGTGGTGAGCGCCTCCAGTGGTCGGCGGTTGGCCGCGACCCGGTCGGCGAGGCCGAGGACAAGCCCGAAGACGATCAGGGTGGCCGCGACCAGGCGCAGGTCGCGTAGCGCCGTCTCGATCGTGTCCTGGAAGGCCAGCCCGAGGATGCCGATCGGGACGGTGCCGATGATGACGTACCACCCCAGGCGAGCGTGGGGGTCCGACCGCGGCACCCTGCCGCGCACGGACCGGGTCCACGCCGTCACGATGGCGGTGATGTCGCGGCGGAAGTAGAGCAGCACCGCTGACTCGGTCCCGAGCTGCGTGACAGCGGTGAACGCGGCGCCCGGGTCGGGCCAGCCGGCCAACGCCGCCACCACGCGCATGTGCGCCGAGGAGGAGATCGGCAGGAACTCGGTCAGTCCCTGCACGAAACCCAGCACGAGCGCGATCCCCCAGCTCACCTGTGGCCGCCCGCGCCGGTCGAGCCATCGGGCGGCGCGGACGAGTGCCCGACCCGCGCGCGAGCGGGCCACAGACCGGTGCGCATGACCCGCGTCAGATGGTGGCGGCGTGCCGCCAGCAGGGCGGCACCCAGCGCGAGGTACACCCCGGCGATGGTCAGCCGCACGGTGCCGGCCCAGTCGGCCGGCGCCGTCCACGCGGCCACGAACTGGGCGGTGAACAATCCCAGCAACGACCAGGCTCCGGCCCGGGTGAGTGTGCCGGTGACCACCAGCGCGACCGCGAACACCGACTGCGCGGCGGTCAGGAGCAGCTCTTCTCGTTGCACCGGGTCGATGGGGAGCCCGGTCAGTGAGCCTGCCGAGAGCGCGAACACCAGCGGCAGAATCCCGACCAGCAGCGTCCACTGGTTGATCTTCGAGGAGATCAACGCCCCGAGGGCGGCCGACGACTGCAGCTTGAGCGCCAGCAGCAGGACCGCGATGAACTCCGGCGTCTCCGAGGCCAGCGGCGCGACCCACTGCACGAGCAGGAACTGGCTGACGTGCAGCTGTTCGCCGGTGGCGACCAGGCTCTCGGCGAACGGTTCGGCGACCGCGAGAATGATGAGCGCTGCGGCCGCGAGCATACCGACGGTGATGATGCGGCGGACCCGTGTGGGCAGCTGCGCGACCGCCGCGGCGGGACCGAACAACTCATCGGCCTCATCGGCCTCATCGTCGCTGTCGTCTGTGGCGGGACCCGGGTCCTGCTCCGGTTCGCGTTGGCGCTCGGGATCGCGCTGGGGCTCGAGGGCCCTGACCCGCCACAGGTACGCGCCGAAGATGGCGAACAGGATGACCGTGTCGATGATCGTGAGGCTCGAGCGCAGCGGCAGCGTCAACGCGTAAGCGGTGGCGACGGCGAGATAGGCGAGCTCGACCACCTGAGTGCGCTGCAGCCGCACCGCACTACGCGCCTCCCCGCCCTCACCGTCAGGGCCCATTCCAGCCTCGGAACCTGACCCGTGGGCTTCGGTGGTGCCGCCGACCTCCGGTTGGCGCGCGCCCGGCACGGGCTGGCCGGAGCGGCGGGCACGGCGGGCCGCCGTGATCGCCACCAATGCCACCACGGACCAGCCGACACCGATGAGCAGCCGGTTCGCCCCCGTCATGTTCGCCAGCGCAAGTGGCGCATAGGTGGCCGGGTCCTGGCCGGCCAGCCAGGCGAAGACGACGTCGACTGCGTACTCGGGTAGGACCGCGATGAGCGCCAGCAACGCCAGCGCCAGCCCCTCGCCCAGGTCGATCTCCGCGAGCTCGGTGCCCCACGTCAGTAGAAAGGCGGCGCCGATCACCGCGGCCGCATACCCGGCGGCCGCGGCTGCCGGGGGAACAGACGTGCCGCTGACGCGCAACCACACCCCTGGGAGGGCAGCCGTCAACGGCAGCGCCAGACCGGCCGCGATCCGCATCGTGACCGGGCGTGCTGTCGCGCCTGCTGGCGAGCGGGAGCTCACCTGCGCGCTCCTCGTGCACCGGCGGGCGCGTCGGCCCGGTCCGGGCCGTTGCGGACCACGTTGCTGAGGACCAGCAGGATCACGCCGGCCACGATGGCCGCGTCCGCAAGGTTGAACGTGGGCCACCAGCCGGAGTGCAGGTAGTCGGTCACCACCCCGTCACCGGCGCGGTCGGTGAGGTTCGCGACCGCGCCACCCAGAACCGCGGCGAACGCGGGCAGCTGCAGCCGGGACCCGCTCGGCGCAGCCCGGTACACGAGGGCGGCCACCCCCGCGGTCACGACCGCAGTCACGGCGAGGACCACCCCCGGCGGCGCCTCCGCGGCGAACGAGAACGCCACCCCCGGGTTGTATCCCAGGCGCAGGTCCACCGGGCCCGCCTCGATCCCGGTGGGTGGCACCACGGCCTGTGCCCACACCTTGACACCGAGATCAACCATCGCCACCACGGCCGCGGCGGCGAACACGGTGGCCCGTCGCCCGGCCGCCGGAGCCCCCTGGCGGCTGGGCGGCAGCGTGCTCATCGAGCGTCCGAGAGGCTGGGCGACCCAGCCAAGCCGGACACGCGGCTGGCCGGCAGGGCCGGGGCACGACCGGCGCGGACCCCGTTGGCGATGATGACGACCTCGGCGACCTCGTGGACGAGCACGACGGCCGCGAGCCCCAGGATCCCGAACAGGGCCAGCGGCATCAGCGCCGTGATGATCGCCAGGGACAGGCCGACGTTCTGCAGCATGATCCGGCGGGCGTGACGGGCGTGCTCGAGCGCCTGCGGCAGGTGCCGCAGGTCCTCACCCATGAGCGCGACGTCGGCCGTCTCGATCGCGACGTCGGTGCCCATCGCACCCATCGCTATCCCGAGATCAGCGGTCGCCAGGGCCGGCGCGTCGTTGACGCCGTCGCCGACCATCGCCGTCGGACGCTGCTCGCGAAGGCGAGTGATGATCGCGGCCTTGTGCTCCGGCAGGAGGTCGGCGTGCACGTCGGTGATCCCGGCCTCGGTGGCCAGCGCGGTCGCGGTGGCACGGTTGTCACCGGTCAGCATCGTCACCGTGTACCCGGATCCGCGCAGGTCCGCGATGACCTCGGCGGCCTCGGGACGCAGCTCGTCACGCACGGCGATGGCGCCGATCACGGCCCCGTCGAGCTCGACGAGCACCGCGGTGGCGCCGCCGCGCTGCATCCGCTGGATGTCGGCCGCCAGGGGCCCGTTCGGTAGCCAGCCGGGTCGGCCCAGCCGAGCCTGGCGTCCGTCGATGGTGCCGGTCAGGCCGGCTCCGGTGACGGTCTCGACGTCCTGGGCGTCGGTCACCGTGTCGACGGCCGCGAGGATGGCCCGGGCCAGGGGGTGTTCGCTGCGGGCCTCGAGCGCGGCGGCCACCGCCAGCACCTCTGCCCGGCTGACGCCATCGACAGTGGTGACCTCGACGACACGGGGCCGGTTCGCGGTCAGGGTGCCGGTCTTGTCCAGCGCGATCCCGCGAACCGCGCCGAGGGCCTCCAAGGCGGCGCCGCCCTTGACGAGGACCCCGAGGCGGCTGGCCGCACCCACCGCGGCGACCACGGTGACGGGTACGGAGATGGCCAGCGCGCAGGGCGAGGCCGCCACCAGTACGACGAGGGCTCGTTCGATCCATGTTGCCGGCTCACCGAGCACGCTGCCCACAAGGGCGATGAGGGTGGCGGCAATGAGAACTCCCGGCACGAGGGGCTTGGCGATTCGGTCGGCCAGGCGCTGGCTGGCGCCCTTGCGGGACTGCTCGGCCTCGACGATCCGTACGATCCGGGCCAAGGAGTTGTCGGCGGCGGTCGTGGTGACCTGCACCTCGAGGACGCCGGTGCCGTTGATCGACCCGGCGAACACCTCGCTGCCGGGGCCGGCCTCGACGGGCACGGACTCGCCGGTGATGGCCGAGACGTCCAGGGCGGTTCGGCCGGTGCGGATCACGCCGTCGGTGGCGACCCGCTCCCCGGAACGAACCAGCATCAGGTCCCCGACCCGCAGCTCGGCCGGGGCCACGACGACCTGGGCTCCGTCACGAAGGATCGTCGCCTGCTCGGGAACCAGCGACAGCAGGGCACGCAGCCCGCGACGGGTCCGGGCCAGTGAGTACTCCTCGAGCCCTTCACTGATCGAGTAGAGGAACGCGAGCATCGCGGCCTCGCCCACCTCGCCGAGCAGCACCGCGCCGACCGCGGCGATCGTCATCAGCGTGCCGACACCGATCTTGCCCTTGACCAGCCGTTTCACCGTGCCGGGCACGAAGGTGGACGCGCCCGCGAGCAGCGCCGCCCACAACAGCACCTGCTCGAGCACGTCCGGGCCGCCCCGCCACCTGGTGACATAGCCCGCCACCAGCAGCACCCCGGCAACCGCGCCCGCACGCAGCTCGTCGACCTCGACCAGCCGCTGCGGCGCCTCTTCGCCGCCCTCGGGTGCGCTCACCGGCTCATCGCCGCCGCAGCCACATGCGTCACTCATTCGTGGCCCCCTCCTCTGCTGCGCGTGCCCGGACCCCGGTGGAGGCCGCGGACGGCAGATCGTCGCTGCAGCCGTAGTTCGGGCACAGCGCCACCGCCTCACCGGTCAGCGCGAGCAGACGCTCGGCGCTGGCGAGCAGATCCATCAGTTCAGGGTGGGCCAAGGAGTAGAACATCTGCCGGCCCTCGGGGCGCCCGACGATGAGCCCGCAGTCACGCAGGCACGCCAGGTGCCCCGAGACGGTGCCCTGGGCAAGCCCGAGGACGGTGGTCAGGTCGACGACCCGCCGCTCGCCGGCGGCCAGCTGCGCCACGATCGCGAGCCGGGTCCGCTCTCCCAGTCCGTGAAACAGCGCCGCTCCGCGCATCAGGTCGGCGGCAGCCGGCACATCCATCGTCGTCATTGTCATGTCCCGATGATAGCGGCTAGAAGGGAGCCTGCGGACTACGGTCGCGGTCCCGGCAAACCCCACCTGCTCATCGGGCTGGGGGCTGGGGGCTGCAGGCTGAAGCCGGATTGCGAGTCAGGTACGCCTTTGGCGACCCGCGCGTGATGGCGCGCTAGGGCGGGTAGCCCTACCCGGTGAGCTCCCCGAGGACGTAGACGGCGAGGAAGCCGAGGAAGAACATCGCCGCCAGGGCCGTGGTCTCGGTCTGCTCGTGCGCCTCGACGAGCAGCTCTTCCACGGCCAGGTAGAGCAGGGCGGCAGCGCCGAAGGCGAGAACGGCGGCGAGGGCGGCTGGTCCCGCACCGGCGAGGAGCGCGGCTCCGCCGACCGCACCGACGGCGGTCAGCAGGCCCAGCCCGACGACGGTCGCGGCGGACTGGGCCCGGTTCAGGCCGGCCTCGGTGAGCTCGCTGCCGAGCGACAGCGACAGGAACAGGATCTCGAGAGTCAGCGCGATGGTGAGGATGATGCCCTGTGCCGCACCGAGGACTGCCCCGAGACCGACGAGGAGTCCGTCGATGACGAGATCCATCCCGACGGCGACGAGCAGGCCAAGGGGCAGGGCGACCGCCGCTCGGCGCGCGACCTGTCGGGTGACGGAGGTAGCCAGTCCGCGTCCGTGTGGCGAGCTCACGGTTGAGGCTGCTGCCGAGTCCGACCCCGTTGTGGGCGTCGGCTCTCGGGCGGCCGCGGCCTCCTGACGGCGGGAGTAGGCGGCCATCGCAAGCATGACGGCGACGCCGGCGGTGAACCCGAGGACGGCGTAGGGCAGGTTGCCCTCCTCGCGCAGGCTAGGGAGGACCTCACCTGCCAGGGCGGCGACCACGACGCCCGCGGCGAAGTGCTGGATGGCGCTGACCAGCCGAGGCCTGGGCGGCCTCAGGATGGAGATCGCCGTGCCCGCAGCGGCTGCCGCCACCGGGAACGCGACCAGGGTCAGGGCCTGGGTCACGGCGCTCATCCGGTGCCCTTTCCCCGGGACCGGTCACGCAGCCAGAGCGTGAGCATGATCCCCAGCAACAGGGCCGCGATACCGGCCCAGGCCCAGGAGTGGTTCCCGGGCTCAGTGGGTGGCGGGACGGTGTGGGCCGGGTCTTCGTCGATGGGGCCTGGGATGGTCCAGCTAGGCGTCGGTGTGGGGACTTGCGAAGGAGCCGCGGCCGCCGCGGGGACCATTCTGTCGAGCTGCGTCTGAGATGCTGCACGAGCCGGCTCGTCGGCCTTCGCAGCCCCCGGACCCAGAGCAAGCAGCGGCAGCGCGACGGCAACAGCGATAGCCCCGCAACGCGACCGAAGTCTGCGACGGTGAGCGTGCATAGTCTCAGCCCTTGGCCAGAACGTCGTCGATGAGTCCGGTCAGGACGCTGGCGGTCACCGGCCCGGACACGCGGGCGGCGATGCGGGCGGACCTGTCCAGGACGAGTGTCGTCGGGGTGGCAACCGCCTTGCCCTGCAGGGCCAGGATCGGGACGCCGCCGTCGTAGGCCAAGGACGGGTAGGTGATGCGGTGCTGGCGCTGGAAGGACAGTCCGGTGGCCGGGGTCTCCATCTTGTCCAGCCCGAGGAACCGGACGGGAAGGCGTCGTCGCTGAACGGATTCCCAAGCCTTCTGCAGATCGGCCGACTCGCTGATGCAGGGCGGGCACCACGACCCCCACACGTTCACGACGAGCACCGTCCCGTGCAGGTCTGCGTTGGACCAGGGCCGCCCTTCCAGCGTCGTGCCGGGCGCCGCAGCCCGCCAGCAACGCGGCGCCCCCGACGGCCACCAGGCTGGAGGCCAGCTGCAGCGCGCGGCGTCGAGTCAGCGGGACGGTGTCGCTCACCATGAGGTCTGGGCGCAGGCGCTGGAGCCCGCGGGCTCGACCTGCAAGGTGGCGTGCTCGATGCCGAAGCGCTCACGCATGACCGCTGCGGCCTGGGTGAGGATCGTGGCGGAGTTCGCCGAGGGGGCGCCGGCGTGCGGGTCTGCCATGACGAGGTGGGCGGTGGCGACGTTCATCCCGGAGGTGAGCGTCCACACGTGCAGGTCGTGGACCTCGACCACACCGGAGATCTCCGACAGGGCCTGCTCCGCCTCGTCGGGGTGCATGCCCGCCGGCGCGTGCTGCCCGAGGACGGCCAGCACCTCGCGGCCGAGCATCACGGCGCGGACGGCCACGAATAGGGCGATCGCCAGGGCCACGACGGTGTCCCACCACGTCTGCCCGGTGGTGCCCACGAGGATGGCGGCGGCGATGACCCCAACAGATCCGAGGGTGTCGGCCAGGACCTCGAGGTAGGCGCCCTTGACGTTGAGGCTCTCGCTGGCGCCGGCGCGCAGCAGCACGATGCTGATGAGGTTGATGAGCAGACCGAGGGCTCCGACGACCAGCATCGGGCCGGAGGCGACCTCGGGCTCGGCGCCGATGCGTCCGAGGGCCTCGATGCAGATGTAGACGGCCACACCCAGCATGAGCAGCACGGCCAGGCCCGAGGCGAAGACCTCGGCCCGGTAGGAGCCGAACGTGCGTCGCCCGGTGGTGTCTGCGCGGGTGGCGATGCGGGTCGCGACCAGCGCCGCCCCCAGCGCGACGACGTCGGCCGCCATGTGGCCGGCGTCGCTGATCAGGGCCAGCGACTGGGAGGTCAGCCCGACGACCAGCTCGACGACGAAGAACGATGCGACCAGCCCGAAGGCCAGCTGCAGGCGCCAGCGGTGGGCGCCGGCGGCAGAGCCGCCCCCGCCGTGTCCATGCCCGTGTCCGTGGCTCATGCGCTTGCTCCCGTTCGCGTGGAAGCGGCGCGCCGCGTAGAGACGCGAGAGGTCACCGACTGAGCGGTGGTGGGCTCCACGTGCTCGACCGGAGCAGGCTGGGTCGCGGTGTGCTCGTGGGTCATGTGCTCACGCGTCAGGTCCAAGAGCATCCGCACGTGCGCGTCCGCGAGGCGGTAGTACATGAGGCGTCCGTCACGGCGGGCGGTGACGACCTGCGACGCGCGCAGCAGGCGCAGCGACTGCGACACCGTCGTCTCTGCGACAACGGTGGCTGCGGCGAGGTCACACACGCACAGCTCGCCGGCCTCCAGCAGGGCGTAGAGCAGCTTGGCCCGGGTCGGGTCCCCGAGCAGCTTGAACACGGCCGACACCTGGACCAGGTCGTTCTCGGGCAGGGCGCGGGCCCGGACGTGGCGCACCGTCTCCGGGTGGACGCAGTGGTCGGTGCAGGCATCGATCACGAGGACCGCTTCATCTGAACGCATGCTCAGATGTTACGGTACGCGCAATGCGTTGTGGACCGCCCGTCCGAACCGGGTGCACGCGCCAGCACGACAACTCACACGACCGCCCTGCCGGTGCCGCGACGGTGCCGCGCGGGCCCCTGCCTGGAGGTCCCATGCCTGCTACCCCGCACAACCGCGGCGCTGACCGCGAGGAGCGCCGCCACCGAGCCGCCACGATGGCCGCCGCGCAGAAAGCTCAGGAACGACGCCGCTCGGTCCTGCTCTGGGGTGGTGTCGCCACGGTCATCGTCGCCATGGTGGCCGCCGTCGGCATCGTCGTGCTCAAGGAGCGCGCCGACCGTCCGACGCTCGACGCGGTCCGCTCCTACACCGTCAGCCAGGGCCACGTCAGCACTCCCGTCGCCTACGCGCAGACCCCGCCGGCCGGTGGCGAGCATGCCCCCGTGTGGCTCAACTGCGGCACGTACACCAAGCCGGTGCCCAATGAGAACGCCGTGCACTCCATGGAGCACGGCGCGGTCTGGGTGACCTACCGCGAGGGCCTGCCGGCCGACCAGGTCAAGAAGCTGACAGCGGCGCTGCCCGACACCTACATCGTCCTGTCGCCGTACAAGGGCCTGACCGCTCCCGTCGTCGCCTCGGCGTGGGGCAAGCAGCTGACCCTCGACAGCGCCGCCGACCCGCGCCTGGCCGAGTTCGTCAAGGTCTACCGCCAAGGGCCCCAGACCCCGGAGCCGGGCGCAACATGCACCGGCGGGACCGACGGAACCGGCGCTCCCGTCCCGCAGGGGATGTGACGGTGACCAAGGACGCCGACACCGGTTATCTCTCGACCGGGACTCCCGAGGATGCGAGCGGCTCTCGCGCGCCGACCCTGCGCGTCCTGACGGGACGGGTCGCGCTCGTGGGGGCCGTGCTCGTGACCGTGTTCGTAGCCTTGGCCGGGTTCGCCGGCTACCAGCTCGGTCGCGCCGGCGACGCCCCCCGGGAGGGCGGCGCCGATGTCGGCTTCGCCCGTGACATGCAGGCCCACCACAACCAGGCCGTGCAGATGGCTCTCATCATCCGCGACAAGACCGCCGATCCGACCCTGCGCGCGGTCGCGTACGACATCGCCACGAGCCAGTCCCAGCAGGCCGGGCAGATGTACGGCTGGCTGGCCCACTGGGGGCTGCCGGCGACCTCCCCGGACCGCCCCATGGCGTGGATGACCGCTGAGCACCACCAGCCAGAGGACGGCCCCTCGCAAGACCCGACCAGCGGCAGCGATCGTCCTAGCGGCACGACGAGCACGCCGGAACCGTCCGCCACCCATGCCGGAATGCCGGGGATGCGCGACAGCGCCAGCTCGAGCACCCCGAACGAGACAGCTGCGGGAGCCATGGGCATGGCCACACCGGCGCAGCTGCAATCCCTGCAGCAGGCCACGGGCGTGGAGGCCGAACGCCAGTTCCTCACCATGATGATCGCCCACCACAGAGGCGGCGTGCAGATGGCACAGGCCGCTCTCCGGTTGGCGACAGAGCCCGAGGTCCTGACGCTCGCCCGCGCGATCGACACGGCACAGACCGCCGAGATCAAGCAGCTGCAGCAACTCCTGGAGGCACGCCGGTGATGGCCCGTCCAACAGCATCTGGTTCGCCCTGGCCGGGTTCGTTCTCGCAGCGCTCGTCGTCGTGGTCGTCGAGCTGAGAGCTCGACGACGTGAGCGTCACACCCGAGGCGCCGACTGGAGCGGGCCGGAACCGCCGCAGCACCCAGAGCCCCGAACGCAGACTCGCGTATGCCGTCCGCCCCCTTCGCGAGGCTGCGCACCTGCGCGGCGGTGGCCGCCACCGGCGTCTCGATCGCCGCCGGGTCGCCCGGCCGGCCGGTCCTGCCGGGACCGGGGACAGGAAGAGGCCACCCGTGACTGGATGGTGGGCCGGGTTCGGGAAGGTGGCAGGGCACCTGGCCCCACGCTAGGCCGGGACCGCGGCGGACGGCATACGTCCTCGGTGATCTCGTGAGACGGTGCAGGGAGCTGACCGGTGAACCGGAGTCGGCTCGCGGGCGTCTCCGACCCTGGGAGCACCAGTGAGGAGGTGGCGGCGGCATGCCGCTCGACGACGACGCGGCCGCGGAGATCTACCGCGAGCACGGGCCGATGCTGCGGCGGGTCGTCTTGGCGTGCCACGAGCGACGCCAACCGCGTCGACGACACATCGTCCAGGAGGTCATCCTGCGCGTCTGGAAGCAGGCGCCGGAGGCCGAGAACCTGCGCGCCTACCTCATCACCACCGCCCGCCACCTCATCGTCGACCAGTACCGCGCCGCCGGCCGCCGTCCGCAGCAGGCGCAGCTCGTCGAGGTCGCCGAGCAGGACTTCGCCCTCGACCGGGCGCTGGACCAGGTGCTCGTCGAAGAGGCCCTCGGCCGGCTGCAGGCCAACCATCGTGAGATCGAGCGCTGCCTCTACTACGAGCGGCTCACGCCGCCGAGACCTCCGTGCGGGTCGGGGTGCCGGAGGGCACCGTGAAGTCTCGCGCCTACTACGCCGTGCGCAACCTGCGCGTCATCCTCGACGAGATGGGAGTGACCCGATGAACCCCGCATCGGACGACCTGCACGTGCTGCTCGGCGCGTACGTGCTCGGTGGCCTGTCCGACGAGGACCACCGCGCCTACAGCGAGCACCTGCGCACGTGCGGACCGTGCCAGACGGAGCTCGGCCAGGTGTCCGGGCTGCCCCGACTGCTCGACCTGGCCGGACCCGAGGGCGGTCCCCACCTGTCCGACGGCCCCGCCGCCGCGCCGACCCCGCTCATGACCGAGCCCGACGACGAGCGCGTCACGAGCCTGCTCGGCGAGGTCGCCCGCCGTCGACGCCGCCGGCGGACGTGGCTCTCGGGCCTCGCGGCCGCGGCGGCCGCCGTGTTCTTCGCCGGCGGCGCGTGGCTCGGGCCGAAGCTGACCGAGGCGACCACCCCGACCCCGCCGACGACGCACGTGGCCGCGGCCGCGGTGCCGGGCAGCTCGGTGCGCGTCGACATCGCGCTCGTGACCCGCGGCTGGGGCACCCAGCTCGACATCGACTGCGAGGACATGCCCAAGACCGGCGCCCTGGTCCTCTGGGTCATCGACGGCAAGGGTCACGCAACGGCCGCCGCGTCGTGGCGCGCGACGGCGACGGGCTACTCCAAGGTGACCGGCGCGACGGCGTTGCGGCCCAACGAAATCCAGGCGCTGGAGGTCCGCACCGACACGGGGAAGGTGCTCGCCTCGGCCAAGACGTGACGGTCCGGCCGCATGGTCAGAGGCCGGTCCGAGGCCGGTGGGCAGTTGCGTCCGTGGCGGCGTGACGCTGACCTTGCGTCCGTCGAAGGTGACCTCGCTGAGCCACATCGTGCGGCCGAGGACCTCCGAGCCGACCGAGTCGGGCGCCCGCGCGTGGTAGACCATGAGCACCCGGCCGTCCTTGGGTCTCGAGCATCGCGCAGTGCCCCTGACCGGCCGCGACGTCGGTGCTCGTCAGGACCGGTTCGGGGTCCTTCGTGAACGGTCCGGTCGGCGACGACGCGGTGGCGTGTCCCACCGCGTACGCGTCGCTGCCGTAGTCGTTGGCCGAGTAGAAGAGGTGGAAGCTGCGTCGCGCCCGCGGGCGAAGGCCGCCTCGACGAGCCGCCCCTCCCACAGGAGGTCCTGTCGCAGCAGGCGTTTCGGCTCTCCTTCGAGGCGAAGGCCGTCGGCCGAGAGGCGCTGCACCGAGATCCACGTGTCCTTGCCGACGGCGTTGCCGTCGTTCTTCCAGTAGAGGTAGGCCGTGCCGTCCGTCGCGACGAAGGGCGCCGAACGCCCCCGAGCCAGCTCGGGGGCGTTCGGCATTCCTCAGGCCTCGGCGTCCTCACGCCGCCGCCGACGCCGTTGTGACGCGGGGAGCAGCACCCACAGGGTGAAGGCGAGGACCGTCAGGCCGCCACCGAGCCAGAACGCGGTCGATTGCGAGAGCAGCACGTCGAGGACCAGGACGACGCCTCCGATGATGCCGACGCCGAGGAAGAAGAGGCCGGTCCTGATGAGCGTGTCGGTGTGCCGCACGACGAAGTCCTTGAGCCCCTCCCGGAAGAGCATCCGGTGCATCGCGACGGGTGCCATGAACACGAGGGTGCTGACGGCGACGGCGAGCAGGGTGACGACGTAGATCGACCGCTGGAGGTCGGTCAGCGTCGTAAACCGCTGCTGGAAGGGGATCGTGAGCAGGAACGCGAAGAGGATCTGGACGCCCGCCTGGGCGATGCGTAGCTCCTGGAGCTGATCGGCGAAGTTGCGGTCGAGCCGTTCGGCCTCGGTCTCGTCCCGTGTGGAGGGCTGCGAGTCGCTCATGGCTCACCTATACCCCGGATCGTCGTCCGGGTGGTCGCGCGGGCCGCGGCAGTCCGCATCCCCCGGGGAACGGGCTGCGCCCGCGAGGGGAGACGGCCAGCCGGGCCGGGCCTTGGGGGTCCGCCCGCAGGCCCGGGGTCCACGGGACCGCGTCCAGGTGCGCAGTATGCTCGCGGTGTCGCGGCGGAAGTACAGCAGCACCGCAGACTCGGTGCCGCGCTGGGTGACCACGGTGAACGCGGCGCCGGGGTTGGGCCACCCGGCGGGGGCTGCCACGACCCGCAGGTGCGCCGTGGAGGAGATGGGCAAGAACTCGGTCAGCCCCTGCACCATGCCCAGGACCAGGGCCGCCAGCCAGGTCATCGTGCACCGCCCGCATGGTTGTCGACCCGGGCGTCGTGGCCGGCGGCCGTCAGCGTGCGGCGCAGCTGCAGCACGAGCGCCCGGGTGGCCTCGGGCGCGTTTGGGGTGGGTGCGCGGCGAGAGGAGCGCGGCTGCCACGGTCGCGCAGGTGTACTCCCGCATCACGGGCGGCGCCGTGACCGATCCGAGCGCACCTGCTCCCGCCGTCCTGGCCGCCTACGAGGACCGTCAGGACCAATCCCGCCGGGTCGCTCACGCCGAGCTCGTCGGCGACCTGTTCGCCGCCGGCGACGTCGCAGCCTCCGAGGCCGTGGCCCGCCACTGCGGGCTGTTCACCGTTGACCTCGGCCTCGGCGACGTCCTTGAGGAGCAAGTGCGCTCATGAGCGTCCACACCACCAGCACCCGACCCGGCAGGAGCAGTGCCCTCAGACGCCGCACCATCGCCCCCTACGACTGGACCGTCCTGCTCGTGGTGGCCCAGACCGGTCCCGCCCCCATCCTCCAGCTCGAGCGCCACATCCTGCTTGACCCTGGCACCGCCCAGCCCCACCTGGACCGACTGCTCGAGCACGACCTGATCACTGCCACCACCGGCGGCGAGCCCCTCTTCCAGGTCACGCCGTGCGGCCTGGACGTCCTGGGCGACGTGCACGACCTCGACCACCTGCGCGAGCACTCCTGCTTCACCGCGGCCTGACGGCCCCCGGCGGCACGCGACAGGACCCTTCGCCCGTGTCTGCCAAGACCCCTGGTGGGTGGCGTGGCCCCTGACCGCCACCCACCAGGCTCCACCCCCACCTGACGCACGAGGACCCCATGGCCCACCACCCCAACACCCACGCCGACCTCCGCTCGACCCCCAGCAGCGCCGCAGCCACCGACCGCACGCCCACGAGTCCACACCTCCCGCCCTGCTCTCAGCATGGCTTCACGGCCCAAGAGCCGGCGCAGGCACCCCTCCTGCGCGAGCCGCAGGTCGCGCCGTGACCGGTCGTCGCACGAGCGCTCCGACCGGCCCGCAGGGAGCCGGCCCCGGCGACGCGATGCTGCCCCTGCTGGTACCTCTGCCCGGCCGCGGCACGGCACACGACCTCCCACCACGGTGGGACGGCCGCAAGGTCGCCTGGGAGCCATGGCGAGAGGAGCCGCAGACGTTCATCTGCGGCCGCGGAACCCACGACCAGATCCGGTGCGCGACGTGCCGCACCAACCAGCCCCGGCTGACCTGCACGGGGACGACCGCAGCCGAAGGCGCTCACCCTGCGCGCCGACTGCTCGCCTACCGATGCCGAGGGTGCGGTCATGACACCGTCGTCGAGCTCGCCCGACAGGGGATGCAGGTCTGGGACCTGGACGACAGCGACTACGGCGATGTCGGCTCCCACGACCCCACCCCTCACGCCTACGACCACTAACCGCCCACCAACACAGGAGCACTCATGCCCATCCCCATCCGCGACGCCTCGGCCATCGCCACCGTCCTGAACCACCTCTGCGGGCACCGCGACGCCGACCCAGAGCGCCTGGCCGAGGCCATCGAGACGCTCAACACCGCAGCGCACAAGGCACTGGGGGCGGGAGGCCTGACCCACGGCCAGCTCCAGGTAGCGACCCGCACCCTGCAGCAACTGCGCTCGAGCACCACTCCGTGACCAGGCCCGCCGCACCCATGCCCGTCGGATCACCCCCACCCGCCCCCTCCAGAAGGAGCCAGCCGTGACCTCCACCCCCCGCAACGTATGCCAGGACGCATCTGCCATCCTGGCCGAGGCGCTGGCCAGCGGCGCCCCCAAGCTGATGCGCAAGGCCACCCAGCTGCACGACCAGCTGCAGGACCTGGCCCGCGACCTGGAGGCCCGCAAGGAAGCCAAGGCCCGCACCAGACGGATCGCCGAGCTCGAGTCTGAGCTGCGCAGGCTGCAGGGGGGCCCTTCCAGACGCCGCGCCAGCGCCCGCCCTGCCACCGAGGACGCCGCCGCTCGCACCTGGGCGCGGCGACAGGGGATCGCGGTCCCGGCCGCCGGCCGCGTCCCGGTCTCCATCCTCCAGGCCTACCGCGCCGCCACCCCCGGCCGAGTCGCCTGACCTCCGCCGGGGTGGGCAGTGCTACCGCCCCGTCCCGGCAGCCCACCCCAACGAGATCTCACCGACGGGCGCCCCGCGGCCGAGGGCGGTGGCGGACCGACAGCCACCGACCGCGGGCCCGAAGCGTCCCGCGGTCGAGGACGAGGGCGGACTGTCACACCCTCCCGGCATGATGCCCACGTCATGCCTACCGCCTCCCCGCCTCCGGGCCGCCCAGGGACACCCCTGCGCGATCGTCCCGTGAACGACAGCACCGCCGCGCCACCGCCGCCCCCACGCCTGAGAGCTCGGCGTCACTGCTGGGTGGCGCCCACCAACGAATCTGCTGAGCCGCACCCTGGACTGGTCATCGACTGGCGGCGAGGCCCAGCAGGCCAGTGGCAGCCACGCGTCACCTACGGTGTAGACCGTGACGGTCGTGCGCGCCCCGATCACCGACCCCCGCGGGAAGACGAACCGGTTCCCGTGGGTGTCACGGAACCAGTAGCCGGTGACGTTGATCGCCTTCGCGGAGGTGTTGCGCACCTGGAGGTACTCCCCGTTGACGTTCTTCTTGTCGTCCTTGACCTTGGTGCCACCTGCGTCGGCCTGGAACCTCGCCAGCTGCAGCGGCGGCGGGGACGGCGCAGCTGCCGGAGCGGCCGGTGCGGCGGAGGCAGCGAAGGCGGGGACGGCACAGACGGCCAGGGCCGCAGCCAGCACGGCAGAGGCGGAGGCGGAGACAGAGGCAGCGGACATGCGGGGTGGGCCCTTCGGGTGGTCGGTGTTGTCGGGAGGTCACGACGGGTTCATCCTGCGTGACGGGTCCACCCTCGTGCGCGCCAGGTGCCTCGATGACCTGAAAGATGGCCCGGAGTGACTAGCCCGGACGCTAGCCCACGCGCTGCCCCACGGCGCCAGCACGTCACGGGGTCGCGCGGCGGGCCCCGGCATACGCCCTGATCCCGGAGTAGCGGTGTCCGGGCCGACGGGGTCTACTGGTGCGTAGGGCCGCGACGAGGTGCCCCACCCCTCAGTGCAGGAGGACGACGATGACCGATGCACCCTCGATGAACGAGCTGCTCAAGGACGCCCCCAGCAACTGGGGCAAGTGGGGTCCCGACGACGAGGTCGGCGCCCTCAACTACCTCACCCCGGGCGAGGTGATGCGCGGGATCGGCAGCGTCAGGACCGGCCGCGTCTTCACGCTGCAGCGCATGATCGGCGACCCCAAGGGCGACCCGGTCTGGCCCGGCCGCACCCCCGCGGTGCGCACCCAGATCCTCGACGAGTCCAACTGGTACGACGGCGCAGGCGGCCCCGAGTACCCCGGCGGCCTGCACTACGCCGACGACAAGCTCGACGCCTTCCTGCAGGGATCGACGCAGTATGACGCCCTCGGCCACCTCTGGTACGACGGCAAGATCTGGAACGGCTACGACGCCGACACCACCGTCGGCGGGCTCGACAAGGCGTCGATCATGCCGATCGCTGAGCGGGGCGTGGCCGGCCGCGGCATCCTGCTCGACATCGCGCGGTGGCGCGGCAAGGAGGCCCTGGACCCGGCCGAGACGTTCACCCACGAGGACCTCGTCGCGTGCGCGGAGGCGCAGGGCACCCCGATCGAGAAGCACGACATCCTCGTGGTGCGCACCAATTACCTCAAGCACTTCTTCGACAAGGGTGACGCCTTCTACGAGGACTTCTGCGAGCCGGGCCTGACCTACTCGCTCGAGCTCGCTCAGTGGTTCCAGGACATGGAGATCCCCAACCTCGCGACCGACACCATCGCCAACGAGGTCACCTACGACCCGGGCTCGGGCGTCGCGCTCCCGCTTCACTGCGCGCTCATGCGCAACCTCGGCGTCGCCCTCACCGAGATCTGCGACCTCGAGGAGCTCGCCGCGGACTGCGCCGAGGACGGCCAGTTCACCTTCTTCTACGTCGCCGCGCCGCTCAAGGTCGCCAAGGCCGCGGGCACGCCCGTCAACCCGGTGGTGATCAAGTGAGCGAGCACGCGCACCGGGAGACCGTCTTCACGTATGGCGCCCCCCAGCTCAAGTTCGGGCTCGGCGCGTCGGAGGAGATCGGCTACGACCTGTCCCTCACGGGCGCCAAGCGCGTCCTCGTCGTCACCGACCCCGGCATCGCCGCCACCGGCACCCCGCAGCGCGTTGCCGAGCAGATGGCCCGGTTCGACATACGGGCCGACGTCTTTGACCAGGTGCACGTGGAGCCGACCGATGCGAGCCTGCAGGAGGCCATCGACCACGCCCGCGCGCACGGCCCCTACGACGCCTACGTCGCGGTCGGGGGCGGGTCGAGCATCGACACCGCCAAGGCGATCAACCTGCTGATGACCAACCCCGGCGAGCTGATGGACTACGTCAACGTGCCCGTCGGCGAGGGCCGCGACCCAGTCAACCCGCTCAAGCCGCTCGTGGCCGTGCCCACCACCACCGGCACGGGCGCCGAGAGCACCACCATCTGCGTGCTCGACGTGCTCGCGCAGAAGGTCAAGACGGGGATCAGCCACGCGCGGCTGCGCCCCACCCTGGCCGTCGTGGACCCGCGGCTGACCCTGACCCAGCCCGCGGGGGTCACCGCGAGCGCCGGCATGGACATCCTGTGCCACGCGCTCGAGAGCTGGACCGCCAAGCCGTATGCCGCCTACCCCCGCAAGCAGCCCGAGCAGCGCGTGCCGTACTGCGGCGCCAACCCGGTCTCGGACATGTGGTGCAGCCGCGCGCTGCAGCTGCTCTCGCACGCCTTCCGCCAGGCGGTGCACCACGGCGACGACGAGGACGCGCGCTATGACATGGCGCTCGCAGCGACCTTCGCGGGGATGGGCTTCGGCAACGCCGGGGTGCACCTGCCGCACGCCAATGCCTACCCGATCGCGGGGCAGGTCAAGGACTTCCACCCCGACGACTACGCTGGGGACGAGCCGATGGTGCCGCACGGCATGTCGGTGTCGCTGACGGCGCCGGAAGCCTTCCGGTTCACCTTCGACACCAACCCGGACCGGCACGTCGAGGCCGCCCGGATGCTCGACCCGGACGCCCCGATGACCGACGACCCGGCCGACCTGCTGCCGACCGTGCTGTCCCGCCTGATGCGCGACATCGCGCTGCCCAACGGGCTAGGCGCCGTCGGCTATAGCGACGCGGATGTTGACGACCTGGTCACCGGCACCATGAAGCAGCAGCGCCTGCTCAGCGCCTGCCCCAAGGAGGTGACCGAGGACGACGCCGCCCGGGTGTTCCGCGGGTCGTTCGAGATCTGGTGAGCCGGGTTGGGGGGCGGGGGGACTCGACCGCTCACCCGGGTGGTCCCGTATGACGACCGCCACCCTCTCGCAGCTCGTCGAGACGCTCATCGAGGGGCTTGGCGGGCCGGGCTCGGGCGAGCGCGGCCCGGGCGAGCGCGGCCCGGACGGGGGCCGGCGACTCGTCCTCGGAATCACGGGGCCGCCCGGCGCCGGCAAGACCACGCTGGCGCTGGCCCTCCTGGACGCGCTGCGCGCCCGGCACGGCGAGGGCTTCGCCGCGCACCTGCCGATGGACGGCTTCCACCTCGCCGACGCGCAGCTCGACCGGCTGGGCCTGCGCGAGCGCAAGGGAGCGCCCGAGACCTTCGACCGGGACGGGTACGCCGCCACCCTCGCCCGGGTCAGCACTGCCGACGGGGACGTCTACGTGCCCGGCTTCGAGCGCGAGCTGGAGCAGCCCCTCGCAGCGGCCCTGGTCGTGCAGGCGGCGGCGCGCGTCGTCGTCTCGGAGGGCAACTACCTCCTGCTGCCGGGGTGGGAGCAGGCGCGCGCCGCGTGCGACGAGGTGTGGTGGGTCGAGCTCGACGACGCGGTGCGCCGCGAGCGGCTGGTCGCCCGGCATACGGCCTTTGGCAAGGCGGCCGCAGCGGCACGGGCCTGGGTGGACGAGGTCGACGAGGTCAACGCCGAGCTGATCCGGGCGACCCGGTCGCGCGCGGACCGGGTGATCCGCGAGACCCCCGACGGCTGGGTCCTGTCCTGATCGGCGGTCAGCCGCCGTCAAGCGCCGGCGCAGGCCCCAGGTCGTAGGACGATCGCGCCTCCAGCACCTCGCCCGCATGCTGCTCCGCCCAGCCCCGCAGCGCGTCCAGCGGCTCGACGAGCGTCAGCCCCAGCGTGGTGAGCTCGTAGTCCACCCGCGGCGGCATCGTCGGCTGGGCGCGCCGGCTCACGAGGCCGTCCCGCTCCATGGAGCGCAGCGTCTGGGTGAGCACCTTGGCGGTGACGCCGCCCACCTGGTCCCGGACCTCGCCGAAGCGCGCAGGGCCCTCCGCGAGCACCCCCACCACCAGCGGGGTCCACCGGTCGGTGAGGTGGCGGAGCACGCTGCGCGAGGGGCAGCCGGGGTCGAGGACGTCGAAGCGGGGCTGGCGGTCCACGACGAATCTGCTCCTGGGGGTGATGGTTACCTTGAGGTACTTGGTTACCTATCCATACTATCGTTGGTCCAGGCAGCACATCATCACAGGAGGCAGACATGAAGATCACCGTCATCGGGGCCACCGGCATGGTCGGTCAGCGCGTCGTCGCGGAGGCACTCTCCCGCGGCCACGAGGTCGTCGCCGGATCGCGCCGCGGCACTCCCGTCGACGGGGCCGAGGCCCTGACCATCGACCTGTCCGACACCGACGACGTCATCGCCCAGATGGCCGCCAGCGACGCGACCGTCATCTCGGTGCCCCCGGCACGAGACGGCGGCAGCCACGAGCCGACCCTCGCCGCGCACCGCGCGCTCATCGAGGCACGTCCCGAGGGTCGCCTCCTCGTCGTCGGCGGAGCCGGTGCGCTTCAGGTCGGGGACACCCAGCTGCGCAACACCCCGGGCTTCCCCGCGGAGTACAAGCCCGAGTCCGACACCTTCGCCGCCGTGCTCGACCTCTATCGCGAGGCCGAGGGGCTGGACTGGACGATGCTCGCCCCCGCGCCGGTCATCGCGCCTGGCGAGCGGACCGGGCGCTACACCGTCGAGCTCGACGTGCCCGCCGGCGACCAGGTCAGCGCCGAGGACTTCGCGGTGGCCCTCGTCGACGAGCTCGAGCGCCCCGCCCACCGCGGCGAGCGCTTCACCGTCGCGAGCTGAGGGCGGCAGGGCCTGCTCCGGGCGGGTCGTCATACCGTCTCGCCGGACCGGGAGAGCCCAGAGACGCTCGTATGCCGAGCCGCCCTACCCGCCCGGACGGGGCGAGCGCACAAGATCGGGGCTGCTTCTGGTGCCTATCACCAGGAGCAGCCCCGATCTCGTGAGCACCGGTCAGGCGGAGGCGGGGACGTTGGCCAGGGGGATCGGCTGGAACGTCGGCGGCTCCTCGTCGGGCGTCAGCGCCGTCGGGTGGTCCGATATGCGATCACGCTGGGCGACACCGCAAATCCCGTCCGGCCGGTCATCACCGTCGTGCGGTGCTCGCGCGGACGATCAGGCGCGGTGGGACGACGATGGCCTGGGACACTGGGATGGCGCCTTGGGCAGGTGGGTTGTCGAGGCGTTCAAGCAGGAGGGTGACCAGGTGCTCGCCGATGGCGCGGAAGTCCTGCCTCACGCTGGTCAGGGGAGGCCAGAGGCACTCCGCGCTGACGTCGTCGAAACCGACCAGGGCGACGTCGTCGGGGATTCGCAGCCCGGCCTCGTGCATCGCGCGCATGACACCGCTTGCCATCTCGTCGTTCGCGACGAAGACGGCCCGGACGCCGTCTTGCGCCACTAGGTGCCGTCCCGCCTGGTATCCCGAGGCGGGGGTCCAGTCGCCATGGAGGGGTTAGGGGATCGGGCGACCGGCTGTCTGAAGAGCTCGTCGCCACCCCTGCTGCCGCTGCTGGGACTGGATCGAGTTCTTGGGGCCCGCGACCAGGTGCACCGTGTGGGCGCCGGTGCCGAGCAGGTGCTCGACGGCCAGCTGCGCGCCACCTGCCTGGTCGAGTCCGACGGTGGGCAGCGACAGGGTGCGGGAGTCGGTCAGGACCACGGGCATGTTCGCGGGGAATCGCAGTTGGTCAGTCTCGGCGGTCTCCAGACCCAGGACGACCCTCACGGTCCAGGGCGTGCGCGCCCTCGGAGGCGGCGCCGACGGATGGCGCTGGATCGCCGTGATCTACGCCGTCATCGGCCTGGCGGTCAACACCCTGTCGGTGCTGTCGGTCAAGGAACTGCCCGCCACCGAGCTCGACGAAGGACGCGACGTCCAGGCCGCCGAGACGTACACCTTCAAGGAAGGCGCCCGCCTGCTCCTGGCGAACAAGTTCTACCTGATCATCCTGGTCGTCTACCTGGTGCAGCAGATCTTCACCGCGACGCTGAACATGGGCATCTACTTCATGACCTACGTCCTCAACGACGCGACCCTTCTGGGCATGTTCGCGTGGGCCATCAACATCCCGATCATCCTCGGCCTGCTGTTCACCCCGGTCCTGGTCGCCAGGTTCGGACAGATGTACAAGGTCAACCTGTGGGGCTACATCATCGCCGTCGTCGGCCGCATCGGCGTCGTGATCGGCGGCTATCTGGGCAACATCCCCCTGATGCTCGCCTTCTCTGCGATCGCCTCGTTCGGCATGAGCCCCCTTCGAGGCACCCTGAACGCCCTCATCGCCGAGGCCTCTGAGCACACGCTGCTGCGCACGGGCAAGCGCATCGACGGGATGATGTTCTCCTGCACCACCCTGGGTGTGAAGATCGGCGGAGGCATCGGCACCGCACTCGCCGGCTGGCTGCTCGCCGCCAGCGGCTACGTCGGCAAGGCCGCTACCCAGAGCGCCTCGGCGATCAACATGCTCTATTTCATGTACCTGTGGATCCCCGCCATCGCCACCGCCATCATCCTGTTCTTCCTCAGTCGTCTCGACGTCGAGAAGGCCAACAACAAGATCCGCGCCACGTTGAGCCCCGCCGCCAACTGAGCCGACCCTGAGGGGTGGGTCCACCGACGGGAGAACCCGGTGGTGTGCGGCCCGTCGGAGACCGGGAAGACGTTCCTGCTCGAGGCCCCCGGTCGGCAAGCCGTCGAGGAAGGGCTCAAGGTCGCCTGGTTCACCCTGGAAGACCTCGGCGTCCGAACCAGCGGCGACTCCGTTCGCCTCACCCAAGCACTGGGGGCAGCCGGGGCGAGTGACGGGGGCTAAGAGAACGGCCCCCGGATGCGGGATCCGAGGGCCGAGCTGGTGGGCAAGGGGGGACTTGAACCCCCACGTCCTTGCGGACACTGGCACCTGAAGCCAGCGCGTCTGCCATTCCGCCACTTGCCCGTGGCTGCTCACGGTCGGGGGACCGCGTGCGACGTCCCATGATGCCCCATCCGCCCCCAAGTCACCAAACCGAGACCCCTCGGGGCCGCGGCCTCCACCGGCCTGACAGACGCCGCCGTTACGATGCCAGACGAGTCCGCGTGTCGCCGTAGGTCGCAGAGGGAGGAGGAGCGCCGGTGGGACTGTTCGACAATCTCGAGAGCAAGCTGTCGTCCATGGTCAACGGCGCCTTCGCCAAGGCCTTCAAGTCGAGCGTGCAGCCCGTGGAGATCGCCAGCGCGATCCGCACGGCGATGGACGACAAGGCGGCGGTCGTGGGGCGGGGCCGCACCATCGTGCCCAACCTCTACACGATCGCGCTCAGCCCGAGTGACTACGACCAGCTGAGCGCCTACGCCGAGGGCCTGACCGACGAGCTCGTCGCGGCCGCCGAGGACCACGCCGACAGCCAGCGCTACCAGCCGGCCGGCCCGGTGCGCGTGATCCTCTCCCAGGACCCGCAGCTCGAGACCGGGGTGTTCCGGCTGCGGCCGGCGAGCGCCAAGGACCCCTTCACCCGCGACCACGAGCGTGCACCCGGCGGCCAGTCCGCCGGCCCCCGCGGCGACTACGCCGGCGGTCGTGACGACTACGCCGACGGCGCGGCCGCGCAGGGACGCGCGGGCGGTGCGGCATACGAGGCGGGCGCAGCCCACGTCCCGGGGGGTGTGGCCGAGAGCGGGCTGGCCGGCCCGCGCCTGCCGCTGGACGACCAGCAGCGCCGTGTGGCGCCGATGCGCGAGGAGTCCGACCGCGCTCGGGACTACCTCGATGACGAGGGCCTCGGCGCGACCCAGGTCCAGCAGCCGGTGCAGCCGCCCGAGCAGCGGCCCCGGCTGGACCCGACCCGCCGGCCGTGGCTCGACATCGACGGCGACCGCTACCCGCTGCTGGGCGCGATCACGGTGATCGGCCGCGACGGCGTCGCCGACATCGTCCTGGACGACCCGGGCATCTCCCGCCGGCACGCCGAGATCCGCGTCCACCACGACGGCCCGCACCTCGTGGGGTCGATCCGCGACCTCGGCAGCACCAACGGCACCTTCGTGGAGGGGCACCGCGTCACGAGCCAGCGCCTGGCCGACGGCGACCGGGTGACCATCGGGCGCACCTCCTTCACCTTCCGGCTCGGCAAGCGCTAAGGACGGTCCGTGAGCGAGCTCACCCTCACCATCATCCGGCTCGGCCTGCTGGTCGGTCTGTGGTTCTTCGTCTTCAGCCTGGCGGGGGTGCTGCGCCGCGACATCTACGGCACGCGCGTCGCCCCGCGGGCAGGGCGCAAGGTCGCGGCCCGGCCGCGGCGCCGCAGCAACGAGCCGGGCCGGATCGTGGTCACCGAGGGTGGGCTGCGCGGCACGTCGATCACGCTCAAGGAGTCCGGGGTGCTGGTGGGCCGCAACCCCGAGTGCGCGCTGATCCTCGACGACGACTTCGCGAGCGGGCGTCACTGCCGGATCTACCGCGACGACGACGGCTGGAAGGTCGAGGACCTGCGCTCCACCAACGGCACCTACCTCGGCGACGAACGCCTCACCGACATCGCGCCCGTCGGCCTCGGGAGCCAGCTGCGGATCGGCCGCACCGTCCTCGAGCTGAGGCGGTGACCTGACCATGCCCATGGCGCTGCGCTACGCGGCACGGTCCCACGTGGGCCTGGTCCGCGACAGCAACCAGGACAGTGCGTATGCCGGCCCCCACCTCCTCGTCGTCGCCGACGGCATGGGGGGCCACGCCGGCGGCGACGTCGCGAGCTCCACCGCGATCGGCGCCCTCGCGCACCTCGACGACGACTCCCACGGCACCCGCGCCCTGCAGCACCTCGAGGACGCCGTGGCCAACGCCAACGCCCAGCTGCACGACATCACCCAGGAGCAGCCCGAGCTGCACGGGATGGGCACTACCGTGACGGCGCTGCTGCGCGCCGACAACAAGCTCGCGGTCGCCCACATCGGCGACTCGCGCGCCTACCTGCTGCGCGGGGGGACGCTCACGCAGCTGACCCACGACCACACCTTCGTGCAGAGCCTGGTCGACGAGGGCCGGATCGAGCCCGAGGAGGCCGAGCACCACCCGCAGCGCTCCATGGTCACGCGGGTCCTCACCGGGCAGGACGGCGACGAGCCCGACGTGTCCTGGCGCGAGCTGCGCCACGGCGACCGCTACCTCATCTGCTCGGACGGGGTCAGCGGCTTCGTCGCGCACGACACCATCGCCGAGATCCTCGCCGAGGTCACCGACCCCGGCCGGGCCGCGGACCGGCTCGTCGACCTCGCGCTGCGCTCCGGCGGCCAGGACAACATCACCGCGATCGTCGCCGACGTCGTCCGGCTCGCCGACGAGGCCGCCCCCTCGACCCGCCCGCAGGTGGTCGGCGCCGCCGCCGCCCGCCAGCTCAACCGCTCCGCCCCCGACACCCCCGCCTCCCGCGCCGCGGCGCTCGCCCGCACCGCGAGCGGCGCCGGCGACCAGGAGCCGGTGGCGCTCGCCGAGGAGGGCGTCGGCTCCCGGTGGGGGCGCCTCGCGCGGATCCTCGCCGCGAGCCTGCTCACCCTGCTCGTCCTCGTCGGCATCGGCTACGCCGCGTGGCGCTGGACCCAGCAGCAGTACTTCGTCACCGACCGCGACGGCCGGGTCACCATCTACCGCGGCCTGGACCAGACCCTCGGCCCGATCGAGCTGTCCAGCGTCGCCGAGCAGACCGACGTGCCGGTCGCCGACCTGCCCGACTTCTACCGCACCCGGGTCCAGACCGGCGTCACCGCGGGCTCCCTCGACAGCGCCCGCGGCATCGTCACCGACCTGCGCACCCAGGCCCAGGCCTGCGCCAACGCCAAGGCCCACGGCCAGGCGTGCGGCGGCCCCGGCGCCGGCACCCCCGCCACGACCCCCACCAGCACCGTGCCCGCCGCGACCGTCACCACCACCTCGGGGCCGAGGCCCCGGCCGACGCCGCCCACGACGCCCACGACGGGAGCGACGCCGTGACCACGGTCTCGTCATACCGCCCACGCACCGGACGCACCATCGAGCTCGGCCTGATGGTCCTCGCGGTCGCCCTGGTCATGCTCGCCTACGCCAACGTGGGCCTGCAGACCAGCGGCCGGCTGCCCACCGACATGCTCACCAACGGCGCCGGCCTGCTCGGCATCGGCGTGGCCTTCAACCTGGCGCTGCGCTGGCGCGCGCCGTATGCCGACCCCCTGCTCGTCCCCATCGCCATCCTGCTCAACGGCCTGGGCCTCGTGATGATCCACCGGATCGACCTGGAGCACACGCAGGAGGGGGTGCTCGCCCCGCGGCAGCTGCTGTGGAGCTTCGTGTCGGTGATCGGCGCGATCGTGCTGCTGCTGTGGCTGCGCGACCACCGCCGGCTGCGGCGCTACACCTACACCTTCATGGCCGCCGGCGTGATCCTGCTGCTGCTGCCGCTGCTGCCCGTCATCGGCGACGCGCAGTACGGCTCGCGCATCTGGATCCGGATCGGCCCCTTCGGCCTGCAGCCGGGGGAGATCGCCAAGATCGTGCTCGCGGTGTTCTTCGCCGGCTACCTGGTGCAGACCCGCGACGTGCTGTCGCTGGTGGGGCGCCGGGTGGTGGGCTTCCCGCTTCCGCGGGCGCGGGACCTCGGCCCGATCCTCGTGGCCTGGGCGTTCAGCCTGTGCATCCTCGTCTTCGAGAAGGACCTCGGCTCGTCGCTGCTGTTCTTCGGCCTCTTCGTCGCGATGCTCTACGTCGCCACCGAGCGGGTGAGCTGGATCGCCCTCGGCCTGCTGATGTTCGGCGGCGGCGCCTACGTCGCGTGGCTGCTCTTCAGTCATGTGCAGACCCGCGTAGACCTGTGGCTCGACCCCTTCCACCACGGGCTGTCCCAGGTCGGGATGGGGATCATGGGCATGGCGTCCGGGGGGCTGCTCGGCGCGGGCCTCGGCCAGGGGCACCCCGAGATCACGCCCTTCTCCAAGTCCGACTACATCGTGGCGAGCCTCGCCGAGGAGCTCGGTCTCGTCGGGTTGTTCGCGATCCTCGCGCTCTACGCCATCCTCGTCGAGCGGGGGCTGCGCACCGCCATCGGCGTCCGCGACGGCTTCGGCAAGCTCCTCGCCGCGGGCCTGGCCTTCTCGGTGGCGCTGCAGGTCTTCGTCGTCGTCGGCGGCCTGACCCGGGTCATCCCGCTGACCGGCCTCACCACGCCCTTCCTGTCGGCCGGTGGGTCCAGCCTCATCGCCAACTGGAGCATCGTCGCGCTGCTGCTGCGCATCAGCGACCAGGCCCGCCGCCCCATCGACGAGGGCGACGAGGCCGACCTCGGCGCCGCCGCGACGCAGGTGGTGAAGACCCGGTGAACCCCCCCATCCGCCGCCTCGCGATGGTCGTCGCCTTCCTCTTCACCTGCCTGCTGGTGTCGTCGACGACGATCATGTTCTTCCAGTCCAAGTCGCTGGCGGCGCGCTCGGACAACCGCCGGTCGCTGCTCGCCAGCTACGACCGCGAGCGCGGGCAGATCCTCGTCGGGGGCACCCCCATCGCCAAGTCGGTGCCCAGCCAGGACGACCTGCGCTGGGAGCGGAGCTATCCCGCGGGGGCGCTCTACAGCCACGTCACCGGCTACTACTCCTTCACGTATGGCGCCGGCGGCGGCATCGAGGGCGCCGAGGACGACATCCTCTCCGGGCGCTCCGACAAGCTCTTCTACCGCCGCCTCACCGACCTCGTCAGCGGCCGGCAGCCGGCCGGCGCGTCGGTGGAGCTCACCATCGACCCCCGGGTCCAGCAGGCCGCCGACGCGGCCCTCGGGGACCAGCGCGGCGCCGTCGTCGCCCTCGACCCGCGGACCGGCGCGATCCTCGCGATGGTGAGCCACCCGAGCTACGACCCGGCTCAGCTGTCCAGCCACCGTTTCGCCGAGGTCACGCAGGCCTGGAAGTCCCTCACGACGGGAGCCGAGCAGCCGCTCGTCAACCGCGCGATCGGCGGGAACCTCTACCCGCCGGGGTCCGTCTTCAAGCTCGTGACCACGGCCGCCGCGCTCTCCTCGGGCAAGTACACCCAGGACACCCGCATCCCCGCCCCCGCCCAGCTGCCCCTGCCGCAGTCGTCCACCCCGCTCACCAACTGGCAGAACGGCCGCTGCACCGGCTCCACCGAGATCACCCTGCAGGAGGCCCTCGAGACCTCCTGCAACAGCGCCTTCGGCGGCATCGGCATCGCCCTCGGCGGGGACGCGCTGCGCGACCAGGCGGCCAAGTTCGGCTTCGGCGACGACCTGCGGGTCCCGATGCGCGTCACCCCGTCCTCCGTCCCGGCCGGGATGGACAAGGCCCAGTCCGCGCAGGCCGCGATCGGGCAGTACGACGTCCGCGTCACCCCGCTGCAGGTCGCCATGGTCAGCGCCGCGATCGCCAACAAGGGCGTCGTCATGAAGCCCTACCTCGTCAAGTCCGTGCGCGGCGACAACCTCGCGGTGCTCGACCGCACCGACCCGGCGCAGCTGTCCAAGGCGATGACCAGCGAGCAGGCCCAGACGATCGCGCGCATGATGCAGTCCGTGGTGGAGAACGGCACCGGCAGCAACGCCCGCATCTCCGGCGTGGCCGTCGGCGGCAAGACCGGCACGGCCCAGCAGGGCAACGGCCGGGCGCCGCACGCGTGGTTCACGGCCATCGCGCCGCTGGACGCCCCCGACGACAAGCCCCAGGTGGCCGTCGCCGTCGTCGTCGAGGACGGCGGCACCGCGGGTCGCGAGACCGGCGGCAACAAGGCCGCGGCCCCCATCGCCAAGAAGGTCATCCAGGCGGTGATCGGGCAGTGAGCCGGCTCATCGGAGGCCGTTACGAGCTGGGCGAGGAGATCGGCCGCGGCGGTATGGCGACGGTGCACGCCGCCTACGACACCCGCCTGGGCCGCCCGGTCGCGATCAAGATGCTGCACGCCGGGCGGCTCGGCGACCGCAGCTTCCAGGGCCGCTTCCGGCGCGAGGCGCAGGCCGCCGCCAGCCTCTCGCACCCCAACATCGTGGCGGTCTTCGACTCCGGCGAGGACGTCCTCACCACCAGCGTCGGCGTGCAGGAGGTCATCCCCTACATCGTCATGGAGCTGGTGCAGGGGCACACCCTCAGCCAGCTCATGCACGACCACGGCCCCTTTGCCCCCGACGACGCCATGCGCATCGTCGAGAAGGTCCTCGCCGCGCTCGGCTACTCGCACGACCGGGGGCTGGTGCACCGCGACGTCAAGCCGGGCAACGTCATGCTCACCCCCGCCGGGGACGTCAAGGTCATGGACTTCGGCATCGCGCGCGGCGGCGCCGAGGCCACCGCCACCATGACCCAGACCCAGGCGGTCATCGGCACCGCGCAGTACCTCTCCCCGGAGCAGGCCCGCGGCCAGGACGTCGACGGCCGCTCCGACCTCTACTCCGCCGGCTGCCTGCTCTTCGAGCTCGTCGCGGGCCGACCGCCCTTCGTCGGCGACTCCCCCCTCGCCATCGCCTACCAGCACGTCGGCGAGGACCCCTCGCTGCCCTCCAGCCACGAGCACTCGATCCCGCGCTCCCTGGACACCGTGATCATGCACGCGCTGATCAAGGACCGCGAGCGCCGCTACCAGAGCGCCGACTCCTTCCGCCGCGACCTCGAGGCCGCCCGCGCCGGGCGCCCCCTCAGCGACGAGGCCCGCGCCACCGCGTCCGCCCTCTTCGCCCCCACCGAGTCGATCCAGCGCACCGAGGCGCCTCCGGCGTCGTATGCCGACGGCGCGCGAGCCGGCGGGGGGGCGACCGCCGCCGGCGCCGGGCTCGGCGCAGCCGCGGGCGCGACGGCGGCCGGCATACGGCCGGGGGTGGAGGGTCCAGGTCGCGACGGACCGGTGACGTCGAGCTACCCGGCCGTGGCGGAGGACGACAACCGGCGCTACGTCGCGTGGATCGCCGTGCTCGTCGCCCTGCTCGCGCTGACCGGGCTCGGGGTGTGGTGGCTGACCCGGCCCGACCCGATCGCCTACAAGACCGTGCCGGTCCTCGTCGGGGAGACCGAGGCCACCGCCCGCTCCAAGCTGCAGAGCTCGGGGCTGCAGGGGTCGTTCACCACCAAGACGAGCCGGTCGCCCAAGGGGACCGTCGTGGAGACCGACCCGCCCGCGGGCTCGCAGCAGGACCCCGCCAACCCGGTCACCGTGGTGCTGTCCTCCGGGCCGTCGGAGGTGGTGGTGCCGGACGTGCGCAAGTACACCACCGCGTCGGCGCAGCAGCGGCTCACCAACGCGAGCCTGGCGGCCGGCGCCGTCAAGGTCGTTGACGACAAGACCATCCCCGAGGGTCAGGTCGTGCGCACCGACCCCGCCATCGGCCAGACGGTGCCGGTGGGGTCGAAGGTCGCGCTCTTCGTGTCGTCGGGCAAGATGCCGGTGCCCAACGTCGTGGGCCAGGACTGGGAGGGCGCCGCCAAGGCGCTGACCGACGCCGGCTTCCGCGTCGCGCGGCAGGACAAGCCCAGCACGCAGACGCCCGGGACGGTGCTCGACCAGGACATCAACGACGGCTCGCAGCCGCCCGGCACCAAGATCACCCTGACGGTCGCGGTGGTCACGCCCACGACCACCGTGACCGTGACCTCCACCGCGCCGGCGCCCCCGCCGACCACCCCCGCGCCGGCGCCGCCGAGCCCGCGCCCGACATCGACCCCCACGCCCACCCCGACGGGGACCGCCCCGCCGACCACGCAGCCGACGCCGGCACCCCCGACGACGCCGCCGACCCCCTGAGCCCTTGAGCTGCTGAGCCTGCTCGCCGTCGAAGCGTGTTCGTCGGCGCCCGGAGACTGCTGGTCGGTGCCGCTAGCGCTGCAGCAGCGGGCTGAGCCCCTCGGAGGCGGCCACCGCGGTGGTGGACCCGCACACCTCGAGCCAGTTGGCGAGCAGCCGGTGGCCACCCACCGTGAGCACGCTCTCGGGGTGGAACTGCACGCCGTGCAGCGGCAGGCTCGCGTGCTGGACGGCCATGACGATGCCGCTCTCGGTGCGGCCGGTGACGACGAGCTCGTCGGAGATCGTCTCCGGCTCGATCGTGAGCGAGTGGTAGCGCGTGGCCGTGAACGGGTCGGGCAGCCCCGCCAGCACACCCTGGCCGTCGTGGTGCACCTCGGAGGTCTTGCCGTGCAGCAGCTCGGGCGCCCGCGAGACCGTCGCGCCGGTGACGACCCCGAGCGCCTGGTGGCCGAGGCACACGCCGAGCATCGGCTGCGCGCGGTCCCGGCAGGCCGCGATCATCGCCATCGAGACGCCGGCCTCCTCGGGGGTGCCAGGGCCGGGGCTGACGAGGACCCCGTCATACGACCCACCCTCCTCGGGGGTGACGGCGTCGTTGCGGACCACGTCGCAGTCCCCGCCCAGCTGCTGCAGGTAGCCGACGATCGTGAAGACGAACGAGTCGTAGTTGTCGACGACGAGGATGCGGGTCATGACGGCCTTCTGACGGGGTGCGGGTGCGCCAACCCTAGCCCGGCCGGTCAGGCGGTCGGCTCGACCGTCTGGTCGTTGAACGGCATCAGGTCCGCCAGCCAGGGGAAGACCCAGGTGAAGCAGACCCACACGACGACGGCGGCGAGCAGCAGGCACAGCAGCGCCCGCAGCCACGCGGGGCCGGGGAGGGCTCGCCAGAGCAGGGAGTACACGTCAGCGACCCCCGGACAGCTCGACGTAGGCGGCCGGGAGGCCCTGCCCACGGGGGATCGCGCGCTCGAGCTCGCCGTGCACGATCCAGCGCTGCTGGGCGGCGTACTTGGGGTGGCACGCGGTGAGCGTCAGGTAGGCCTTGTCGGGGCGGACCCCCGGTCGCTCCGGGACGGGCTCGATGGCGGCGACGTGCGAGGGGTCGACCAGGGTGTGCGGCCCGACCCGGTAGACGAAGTAGGTGGTGGCCGTCTCGACGATCACCCGGTCACCGGGGAGCACCTTCTCGATGTCGCGGAAGGGGCCGCCGTAGTCATCCGGTGGCCGGCGAGCGCGAAGTTGCCGACCTGCCCGGGCATCGCGGTGCCGCGGTAGTGGCCGATGCCGCGGCGCAGCACGTCCCGCGTGGTGCCCTCGACGACCGGGACGGCGTAGCCGCGGCCGAGCGCGGGGATGCGGACGACGGCGAAGGGGTCGCTGACCGGGACGTCCTTGAGGGTCGCGAGGTCGGGCCGGGCCGCACCGGGTCGGGCGAAGTCGCGCTCCAGCGTGCTGACCGTGTCGTCGTGGGCCGCCGAGGCGGCGACGTCCGTCCACCACAGCTGCCAGCCCACGAAGAGCAGCGTGAGCACACCCACGGTGACGAGCACCTCACCGAGGACACCCGTCACCACTCGGATGGATCTCACTTGGCTACTGTCGCATGCTGCAGCGTCACCGACCCGTCATACGCGGGGAAGGTCTGGTCGCCGAGGTCCAACACGTCGTAGCCCAGGCCCACGGCCGCGACATACTGCTGGATGACCTGCACGGAAGAGTCCTGGTCCAGGGCCCTGCGCATCGACCCGGTGTCACCGATGGCCTTGATGACGAAGGGCGGGGAGTAGACGCGGTTGTGCAGGATCAGCGTGTTGCCCACGCAGCGCACCGCGCTCGTCGAGATGACCCGCTGGTCCTGGATCATCATCGCCTCGGCGCCCCCCGACCACAGCGCGTTGACCACCGCCTGCACGTCCTGCTGGTGGATGACCAGGTCGTCCGCGCTGAACTGCCCGCCGAACGAGTCCACCGACCGCGTCGAGTCGGTCATCGTCACCTGCAGCGCCGGGCCCCGCACGGCCTCCATGCCCGCCGGCTGGTTGAGGCGCGCGGCCGCGTCGGTCAGCGCCGTGGCCGAGGACCCGGACGGCGCGTTGCGCGCCGACAGCGTCTTGACCTGGTCGCGCAGGTCCGCGACCCGGCTCTCCTTCGCGCTGAGCGTGCGGTCCTGGGAGGCCACCACGTCGGCCAGGCCCCGGGTGTCGGAGGCGCGCAGCGAGCTGCCCTTGGCCGTCACCGCGCTCGCCGCGAAGAGCAGCCCCGCCACGACGAGCACCACCGGCACGAGCAGCCCCCACACGCTGGGTCGCCCGCCGAGGAGCAGCCGCATCGTGCGTGCGCGTCGGTCGCCGGCGTCCACCACGGCCCTCCCTCGCTTGGCTAAGGTGTCAGCAGATCGCTGGAACCACCGTATCCCGTGCACCCCCGCGCCCCGGTGAACCGCCTACCAGGAGAGACCGTGCCCGAGTCCAAGCGCCGCAAGCAGTCGACGTACACCCCGCCCGCCGAGAGGGGCTCCGGCATCAAGGAGCCGAGCCCACGCTGGTGGGCCCCCGTGATGGTCTCCCTCATGGTGCTCGGCCTGATCTGGGTGGTCACCTTCTACCTCACGGCCGGTGGCTACCCGATCCCCAACATCCACTACTGGAACCTCGCGATCGGCTTCGGTCTCATGCTCCTCGGATTCGGTATGACGACCCGCTGGCGCTGACCTCACCGCCGCGTCGCCGCGTGCAGCCCTGCCCGTCCTTCCGGACCGGCAGGGCTGTCGTCGTGCTGGGGTGTGGGCGGGGCTGGTCTTCCACCGAGACGGGGTGAGTTATCCACAGGCTTGTCCCCAGCATGTGGGTAATTACAGCCGTGTAAGACCTCTGTCCACCGGGTTATCCACAGCAACTGGGGACAACTCGGTGGACAACCCTGGGGAGAGAGCTTTGGGGCCGGGGATAACGACAGCGGCGCTGTGGACGGAGTGGCCGTGCGCGGTGTGGCGGGCGGGATACCGACCACAACCACACCCGTGGGACACCGTGTGGTCGTAGATCCGGCGGGGCTCAGCCCAGGCCGACGGCTCCGAGCCAGCCGAGGGGCGCGGGGGACAGGGAGTACTTGACGACGGCGAGGACGACGAGGGTGGCGAGGACGGCACCGACGGCCGGCCACTGCCAGCGCGCCCGGTCGCGGGACCGGGTCGCCCAGATCACCGCGGCGAGGGCAGCGCCGGTGACGAAGCCGCCGAGGTGGGCCTGCCACGCGATGTTGGGCACCGTGAAGCCGATGACCAGGTTGATCGCGAGGAAGATCAGCATGGAGCGGACGTCGCGGCCCTGGCGGCGGGCCAGCACCAGGTCCGCGGCGAAGAGGCCGAACACCGCGCCCGACGCGCCCACGGTCGGGGTCCACCAGGCGGCCTGCCACATCCCGGAGGCCTGCATCGGGCTGCTCGTCGCCTGCGCCAGCAGCAGGTAGCCGACCGACCCGCCGACCGCGCTGACCAGGTAGAGCGCCAGGAACCGCGCCCACCCCATGGCGCGCTCGAGCGGCTGGCCGACCGTCCACAGGGCCAGCATGTTGAAGAGGATGTGCATCAGCCCGCCGTGCAGGAACGCCGCGGTGACGAACCGCCAGGGCTCCTCGCGGCCGGCATACGGCGTGAACCACAGCTCACGCTCGAGCCCGGGGACGAAGCTCTGCAGCAGGAAGACCACCGCGCACGCCACCACCAGGGTAAGGGTGACCGAGGTCCCCTGCGCGAGCGCGCCGGCGGGGGCGCCCAGCGAGGTGCGGGCCCGGGGGGCGGTCCGGGCGTTCTCCCGCACGCAGTCGAGGCAGTGGATGCCGACGGCGGCCTGCCGCTGGCACTGCGGGCACGCCGGCCGGCCGCAGCGCGAGCACCGGACGTAGGCGACCACGTCGGGGTGGCGCGGGCACGTGGGGGCCTGCTGGTCGGGCGGCAGCTGGGGGGAGGTCATCGGTCGGGGTCCTCGAGGGTCGCAGGGGCGCGTCACCGGTCCGGGTGTGCGTCGACCGCGGCCCGCTCCGGGGGCACCGCACGTGGGGCGCCACCTCGGCAACGGGCCGCGGTCGGGCGGGGTTCCGCGGCATACGCCACCAGAACCCCGTGGTCAGGCGAGGGTCACTCGGAGACGGTCGTGCTCTCGATGACGACCGGCTCGACCGGCTTGTCCATGGCGCCCGTGCTCACGGCCGCGATCTTGTCGACCACGTCGCGCGAGGACTGGTCGGCGCACTCGCCGAAGATCGTGTGCTTGCCCTGCAGCCAGGTCGTGGCACCGACCGTGATGAAGAACTGCGAGCCGTTGGTGCCGCGGCCCATGCGCTTGCCGGCGTTGGCCATGGCGAGCATGTAGGGCTTGGTGAAGTCCTTGTCGGGGGAGATCTCGTCGTCGAAGGGGAAACCGGGCTTGTCGGGCTGGCCGGTGCCGGTGCCCTGGGGGCAGCCGCCCTGGATCATGAAGCCGGGGATGATCCGGTGGAAGGTGAGGCCGTCGTAGTAGCCCTCCTTGGCCAGGCCCGTGATCTTGGCCACCGTGGTGGGAGCAGCCTCGGGGAAGAGCGTGAGGGTGATGTCACCGTGGTTGGTGTGCAGCGTCCAGTTCATGACGTTCATCCTCGCACGGACCGCGGCACACGACCCGGCACAGGACCCCGGCATAGGACCCCGACGGCCCGGGTAGGGGGGAACCGAAGGAAACGTGCACACGTTGTCCCGGAACGGGCAAGATGGGCTGCGACGCCCCGCGTATCGATCTCCAGGAGGACCTATGTTCCGCAACAAGTACAAGATCGAGAAGAAGAGCAAGCTCGAGCTCGCGCAGGAGGACGCTGCCGCCAAGGCCGGCGCGTTCCGCGTGTCGGCCGCCAAGAAGGCCGACAACGTCAAGAGCAACGCCAAGCCCGCCGCCCTGGCTGCCGCCGGAGCGGTCGCCGCCGGCGCCGCCACGGCCGCCGACAAGGTGAAGGACTCGGTCGCCCACGGCGTCGAGATCGCCGCCCCCAAGGCCCAGGAGGCCGTCGAGCAGGCCGCGCCGCTCGTGGACAAGGCGCACGACACCATCGTCGACGACATCCTGCCCAAGGTCGTCGAGGCCATCGCCGGCATCGCCGCCGGGAGCACGGCCGCCCGCGCCGCCTCCAGCGAGAAGGGCGCCGAGCTCGGCAAGGGCGCCCTCGGCTTCATCGCCTCCAAGGAGGCCGGCCAGAAGCTCATCGAGCAGGTCGAGCCCAAGGTCTCCAACAAGCAGCTCAAGAAGGAGCTGAAGAAGGCCGCCAAGCAGAACAAGAAGGGTGGCGGCGGTTTCCTGATCACCCTCGGTCTGCTCGCGACCGCCGCGGCCGTGGCCGCCGTCGTCTACAAGAAGACCGCGCCGCAGGACGACCCGTGGGCGACCCCGCTGGCCGACCCCTACACCGGCCCGCAGTCCTCGACGATCGGCACCGGCACCTCCACGTCGAGCACCACGACCACCATGTCGAGCACCACCTCGACCTCCGCCGCCCCGATCGTCTCCGACCACGAGGCCGGCGACCCGCTGTCCGCCGTCTCCACCGAGCCGGTCATCCTGGACTCCAAGGACCAGGAGCAGTACGCCGCGACCACGCCGTCCGACGCGACCGCCTACGACCGCACCGACGACGGCGCCGGCCAGGCCATCGACAAGGGCGCCGACCCGGGCGCGGGCCAGCACCGCGACGACAAGCCGCGCGACCAGCACTGATCCTCGGCCTCCCGCACCTGCGCGACGACGGTGGCCCCCCGATGCGGGGGGCCGCCGTTGCGGCATACGGGCCGGGCATCCATCGTCCGATGGACGAGGCGCCCAGCGTGGTCGGGGAGACTGGCCGTATGACGAACGCCCCCTCCCAGCCTGACCACCGACCCGCCGCGCTGACCCCGATCTACTGGGCCGTCGTGGCCTACACGACGCTGGGGCTGGCGAGCGGGCTCTACTACCGCGAATTCACGAAGGCGCACGACTTCCACGGGGTGACGCAGCTGGCGTTCGTGCACACCCACCTGCTGGCCCTCGGCACGCTGCTGGGGCTGATCCTGCTGCTGCTGGAGCGGGGGTTCGGGCTGAGCCGGACCGCGCAGTGGATGCCGATGTGGATCACCTACAACGCGGGGCTCGTGATCACCGCGACCATGCTGACGGTGAAGGGCACCCTGCAGGTGCTGGGCTCGAGCTCGGCCACGTCGCCCGCCCTCGCCGGGATCGCGGGGCTCGGCCACATCCTGCTGACGCTGGCGCTGGTCTTCCTGCTGGTGGCGCTGAAGAAGCGCCTGCCCGCCTGAGCCAGAGGGTCCGCGGCGGGTCGGGAACGGCCTGTGTCGGTGTCGGTGGAGCCTAGGGGACTCGAACCCCTAACCCCCTGCCTGCAAAGCAGGTGCGCTACCAATTGCGCCAAGGCCCCGGTGCGCCGCGAGGCGCTCGGACGACTATACCGGCTTGGTCGCCTCGGCCCACAGCGCGTCCTCGGCCCGGCGGGCTCGCTCGCGCTGCAGCCCCCACAGGCCCGCCAGCAGCAGACCGGTGCCCACGATGATCCGTCGCATCAGGTTCCCCTTCCTCTCGCAGAGCCTCCAGCCTAGTCGCTGCGCGCTCGACCCCCGGGCCCTGACGATCAGGGCGCTCACACGCGGTAGCGGTGGACCTCCCGGCCGGTCAGGCGCCGCACCGCCACCGTCCCCGCCGTCAGGTCGTAGGCGGCCGACCACTGCGTGTGGCCCTGCCGGACCTCGTCGAGCAGCCGCAGCGCGCGCGCCTCGTCCAGCCGGCCCCGGCTGCCGCTCAAGACCTCCCGGCACCCGGGCATACCGGGGGTGCGCGGCGCGCGCAGCGACCGGCGTGCTCGCGAGCTGGAAGTTCTCCAGGCACTGCCACGCCACGCCGCGCCCGCGCTCCTCGATCCGGGGGCGCCCGTCGACCAGCTCCACCGTCGCCGACGCGCCGCTGCGGTCGGCCAGCAGGTAGTGCAGCGCGGGTCCGCCCGTGAAGTCGAGCGAGCACCGGCTCATCAGGTCGGCCGCGGCGGGGACGTCCCGGCACCGGTCGAGCACCAGCCGCACGATGCCAACCCCACCCACGGGCGCCGTCCCCGGCCGCTGCTCGGAGCGTCCCTCCGGGTCCTGGGCCAGCCCGATGAAGAGCCCGTGCTCGTTGACGCCGTCCACCACCCGGCCGTGCGCCCGCAGCAGCCGACGCCGCACGTCGGGCTCCCCGAGCCGACCCAGCTGGTCCTGCGGGAGGTCGCAGAACGACAGGTCGCACATCCCGATCGATCGGGGCCCACCCGTCGCCCGAGACCGTATGACGGCCGCCGGGTTGGGGTCCCAGTCGAAGTTGCGGCCCACCACCACGCGGCCGTGGTCCCCGGCCGCCACGAAGATCGTGCACCCGAAGGGCAGCCGCTCGGCCGCAGCCCCCGCCTGCTCCGCCGACGCGGGGTCCAGGTGTGCGGCCTCGCCGGCCCAGCTGAGCTCGTGCAGCGGCGGCGACCCGACGGTCCGCCACGACGCCAGGGTGGCGCGCTCCTGCGCCGCGGTCTGACGCGTCACCAGAGGTCGGGCGAACGGAGCCGCGGCTCCGCCCGGCGGGCCACCAGCTGTTGCCGGCGAGGCCGGGGTCGCGATCGGCGGGGGGGAGGCCGTCGTCGGGAGGCTCGCGCCCGGCTCCAGCTCGGTGCCGGGCGAGTGCGACACCCCGATGACCGTGGCGACCCGGGCCCCCTGGCCGCACCCTGCCAGGCCTGTGGCGGCCGTGGCGAGGCCGGCCGCGAGCACGCTGCGCCGCGTGACGTCCATGCCGTGAATCTAGCCAGGGATGACGAAAGGAGCCACCGTCCCGGACGATGGCTCCTGCCGTGGTGGGCCTAACAGGACTTGAACCTGTGACCTCTTCCTTATCAGGGAAGCGCTCTAACCGTCTGAGCTATAGGCCCTCACCCGCGCCGCGAGCCCCTGTCGACCAAGGGCTCGGCGCGAGGACTAACGCTACCGCATGCGCCGCGCGCCGACCAAAACGGTCAGTCGTCGGTGAGCGTCTGCTTGACGCCGCCGACCAGGCTCGAGCAGATGTTGTAGAGGAACGCGGCGAGGGTGGCGAGCGCGGTCAGCAGCACGACGTTGATGAACGAGATGACGATCGCCAGCGACAGCACCCGGCTGAAGCCGACGTAGTCCATCAGGTCGAAGTGCTTGCCCGAGGGCAGCAGCGACAGGATCGACTCGTTGATGGAGGAGAACACCCCCATGCCGTTGAGGATCATCCAGAGCACCGCGACCAGGACGACCCCGGCGATGCCCGCCGCCACGGCCAGCAGGAAGGCCAGCTTGAGCACCGACAGCGGGTCGATGCGCTGGACCCGCAGCCGCGCCTGGCGCGGGCCGGCGGTGCTGGTCACGCCCGACGAGGGTCCCGGACGGGAGGCCCCGCGGGGGGCTTCGTCGACCGACGAGGCGGGGAGCGTCTCGGTGCGGTCGTCCTGGGAGCTGCTCACTGGTCGTCCTCCTGGGTGGTGCCGTCAGCGTCGTCCGCCTCCACGCTAGTGCCTGCACCCGGCTCGTCCGCGCTCGCAGCGCCGTCGGCGGTCGGGGTGACGCCCTCGCCCTCCAGCTCGGCCTGCTCGTCCGCGGCCTCCTCGACCTCCCGCTCGGTGCTGCGGGCGACCGCGACGATGGCGTCGTTCTTGCCGGGGTTGGCAAAGCTCACGCCCTGCGTGTTGCGGCCGGTGTAGCGGACCTCGTCGACGCGGGAGCGCACGATCCGCCCCTTCTCCATGACGACCATGACCTCGTCGTCCGGCGCGACGACCAGGGCGCCGACCAGGTCGCCACCCCGCTCGGACGCCTTCGCGACGAGGACCCCGAGGGTGGCGCGGCCCTTGACGGGATACTCCGACGCGAGGGTGCGCTTGGCCAGGCCGTTCTCGAAGACGACGAAGACGTCCGGGTCGGTGTCCTCCTCGATGACGTTCATCGCCAGCAGGTGGTCGCCGTTGCGGAACTTCATGCCGGTCACGCCGCTGGTGCTGCGCCCCATGGGCCGCAGCACGTCGTCGGACGCGGTGAACCGCACCGACTGCCCCTTGACCGAGACCAGCAGCAGGTCGTCGGCGGCCGACGCCAGCGAGGCGCCGACGAGCTCGTCGCCGTCGCGCAGGTTGATCGCGATGAGGCCGCCGGACCGGTTGGAGTCGTAGTCGTCCAGCCGCGACTTCTTGACCAGGCCGTTGCGGGTGGCGAGCACCAGGTAGGGGACGTTGATGTAGTCCTTGATCGCCAGGACCTGCGCGATCGTCTCCCCGGGCTGGAAGGCCATCAGGTTGGCGACGTGCTGACCCTTGGCCTCACGGGAACCCTCGGGCAGCTCGTAGGCCTTGGCCCGGTAGACCCGCCCCAGGTTGGTGAAGAAGAGCAGCCAGTGGTGGGTGGTGGTCGTGAAGAAGTGCTCGACCATGTCGTCCCCGCGCAGCGTCGCGCCGCGCACGCCCTTGCCGCCCCGGTGCTGGGAGCGGTACTCCCGCGTCACGGTGCGCTTGGCGTAGCCGCCCCGCGTGATGGTGACGACGACGTCCTCCTCGGGGATCAGGTCCTCCATCGACATGTCGCCGTCGAAGGGGACGATCTCGCTGCGGCGGTCGTCGCCATACTTGCTGACCAGCTCGGTGAGCTCGTCCCCGATGATGGCGCGCTGCCGCTCCGGCTTGGCGAGGATGTCGTTGTAGTCGTCGATCTTGGCCTGCAGCTCGTCGTGCTCCTCGACGATCTTCTGCCGCTCCAGGGCGGCCAGGCGGCGCAGCTGCATCTCCAGGATCGCCTGCGCCTGGACCTCGTCGATGTCGAGCAGCTCCATCAGCCCGTCGCGGGCGACCTCGACGGTCCGCGACGCGCGGATCAGCGCGATGACCTCGTCCAGGGCGTCCAGCGCCTTGAGGTAGCCGCGCAGGATGTGGATGCGCTCCTCGGCCTTGCGCAGGCGGTACTTCGTGCGCCGGACGATGACCTCGACCTGGTGCTCCACCCAGTAGCGGATGAACGCCGATACCGGCAGCGTGCGCGGCACCCCGTCGACCAGCGCGAGCATGTTGGCGCCGAAGGACTGCTGCAGCTGGGTGTGCTTGTAGAGGTTGTTGAGCACGACCTTGGCCACCGCGTCGCGCTTGAGCACGATGACGAGCCGCTGCCCGGTGCGCCCGGAGGTCTCGTCACGGATGTCGGCGATGCCCTGCAGGCGGCCCTCCTTGGCGAGCTCGGCGATCTTGAGCGCCAGCGCGTCCGGGTTGACCTGGTAGGGGAGCTCGGTGACGACCAGGCACTGCCGGCCCTGGATCTCCTCGACGTTGACCACCGCGCGCATCACGATCGACCCGCGGCCGGTGCGGTAGGCCTCCTCGATCCCCTTGTGGCCCATGATCAGCGCGCCGGTCGGGAAGTCCGGGCCCTTGATGCGCAGCAGGCACGCGTCGAGCAGCTCCTCGCGGCTGGCCTCCGGGTGCGCCAGCAGCCAGTGGACCGCGTCGGCGACCTCGCGCAGGTTGTGCGGCGGGATCTGCGTCGCCATGCCGACCGCGATGCCCGCCGAGCCGTTGACCAGCAGGTTGGGGAACCGCGCCGGCAGTACCGTTGGCTCCTGGGTCTTGCCGTCGTAGTTGTCCTTGAAGTCGACGGTCTCCTCGTGGATGTCGCGGACCATCTCCATGGCGAGCGGCATCATCCGGCACTCGGTGTAGCGCGGTGCGGCGGCGCCGTCGTTGCCGGGGGAGCCGAAGTTGCCCTGCCCGTCGACCAGCGGGTAGCGCAGCGACCACGGCTGCACCAGCCGCACCAGGGCGTCGTAGATCGCCGAGTCGCCGTGCGGGTGGTAGTGACCCATGACGTCGCCGACCACGCGGGAGCACTTGTTGTAGCCGCGGTCGGGGCGGTAGCCCCCGTCATACATGCCGTAGACGATGCGGCGGTGCACCGGCTTCAGACCGTCCCGCACGTCCGGGAGCGCGCGGCTGACGATCACGCTCATGGCGTACTCGATGTAGCTGCGCTGCATCTCGGCGTTGAGGTCGACCGGCTCGACCCGGTCGACGATGGGCGGAGTCTGCTCACTCATGAAATCTCAGGCCTCTCAGGAGGTGACGTATGACGAAAAGGCGGCGGGGTCGCCATACGGCGAGTCAGGCGTCGAGGAACCGGACGTCTCGGGCGTTGCGCTGGATGAACGAGCGACGGGACTCGACGTCCTCGCCCATGAGCACGGAGAAGATCTCGTCGGCGGCCGCGGCGTCGTCGAGCGTGACCTGGAGCAGCACCCGCGAGTCGGGGTCCATGGTGGTCTCCCACAGCTCCTGGTAGTTCATCTCGCCGAGGCCCTTGTAGCGCTGGATCGGCGCGTCCTTGGGCAGCCGGCCGCCCTGGGCCTGCCCGGCCGCGACCATCTCGTCGCGCTGCCGGTCGGAGAACGCGAACTCGTGCTCCCGGTTGGTCCACTTGATGCGGTAGAGCGGCGGCTGCGCGAGGTAGACGTAGCCGGCCTCGATCAGCGGGCGCATGAACCGGAAGAGCAGCGTCAGCAGCAGGGTGCGGATGTGCATGCCGTCGACGTCGGCGTCGGCCATGAGCACGATCTTGTGGTAGCGCGCCCGGGTGATGTCGAACTCCTCGCCGACGCCCGTGCCGAAGCCCGAGATCAGCGCCTGGACCTCCTGGTTGGCGAGGACCTTGTCGATGCGGGCCTTCTCGACGTTGAGGATCTTGCCGCGGATGGGCAGGATCGCCTGGGTCATCGGGTTGCGGCCCTGGGTGGCCGAACCACCCGCCGAGTCGCCCTCCACGATGTAGACCTCGGAGACCGAGGGGTCCTTGGACTGGCAGTCCTTGAGCTTGCCGGGCAGCGAGTTGGACTCCATCAGGCCCTTGCGGCGGGTGGCCTCGCGGGCCTTGCGGGCGGCGATGCGCGCCGCGGACGCCTGGATCGCCTTGCGGACGATCTCCTTGCCCTCGGCCGGGTGCCGCTCGAGCCAGTCGCCGAGCTGGTCGGTCATCGCCCCCTGCACGAAGCCCTTGACCTCGGAGTTGCCGAGCTTGGTCTTGGTCTGCCCCTCGAACTGCGGCTCGCCGAGCTTGACCGAGATGACGGCCGTCAGGCCCTCCCGGATGTCGTCGCCGGTGAGGTTGTCGTCCTTGTCCTTGAGGAGGTTCTGCTTCCGCGCGAAGTCGTTGATCAGCCTGGTCAGCGCCGCGCGGAAGCCCTCCTCGTGGGTGCCGCCCTCGTGGGTGTTGATGGTGTTGGCGTAGGTGTGCACCGACTCGGAGTAGGCCGTGGTCCACTGCATCGCGACCTCGACGGACAGCGCCTTGCCGGGGTCCTCCAGCTCGAAGTCGATGATCTCGTCGTTGACCACGTCCGCTCGCTTGGACGAGTTGAGGTGCTGCACGTAGTCGACGAGGCCGTTGTCGTAGCGGTAGGTGACGGTGCGGCCCTTGGCCCGACTCTTGGCGTCGGTCGCGACGGCGTCCTCGGCGCCCTCGGCCGCGGCGTCGGCGGTCTCGTCGACGGCGCCCATCTGCTCGGCCTCGAGGTCGGCGTCCGCGTCGGCCTGCGCCTGGGGGCGCTCGTCGGTCAGCGTGATCGTCAGGCCCTTGTTGAGGAAGGCCATCTGCTGGAACCGCGCCCGGACCGTCTCGAAGTCGTAGGTCGTGGTCTCGAAGATCTCCGGGCTCGCCCAGAAGGTGATGATCGACCCGGTGAGGTCGGACGCCTCCTCCTGCGCCAGCGGCGCGACGGCCTCGCCGTGGTCGAACTCCATCCGCCAGGCGTGGCCGAGCTGGTGGATCTCCGCGGTGAGGCGGGTCGACAGGGCGTTGACCACCGAGGACCCGACGCCGTGCAGACCGCCGGAGACCTTGTAGCCACCGCCGCCGAACTTGCCGCCCGCGTGCAGCTGGGTGAGGACGAGCTCGACGGTGCTCATGCCGTACTGCTCGTTCATACCCGTCGGGATGCCACGGCCGTTGTCCTGCACGCGCACCCCGCCGTCGGCGAGGAGGGTCACGTCGACGCGCGTCGCGTAGCCGGCGAGCGCCTCGTCCACGGCGTTGTCCACGATCTCCCACACGAGGTGGTGGAGGCCGCGCTCACCGGTGGACCCGATGTACATGCCCGGGCGCTTGCGCACCGCCTCCAGACCCTCGAGCACCTGGATCGAGCTGGCGTCGTAGTCGCCACCCCCGCCCGGTGCCTGCTGGGCCAGCTCCTGCGCGAGCTGCTCGACCGCCTCGGGGCCGGTGGGTTCCTCGACGTCCGCCACGGTGCTCCTCACTGTCTGTGCTTCGTATGCCGATCGGCCGCCTCGACGCACACCCGGACCGGATCGGTGCTGCTCGCCACCATGGCAAGCCGTCGTCCAGTCTATCGGTCCCGCGACGCAAACCGTGCCCGACAAGGCCCTTGGCGGGCGATTTCACGAAAAAACAGGCCCATCCCCATGGTCCCCCTCACGACCGGGTCCGTCAGGGGCCCCTGCGCGCGTCTGACGGAGCATCGGAGAGGCTGAGAGGGGGAGAGGCGTGAGGCGGGGGCGACGTGAGGGGGGACGTGGCAGGAGAGGTAGCAGAGGTGGCCGCAGGGTCAGCCGTCGCGGCGCAGCGTGGCGATCAGACCCTCCACCGCCCGAACGTCCCGCTCGATCGTCTCGGCGGGGCGCGGCCGGGTGACGGGCTCGGCCATGATGCGTGCGAGCGGCTCGCGGGCCAGGTCGAAGGCTGCGTGCGACCGTCGCAGGTCGGGGTGCCAGCAGGCCCCCAGCACGAGGTAACCGAGGGCGGACACCGAGCGCTCCATCCGCCGGTAGGGGGCGACGGCCCGGGGCGCGTCCGCCGCGGCCCGCCGCGCCACCGCGTCGCACTCCAGCAGCTCGTAGTAGAGGTGGCGCCGGTGGTCCAGCGCCGTGCGCGTCGTCAGGGCGTCGGCGGCCAGGTCCTCCAGCACCCGCTCGATGGCGACCACGACGCGGCGGGCGTGGCCGCGCAGCTGCAGCTCCGCTCGGCTCCGGCCGGTGAGCCACAGCACCGCGAGGGCGGACGCGACCCCCACCAGGGTGTCCACGAGCCGGTCGGCGACGGTGGTGTCCACGGGTGCTCCCGGGGCCGAGGCGGTCCCGATGGTCAGCGCCAGTGGGGTGATGGCCACGACGGCGAGCGCGTAGTTGCGCGTGACGAGCAGCTCGACCACCAGCTGCAGCGCCACGACCACCAGCACCACCCACCAGCCCTGCACGTGGAGCATGACGAGCAGCGCGAAGACCAGCAGGCCACCGAGGGTGCCGATGGTGCGGTGGATGCCCCGGACCGTCTGCGTCTCCCGGGTGCCGCCCTGGTGCAGCACCAGCATGGCAAAGGCGACCGTCCAGTAGGCGTGCCCGCGCCCGCTCACCACCGCGACGGTCCCGGCGAGGGCGGTCGCGACGAGGACGCGGGTGCTGATCAGCAGCACCTCCGAGGGCCGGCGCACGGCCGCCCGCAGCACATATCCCGCCCGGGGCCGACCGAGGGAGGAGTCGCGCAGCTGCTCGGCGTCCAGAAACGGGTCGACGCGGGTCGGTCGGTCGATGTCGTCCTGGGCGGCGTCGTCGTCGACCGAGCCCCAGGGCTGCGGCTCGGCTCCGCTCGCGCCCGGGTCGTCGGGCAGCGTCCCCGTGGCCTCGGCCACCGCGCCCAGGCGGTGGTGGGCGAGGCGGGCGGTGGCGGCGGCATACCGCTCCTGGACCTGGGCCAGCGCCGCCACCTGCGGCGGATGGCTGCCCCCGTCGCTCACCGCGGTCCAGCCGGCGTGCAGGGCCCGGGACGCCGCGGCGCGGCTGGGCTCGACCTCGTCCTGCGGGGCGGACTCATAGATCGCGACCGCCCGGTCGGCCGCGGCCACGGCCCGCGCCTCGGGGCGGTGCGGACCCACCAGCAGGTCGCTCATGCCGACGCACCACGCCACCAGGGCTCCCGCGCAGGTCGCGAGGATCGCGGTGCCGGCGCTGGTGCCGTGCGCGACGGCGACGTTGGCGACACCCAGCGTCAGGGCAAAGAAGTAGGCGCCGGGCGGCCCGACCTTCAGGGTGACGCAGGCGAAGGTCGCGAGCACCGCCACCGCGACCAGCGCCACCACGGTCAGGACCGGTCGCCCGGCCACCAGGGCGCCGAGGGACACGCTCGCCACCAGCCCGGCGCCCACGACCGCCATCAGTCGCGCCCGGAACCGCCCCGGCGTCGCCGGGCCGTAGAGGATCGTGAGCACCCCGAGGCTCGCCAGCAGCCCCAGCGACAGCCGACCCGCGAGCTGCGCCGCCGCGAGCGGCAGCCCCATCGCGAGCGCCGCCTTGACCGCGACGACGCGGCGCGGCGCCGAGGGGTTGAGCGCGAGGACGGAGCGGGCGTGACGGCGCAGGGCATCGGAGGACATCGGGGCCATTGTCTCCCGCGCCGCGAGTGCTGGCCTGGGGCCCGGCTGCGCCTACCGGGCGTCGACCACCGAGAACGTCGCGACCCCGTGCGCCACCGGCCGCTCGTCCTCCGCCCGCACCACATCCGCCTCCATCATCACGAGGCTGCCGCCCTCCTTGCGCACCTCGGCGCTCGCGACCAGCTCCTCACCGACCGCAGCGGGGTTGAGGAAGGTGACGGTCAGCGACACCGTCACCGCGCTCTTGTCCTCCGGCAGGTGGTTGCGCGCCGCCTGTCCCATGACGCTGTCGAGCAGGGTGGCGAGCACCCCGCCGTGCACACCGCCATTGACGTTGGCGTGCTCCTCGGTCGGGACCAGGCGGACGCCGACGTCGTCGCCGGGGCGGTCGGTGCGGGCAGGGTCGTCGTCGGTCACGCCGAGCGTGTCCAGGAAGGTCGTCATGCCTCTACCGTGCCCCGAGCGTCCGCCGCTGAGTCCTCCGCCGCTGAGTCCTCCCCGCGTGATCTAGGGTCGGGCGTATGACGAACCCGCCCGCCGCGCGGCGCACCGCGCTCGGCCTGGCCACGCTGCTGACCGTGGCGGGCATCCAGCACTTCCGGCGACCGGAGCCGTTCGACTCGATCGTGCCGCCGCAGGTGCCCGGCTCGGCGAGGTTCTGGACGCTCGCCTCGGGTGCGGCCGAGCTGGTGACGGCGGTGCTGCTGGTGGTGCCGCGCACCCGGCGGGCCGGCGGGGCTGCGGCGACCGCGCTCTTCGTGGCGGTGTTCCCCGCCAACGTGCAGATGGCGTGGCTGTGGCGGCGCCGGCCGCTGCGGTGGCAGGCCGTGTCCATCGGGCGACTCCCGCTGCAGGGCCTGCTCGTGAAGTGGTCCGAGGATGTGCGCCGACACGGCTGACCGCGGGGGCTCGCCCAGGGGCGGCATACCGACCACAACCACACCCCCGGGACAGGTCGTGGCCGCCCGGGGACGCCATACCGACCACAACCACACCCCACGGTGACGTTGTGGTCGCTGGAGGACCAGCGCCAACCGGCCCCGACGCGGCGGCCGGCAGCACCACCTTCACGCGAGGCGGCAACCTGCCGACGTCAGCGGGCAGGCTCCGCGGTCCGGTGTCAGGGTGCGGGGGAGTAGCTTGCGACGACGCCGTCCATGACCTTCTTGACGGTCTGCGCATCCTGCGCCGCGACCGTGACGATGTCCTGCTGGCCCGACACCTCGACCGCGAGCTGGGAGGCATGGACGGTCAGGCCGTCCAGCGGCGCGTGCCAGTCGCCGCGGACCGCCGGGCCACCGGGCGTCGTGGCCTTGCTCTGGGCGTCCAGCGTGCCGGTCGCGCCGCGGCTGCCCGACGTGAGCTGCTCACCGTCGCTGAAGGTGCCCCCGCCCACCGACCGGACCAGCAGGTTGGGCGCCGTCTCGCCGGCGTCCGGACCGACCGCCATCGCCACGGCTCCCGACGCCGTGAAGTCGGCCAGCTCCTGCTCGGTGTATCCCAGGCCGGCCGCCGCCTTGGCGAACGCCGGAGTCCCCTTCTGCTCCCGCAGCGCCGCCAGGTCCACGGCCTTCCACGACGTCGGGATCGCGAGCCGGGTCTTGAGCGCCGGGACGGCCAGCCACTTGGTGCCCGCCGGCAGGGCCACCGGCGTGGCCGGGGCCGTCGGTGTCCCCGACCGCGACGTCAGCGGGGACGGCATCGCGGCGCTGGTCGTCGCCGAGCTGGTCGGCGCCGTCGTGGTGGTCGTCGTGGTCGAGGTGGTCTGGGTGGCCCCGCCACCGGAGCACCCCGCCACCAGCAGGGCCAGGACGGTCAACGGAGCAGCGAGACAGCGCACAGACATGCACCCACGGTAACCGAGCACCCTGGCAGCCCCTCCACGTCACCAACCCGCGTCAGCACCCGACGTCGACTCCGTCGCCACGCGCGCCGTGTCGTCGGTCAGCCCTACCTCCCGGCCGACCTCCTCACGGTCCCGCGTCGACTTCGTCGCCGCGCGCGCCGTGTCGTCGGTCAGCCATACGTGTCTCGAGGGCCCCGACCATCACTCGACCGCCTCGGCCCGCGGGACCAGCGCGGCGCGGTCGGGCCCACCACGCGCAGCTCCTCCACCACACCCTCACCCACCTCGGCCGCCAACCGGCCGAGGATCGACGAGGTCATCAGTCGCAGCTGCGTGGCCCACGCCGTCGACGAGGCCCGCACCGTCAGCACCCCGTCGTCAAAGGTCAGCGGCTCGCTGTGCTCCGCCACGTCCGCCCCGACCACCTGGGGCCACCGGCCCATGACGGACCCCACCTTCACCTCCGACTGCCAGCCCCGCCCCGCCACCAGCCGGGCCAGGGTGTCGCCGAGCAGCAAGGGGTCGCGGCCGTCGACCTCGACCGCGCTGCCGCTGAGCATGACCTCCGACGGTCGCCGACGCCGACGCGGCGCCGACCCGGGGCGCAACCCCTTGGCCTTGGCCACGGAGCGTGCCCGGAGCAGTGCGTCGGCGGCCGCGAGGCGCGCCGCGTCCGGGTCCAGCCGCGGGTCGGGCTCGTCGGCCGACTCCTCGAGCCGAGCCGCGAAACCCTCGTAGGGTGGGTCGGCGGGGGCGTCATACGGCTCGTCAGACTCGCTCATGCCGGGCTCACCTCCCCGCGTTTCACGTGGAACCTCGCCCCCTCGGCCAGCTCCGTCGGCACATCGTCCCCCACGGCCGCCGTGATGAGCACCTGCTCGCAGTCCGACACCATGCCCGCGAGCCGGGAGCGGCGGCCGGCGTCGAGCTCGGCGAAGACGTCGTCGAGGATCAGCACCGGGTCCTCGCGCAGGTCGTGCCGCAGCAGCTGGAAGGACGCCAGCCGCAGCCCGAGCGCGAAGGACCACGACTCACCGTGCGAGGCATAACCCTTCGCCGGCAGCTCGCCCAGCTGCAGCACCAGGTCGTCGCGGTGCGGTCCGACCAGCGTGACGCCGCGCTCGATCTCCTGCTCCCGCACCCGGCCGAGGGAGTCCAGCAGCAGCTCGCTCAGCTCCGGCAGCTCGGGCACCTCGCCGGCGGCGATCGCGGCGGCAGCCTCCTCGTGGAGGGAGCAGCGATAGGTGGCGCGGGCGTCCGAGGCACCCGCGCTGACCTCGTCATAAGCGGTGGTCAGGTAGGGGCCCAGGTCACGCAGCAGCCGCAGCCGCGCGTAGAGCAGGCTGGCGCCCACCTGCGACAGGTGCTGGTCCCACACGTCGAGGGTGTGCAGCGCGCTGGAGCGGTCCTCCGCCTCCGGCGGCCGGTCGTATGCCGGCCGGCGCCGCCCCCTTCTGCGCAGCACGGGGGCAGCCGACTTCAGGAGGGCGTTGCGCTGCTTGACCACCTTGTCGTAGTCGGCCCGGACGCCCGCCCACCGGGGCTGGCGCTGCACCAGCAGGTCGTCGAGGAAGCGGCGCCGCTCCGACGGGTCGCCCTTGACCAGGGCCAGGTCCTCGGGGGCGAAGAGGACCGTGCGCAGCGACCCGAGCACCTCGCGGGTGCGGGTGAGGGGGCTGCGGTTGAGCTTGGCGCGGTTGGCGCGTCCCGGGGAAATCTCGAGCTCGACGAGCGTCTCGCGCCCGTCGCGGACCACCACGCCGCGCACGATCGCCTGCTCGGCGCCGAAGCGCACGAGCGGGGCGTCCTGCGCGACGCGGTGGGAGCCGAGCGTCGCGAGGTAGCCGATGGCCTCGACGAGGTTGGTCTTGCCCTGCCCGTTGAGGCCCTCGAAGGTCGTGACACCAGGCCCGAGGGGCAGCTCCGCGGTGTGATAGCTGCGGAAGTCGCCGAGGGACAGGTGCCGGACGTACACCTCAGTGCTGCTGCAGGTCCTGGGTGCCGGACTCGTCGTGGCCGCGGCGGCCGCTGGCGTCCTTGGCCCCCGAGTCGTCGCTCTTCTCGCGGGCGCCGGCGTGGACGTCGGACTTGGGGGTGCCCTCGAGCATCTGGACCGCGTGGCCACCGAACTGCCCGCGCAGCGCGGCGACGGCCTGCATGGCCGGGGAGTTCTCCTGGCGGGAGGCGAACCGCGCGAAGAGCGACGCGGCGAGCACCGGCATCGGGACGGCGAGCTCGATGCCCTCCTGCAGGGTCCAGCGGCCCTCGCCGGAGTCGGTCGTGAACTCGCTGATGCCCTCGAGGTCGGGGGTCTCCTCCAGCGCCTTGACCATGAGGTCGAGCAGCCAGGACCGGACCACGGTGCCGCGGGTCCACGCCTTGAAGCAGCCGTGGACGTCCTCGACGATGTCCTTGGCCATGAGCAGCTCGAAGCCCTCGGCGTAGGCGTGCATCAGGCCGTACTCGATGCCGTTGTGCACCATCTTGGCGTAGTGCCCGGCGCCGACCTTGCCCGCGTGGACGAAGCCCTCCTCGCGGGGACCCTCGGGGCGCAGGGCGTCGAAGATGGGCATGGCGCGCTCGACGAGCGCGTCGTCGCCGCCGACCATGAGGCCGTAGCCGTTGGTCTTGCCCCAGATGCCCCCGGAGACGCCGCAGTCGAGATAGCCGATGCCCTTGGCGGCGAGCAGCTCGGCGTTGACCGCGTCGTCGGTGAACTTGCTGTTGCCGCCGTCGATGACCAGGTCGCCCTCGTCCAGCAGGTCGCCGAGGGCCTTGATGGTGTCGCGGGTCGGGTCACCGGCGGGCACCATGACCCACACGGTGCGGGGGGCCTGGAGCTGGGCGACCAGGTCCTCCAGGGAGCCGGCGTCGCTGACGTCGGGGTTGCGGTCGTAGCCGACGACCTCGTGCCCGGCCGCACGGATGCGGTCGCGCATGTTGCCGCCCATCTTGCCGAGTCCGATGAGTCCGAGCTGCATGGGGTGCACCTTTCTGGGGCGGCGGGGCCGCCAGCGGGAGTGGTCGGGGACGACATACCCCCGGGGCGGGGGCGGTAGGCGAGGCGATCAGGCGGGGAAGCGCACCGGCATCAGGACGTAGCGGTAGCTCATGTCCGGCTCGGCGTCGGCCTCGGGCTGGCCCACCAGCACCGCGGGGCGGCTCGGCTGGGTGAACTGCATGCGGCAGTGGCTGGTGCCGACGGCGCCGAGCCCGTCGAGCAGGAAGTGGGGGTTGAAGCCGATCTCCAGCTCCGGCCCGGTGAGGGTGCACTCGATGGCCTCGCTGGCCTGGGCGTCGTCGCCGGTGCCCGCCTCGATCGCCAGCTGTCCGTCGGTGAAGCGCAGCCGCACCGGGGTGTTGCGCTCGGCGACCAGGGCCACGCGCCGCACCGCCTCGACGAGCGCCGCCGTGTCGATGACCGCCTCGGTGTCGACCGAGGACGGGAAGATGGACGTGACCTTGGGGTACTCCCCGTCGAGCAGGCGGGTGGTGGTGCGCCGGGTGCCCGCCTCGAAGCCGACCAGCCCATCGCCACCGGCCGCGTCGCCCAGCGCGACCTCCACGGACCCGGAGGCGCCGAGGGACTTGGCGGTGTCGGACAGCAGGCGGGCGGGGATGAGCGCCACGTGGCTGGTGCCCGGGTTGGCGGGGCTCCAGGTGAGCTCGCGCATGGCGAGGCGGTAGCGGTCGGTCGCGAGCAGCGTGATCCGGTCGCCCTCGATCTCGACGCGCACCCCGGTGAGGATCGGCAGGGTGTCGCCCCGGTCGGCGGCCACCTGCACCTGCGCGACGGCCTGGGTGAAGGTGGTGCCGTCGATGGAGCCGCTGGGCTCGGGGCTGGCCGGGAGGGTGGGGTAGTCGCTGACGGGCATCTGCAGCAGCGCGAACCGGCTCGAGCCGCACGTCAGCTGCACCTTGGACCCGTCGGTGGCGAGCTCGGCCGGCTTGGCGGGCAGGTTGCGGCAGATGTCGTTGAGGAGTCGACCGTTGACCAGGACCGAGCCGGGCTCGGTGACCTCGGCGGCGATGGTCAGCCGGGCCGAGATCTCGTAGTCGAAGGCCGAGAGGGTGACCGTGTCGTCGGACGAGGCCTCGATGAGCACGCCGGCCAGGACGGGCGTGGGCGGCCTCGTGGGCAGCGCCCGGGCGACCCAGGTGACTGCCTCGGTGAGCACCTCGCGCTCAAGTCGAAACTTCACCGTCGATCACTCCTCATCGTCAGACCTGCCCCGCCATGTGACACGCAGTCGCGCACGACAGTAGTGCACGAGGCTGACGCACGTGTAGTTCTCCCCGCAGCCCATCACCACCGGCCTCGACGTCCCCTGCCTCACCGCTCGTCCCCAGATGTACGTGGGGCGGATCGATCCATGGTGGCAAGGTCTCATCGTTGTCATCGGGGGTGTGGATGCTGTGGACAACTGCCGTCGTCGCACGTCGAGGCGCTGCAATCGGTGTGTACTCCGTGTGGATGGTCCCGTGGACACGCAGCGCGTCCTGTGGACGACGGTGCGGTGTCCACAGGCGATCCACCGATCTCGTCCGTTCGTCCCCATGTCGTGTGGGACTTATGCCCGAGTTTTCCACCGTGCGCACACACGGCGACCGGATGTGCCCGACAGGACACGATGTCACCCCGCCGAGGACTGTCCACAGGGTTTTCCACAACTGGGGATACTCCGGGAGAGTGATCTTGATCGGCTTAACCCTTGACGCAGAGTCATCGATGTCGATAAGGGAGTGACGACTCACAGACCTGTGGACAACTCTGTGGACAGCGTCACCCCGTGTCACGTCCAGGGCTGAGGTCCATGGGCTCAGGTCCAGGGCGACGCGGGGTGTGGGGCGGCATACGGCCCGGGCGCCTCAGGCGGGGTTGGACTTGATCCGGTTGGTCAGCTCGGTGACCTGGTTGTAGATGGCGCGGCGCTCGCTCATCAGCTCGCGGATCTTGCGGTCGGCGTGCATGACCGTGGTGTGGTCGCGCCCGCCGAACTGCTGGCCGATCTTGGGCAGGGACAGGTCCGTCAGCTCCCGGCAGAGGTACATCGCGATCTGGCGGGCCGTGACCAGCACACGGGAGCGGGAGGTGCCGCACAGGTCGTCGACCGTGAGCCCGAAGTAGGAGGCCGTCTGCGCCATGATCGTCGCCGGCGTGATCTGGTTGGTCTGGTCCGCTGGGATCAGGTCCTTCAGGACGATCTCGGCGAGGGTCATGTCGACGGCCTGGTGGTTGAGGCTGGCGAACGCCGTCACCCGGATCAGCGCGCCCTCGAGCTCGCGGATGTTGGTGGAGATGCGGCTCGCGATGAACTCCAGCACGTCGTCCGGCGAGGTCATCCGCTCCTGCACGGCCTTCTTGCGCAGGATCGCGATGCGCGTCTCCAGGTCCGGCGGCTGCACGTCGGTGAGCAGCCCCCACTCGAAGCGGCTGCGCATGCGCTCCTCGAAGCCGCTCAGCAGCTTGGGCGCCACGTCGCTGGTGATGACCACCTGCTTGTTGGCGTTGTGCAGCGTGTTGAAGGTGTGGAAGAACTCCTCCTGCGTCTGCACCTTGCCCTGCAGGAACTGGATGTCGTCGATCAGCAGGAAGTCGACGTCGCGGTAGCGCCGCTGGAAGTCGCTCGCCTTGTTGGCGCCGATCGAGTTGATGAAGTCGTTGGTGAACTCCTCGGAGTTGACGTACTTCACCCGCACGTTGGGGTAGATCTGCTGGGCGTAGTGCCCGATCGCGTGCAGCAGGTGCGTCTTGCCCAGGCCGGAGCCGCCGTAGATGAACAGCGGGTTGTAGGCCTTGGCCGGGGCCTCGGCGACGGCGATGGCGGCCGCGTGCGCGAACCGGTTGCTCGAGCCGATGACGAAGGTGTCGAAGGTGTACTTGGGGTTGAGCTGGGCGTCGCCGCCGTCCTCGGGGACGAAGGGCTTGCGGAACATCTCGCGGATGCCGGCGCCCTCGGCGAGCAGCTCGCGGTCCTCGTCGTCGTCGTCCGCCGCCGGCACGGCCCGTATGCCGCTCTGCCACCCGTGGTCGCCGCCCTCGGGCCGGTGCTGCTCGTCGTGCCCGTGGCCGGGGCCGGCGGGACCGACGCGGTGGATCCGCTCGTCGCGGACCAGGCGCAGGCTGTCGGTGGCGCGGACCGGGTCCGTGGCGCGGAGGCCGTCGCTGTGATGGCCGGGGTGACCGGGGTGGCCGGGGCCGGCGTCGTGCTGGAGGGGCGCCTCGACCTGCTCCCGGGAGCGGTCGTCCGAGGTCAGGACCGTGGGGTGCTCGTCGCCAGCGCCGCGGTGCAGGTCGTCGTCGCGGTCCTCGGCCTCGGAGAGCTCGAGGGAGCTGTCGACGGTGACGGCCAGGCGCACGTCGCGACCGAGCTGCTCCTGCAGGGCCAGCACCAGCTCGGCGCGGATCCGCTTCTCGACAATGTCGCGGGTGTAGTCGTTGGGCACCGCGATCAGCGCGGTCCCCTCCAGGAGACCGACGAGGCGGCTCAGGCGCAGGAACCCGCGGTGCTGGGCGGAGATCCCGCGCGCCTCCAACGTCCGCAGCGTGTCGCGCCAGACGCGGGGCACGTCCACCTGGGCCTCGGTCACGTGGTCCTCGTTTCGCGTGGTGCTGGTTTGTGGACGGCGGTCGGGCCGAGCCTGCTGGTGGCCCGGTCGACGCAGGTCGGGCGGGGTCCACATCTTTGTCCACAGGCTGTGGACAAACAGCATAGACGGGGTGCAGCCGAGCGACCGGAAGACACCACGCTAGCAACCGGGGCGGGGTGCGACCAACGGGCAGGTTGCTCCGGCGCGGTGACATCGACCCTCCCGGGCGGCGTGTCGGCAGGGGCGTCGATGAGGGCTGGTCCATCATGAGCGCCCGCAGCGTGTGCGCTCCCGGCCGGTTTGACCCCGCTTCGCGCGCTGACGTACCTTGGAGGGCGGTCGGTTCGCGCCGACCCGTTTTGCATGCCGTTCCGCTGCGCTCGTGGAGCCTGACCCCGGACCACCGGTCCGAGGGCGGCTCGGCGGGTCCTCCCGCAGGCGTGCAGACCACCTGCCCGACCGGGTCCACGCCACGTGGGCCGACCGACACCGTCAACGGAGTTGTCCCGTGAGCAAGCGCACCTTCCAGCCCAACAACCGTCGTCGCGCCAAGACGCACGGTTTCCGTCTGCGCATGAGCACCCGCGCCGGCCGCGCCATCCTGGCGGCCCGTCGCCGCAAGGGTCGCGCCGAGCTCTCCGCCTGAGGCGAGCCGGCGTGCTGTCGGCGCAGCACCGACTGCGCGACAGCGCAGACTTCGCCTCCACCGTGCGAGGACGATCCGCGGTGCGTGCGGGCAGCCCCCTACTCGTGGTGCACGCCAACCAGACCGACGCGCGAGCGGCTCAGCCGCCGCGGGTCGGTCTTGTTGTGTCCAAGGCCGTCGGCGGCGCCGTGCAGCGCAACCGCACGAAGCGCCGACTGCGCCACGCGCTGCGGGACCGCGTCGGGCAGCTCCCCGCGGGGGTCGACGTCGTGGTCCGGGCCAACCCCCCTGCCGGGACCGCCGACTACGGCACCCTGGGCGCCGAGCTGGACCGGCTCCTCGCCCGGACCCTCGCGAAGGTCGCCCGGTGAGCGCGCCGGAGGCGCCCCACGGGCCCGGCGCGCGCACCCAGCCCGACGGGCCCGGCGCGCCCACCGCGCACGAGGCACCCGGCGGGCACGCCGCGGCGACCGGCTCGCGCAGCGGTGCCGGCCTGTGGCACGAGTGGTGGCGCCACCCGGCCCGCACGCTGGCGCTCGGGCTGATCCGCTTCTACCAGCTGTGGATCTCCCCGCTCACGCCCCCGACCTGCCGCTTCTACCCCAGCTGCTCCGCCTACGCGATCACGGCGGTGTCGCGGTTCGGGCCGTGGCGGGGCACCTGGCTCGCGGTGCGCCGGCTCGGCCGGTGCCATCCCTGGAACCCCGGCGGCGTCGACCACGTTCCTGAGCGTGGCGAGGACGGTCGCCCGCGCCGCGCGCCGTAGGCGCCGCCCGCGGCGGCATACGGCCCGCACCTGCTCCCCCGCCGCGCCGGACGGACAGGGCAGACTGGACCACAGACCGATCCGGCCACGACCTGGCACCACCCCTGGCGCACCCGCCTGACCACAGAGGACGAGATGGACTTCCTGAGCACCTTGCTGCGGCCGATCGAGATCGCCGTCGCCTGGATCATGTACGGCTTCCACCAGCTGTTCACGACCATCGGCATGGACCCCGAGGGGGGTCTCACCTGGGGCTTGTCCATCGTCGGGCTGGTGGTGGTCATCCGGATCCTGATCACCCCGCTGTTCATCAAGCAGCTGCACGCGTCGCGCAAGATGACGCTGATCCAGCCGGAGCTGCAGAAGATCCAGGCGAAGTACAAGGGCAAGACCGACCCGGAGTCCCGTCAGAAGATGACGGAAGAGACGATGGCGCTCTACAAGGAGTCCGGGACCAACCCGTTCTCCTCCTGCATGCCGATCCTGCTGCAGATGCCGATCTTCTTCGCGCTCTTCAACGTCCTCAACGGGCTCGGCGCCATCGCCAAGGGCACCCGCGACGCGGTCGGCCCGATCACGGCCGCCGTCGCCCACCAGGCCGAGGCCTCGACCTTCTGGGGCGTGCAGCTGTCCGACAAGTTCGTGGGCAGCGAGGACCTCAACGCCAAGGTCATCACGATCGTGCTCATCGTGCTCATGTCCATCACGCAGTTCACGTCGCAGCACCAGGCCATGACCAAGAACATGCCGGCGTCCGCGATGGACAACCCGATGTTCAAGCAGCAGCGCATCCTGCTCTACGTCATGCCCGTCGTCTTCGCCGTCTCCGGCATCAACTTCCCCATCGGTGTGCTCATCTACTGGCTCGTCACCAACCTGTGGTCGATGGGCCAGCAGTTCTACACCATCGGTCGTATGCCGACCCCCGGCTCGCCCGCCTACGAGCGGCTCGAGGCCAAGCGCAAGGCGCAGGGCAAGGCGATGCCCGGCGCCCACTCGCTGAAGCGCTCCGACGCCGGCCAGGCCACCGTCGAGGGCGAGGTCGTCGAGTCGCCGGTCCGCCAGAGCGGTCAGCGGCAGCAGCCGAAGCGCAAGGGCCGCAAGGGATCCGGCCGCGGACCGGGTGGGTCCACGTCGGGCGGGTCTACGTCGGGTGGGTCCACATCGGGCGGGCCTGCGTCGGGTGGCTCGAGCTCGGCGCGCGGCTGACCCTCGGGCCCTGCGCCCCCCCAGACCTCGACCGGCGCCTCCGGGACGACCCTCGTCCTCCCGCCGGTCACCACGAGAAGAAAGGCACATCCCATGAGCGAGACGACGCAGGAGAGCCAGGTCGCGGGCACCGTCGCCCCCGCCGGGGCCCCCGCCGACGAGCCCGGCACCGAGACGCCCCAGGCCGAGACGCCCCAGGTCGAGAGCACCAGCCGCTCGTCGCGGCTGGAGCTGCTCGAGCGCGAGGGGGAGGTCGCGGCGGACTTCCTCGAGACGCTGCTCGATATCGCCGACATGGACGGTGACATCGACGTGGACGTCGACGGCGACCGCGCCTCCATCGCGATCGTGGACTCCGACGAGGGCCGGGTGCCGCGCAAGCTCGTCGGTGACCGTGGCCGCGTGCTCGAGGCGCTGCAGGAGCTGACCCGCCTGGCCGTGCAGGCCGAGACCGGTGAGCGCTCCCGCCTCATGCTGGACGTGGCGGGGCACCGGGCCGCGCGGCGTACCGAGCTCGTCGAGCTGGCGCGCGACGCCGCTCGGGAGGTCAAGGAGTCCGGGCAGGAGAAGGCGCTGCCGGCGATGTCGGCCTTCGAGCGCAAGGTGGTCCACGACGAGGTGCTGGCCGCGGGCCTGTCCTCCGAGTCCGAGGGTGCCGAGCCGCATCGCCACGTCGTGGTGCTGCCTGCGTCATGACGTCCGACCACGACCCGCGCCCCGTGAGCGAGACCGGCAGCGCCGCCCCCCAGGAGGGGGCGGCGCTGCCGCATGTGCCCGAGGCGGCGCGCCAGGTCTTCGGGGAGCGGCTGCCCCTGGCCGAGGGCTTCGTCGCGGCGCTGGCGAGCACCGGCGTGGAGCACGGGCTGATCGGGCCCCGCGAGGTCCCCCGGCTGTGGGAGCGGCACGTCCTCAACTGCGCGGTGGTCGCCGAGCTCGTCCCGACCGGCGAGGGCATCGTGGACATCGGGTCGGGCGCCGGCCTGCCGGGTCTGGCCCTGGCGATCGCGAGCCCCGGCAGCGAGGTCCACCTGGTCGAGCCCCGGCACCGCGCCACCGACTGGCTGACCCGGACCGCCGCGGCGATCGGCCTGGACAACGTCGTGGTCCACCAGGGTCGGGCCCAGGACGTCGTGGGCGACGTGGTGGCCCCCGTCGCCACGGCGCGGGCGGTGACGCGGATCGGTCAGCTGGCGCTGTGGTGCGCCCCCCTGCTGCCGGGCGGCGGCGTCCTGCTCGCCCTCAAGGGGTCCAGCGTGGAGCGTGAGCTGACGGAGGACGCCAGGGCGCTGCGCGCCGCCGACGTCGTGGAGCTCGACATCGTGCGCTGCGGTGCGGACGTGCTGGAGGTGCCGACCACGGTGGCCCGGCTTGTTCTGGCCGCCGACCACCGACCCGGGGTCGCCGTCCGCGGGGATGGGCCCGGCCTGCGACGCGGCCGGGCAGGGAAGGGCCGTCGGCGCGACAGTGCCTCCTGAGGCTCCCCACCCCATCCTTATCGTTGTGCCACGTGCGGGCGCGTCCATGGCGGGTCTGCAGGGCTGCGTTTCACGTGAAACACCGCGTCCTCCGAACGCGCCCAAAATGGGCAGCACCGCCCCGTGGCGCCTGGTCCGTGACGGTGGCCCCCGCGTCTAGAGTGGACGCTTGGCATCAGCATGTGGCACGAGGAGTGTGGGTGTGAGCGTCGCGACCGGGTTGGGATGGCCTGACCTTCAGCTGCCGGGGGGTGGTTCCGGGCTCGGCTGGCCCGCCCCTGTTTCACGTGAAACACCCGGCGCGCGCCACGAGACCCTGCGCACGGCGGTCCCGGACGAGGACGGCCTGCCGGAGGAGGCGGCGTACGAGGAGCCCGTGCCTGAGCATGCCTCGGTTGAAGAGCCAGTGCTCGAGGAGCCTGTGGTCGAGGAGCCCGTGCTCGAGGATCCTGTGCTCGAGGAAGCCACCTCGCCCGCCGAGGGACTGGGCGACGGACTCGGCAGCATCGCCCAGAGCTGGAGCGACGACCTGCCCGGCGAGGGCTATCAGCCGGAGCAGCGGTTGCGGGCCCACCGCCCCCGCGGCGCCGAAGCGGCCGCCCACGCCGAGGTGCAGAGCCGATTCCTCGGAGGGACGGGCTCGGACGACCGCAAGTCCCGCCTCGCCGTCGCGTGGCAGGACGCTCCCAGTCGTCAGGTCCCCGACGCGGCCCTCTTCGGCGACGCCTCCCACGCCGCGAGGACCGAGCTCGCCGAGATGGCGGCGGCCGTCACCACCGACGAGCCGGTTTCCCGTGAAACACCCGAGGTGGACGTGGTCTCGACGTTCGCTGCGCAGCAGGACGCCCCTGACGACCGCACCGAGGAGAGCCTCTCCATGACCCAGGCGACCATCGACGCACCGGGGACCCCCGTGGCAGCACCGGCCTCGGCCGACGAGCCGCGGGAGAGCGCGACGTTCGGCTCCTCAAGCGCAGCCGATGCCCCGTCACCGCTGGGTCGCGCGCAGGCCACCGGCGACCCCCTCCCCGCCCCGAGGCGCACCCGGGTCATGACGGTCGCCAACCAGAAGGGCGGGGTCGGCAAGACGACCACGACCGTCAACGTGGCCGCAGCCCTCGCGCAGGCGGGTCTGCGGGTGCTCGTGCTCGACCTCGACCCGCAGGGCAACGCCTCCACCGCACTGGGCATCCCGCACCACGCCGAGGTGCCGAGCGTCTACGACGTCCTCGTCGACGGCGCGCCGATCGCCGACGTCGTGCAGGCGTGCCCCGACGTCCCCAACCTGTGGTGCGCGCCCGCGACCATCGACCTGGCCGGCGCCGAGATCGAGCTCGTGTCGTTGGTGGCGCGCGAGATGCGGCTGGCCCGCGCGCTCACGGCATACCTGCGACGCATGGAGGACGAGGACCAGCGGATCGACTACGTCCTGGTCGACTGCCCCCCGAGCCTCGGGTTGCTGACGATCAACGCCTTCGTCGCTGCAGAGGAGGTCTTCATCCCCATCCAGTGCGAGTACTACGCGCTCGAGGGCCTGTCGCAGCTGCTCAAGAACATCGAGCTCATCAAGGCCCACCTCAATCCCTCGCTGCACGTCTCGACCATCCTGCTCACCATGTATGACGGTCGGACCCGACTCTCGGCGCAGGTGGCGGACGAGGTCAGGCGGCACTTCGGCCAGCAGGTCGTGCGCTCCACGGTGCCGCGCTCGGTGCGGATCTCCGAGGCGCCGAGCCACGGTCAGACCGTGATGACCTACGACCCCACCAGCAGTGGGGCCCTGTCCTACGCCGCGGCCGCGGTCGAGATCGCCCGGCAGGGTGCCGGCGAGGGAGGTAACCGATGAGTGAGAAGCGACGCGGCCTGGGCCGCGGCCTCGGCGCCCTGATCCCGCAGGCCCCGGCCGGCGATCGCCCGGTCGACGTGTTCTTCCCCGACGCGGAGCGGCTCGCGCCCGGGACGGACGCCGATGTTTCACGTGAATCCACGCCACGGGGTGCTGCTGACGCGGTCATGGCTCCCGACGACCTGCGGGGCCTCGGTCTGGGTCGGCGTCCCCTGGACCCCAGCCTCATCGCGTCCGTGACCTCCGAAGCGGCCACCCGCGGCGAGGGTGGGCTGACCGCCGTCCCCGGAGCCGCCTACGCCGAGGTGCCGGTCGGCAGCATCCAGCCCAATGCCAAGCAGCCGCGCCAGGTCTTCGACGAGGACGACATGTCCGAGCTCGTGCACAGCGTGCGCGAGATCGGTGTCCTGCAGCCGATCGTCGTGCGCCCGCTGCGCGAGGCCGCGCACCCCGACCACCCGGACGCGGAGTACGAGCTCATCATGGGTGAGCGCCGTTGGCGCGCCACCCAGGCCGCCGGGCTGGCGACCGTCCCCGCGATCGTCCGTCAGACCGACGACGACGAGATGCTGCGCCACGCGCTGCTGGAGAACCTCCACCGCGCCCAGCTCAACCCGCTCGAGGAGGCCGCCGCCTACCAGCAGCTGCTCGAGGACTTCGGCTGCACCCACGACGAGCTCGCGTCCAAGCTCGGTCGTTCGCGACCGCAGATCTCCAACACCATCCGGCTGCTGCGCCTCCCCCCGCTGGTGGCTCGCCGCGTGGCCGCCGGGGTGCTCAGCGCCGGCCATGCCCGTGCCCTGCTGGGTCTGGACGACGCCGCGGCCATGGAGCGGCTCGCCCAGCGCATCGTGGCCGAGGGGCTGTCCGTGCGCTCGGTCGAGGAGATCGTCGCCCTCGGGGGCGACGGGTCGAGCGAGCCGAAGCAGCGGGCTCCCCGCAGCTCCGAGCCACGCCCCGAGCTGGACGACCTGGCGAGCTCGTTGGCCGACCAGCTCGAGACCCGCGTGCAGGTGTCGATGGGCAAGCGCAAGGGCAGGCTCACCGTGGAGTTCGCCTCGATGGAGGACCTGCATCGCATCCTGGCCCTCATGGGACACGAAGGGCCCGACGGCCACGACACCCACGACGCGTAGCCGCGCGCGCCGCGCGCGTACCAGCTCGCACCGCCACGCCCGACGATCGACGCCGAGAGTACCTCTAGGGTTCTCTCGGCGTCGATCGGCTCATCTACGGATGTCTAGCGTTGCGACAGCGGCATCCTCAGCGGCGCTCGGTCACGCGTGGTGCTCGGCGATGACCGCCTGAGCGAGCTCGGCGAAGACCTCGGCCGCATCCAGCCCGGCGCCGGCCAGGGCGAGCGGCACCTGGCTCGTCTCGGTGAGGCCCGGTGAGACGCTGCACTCCAGGAACCACGGCGTCCCCGCCGCGTCCACGATGAGGTCGGTCCGGGAGAGGTGGCGATGGTCCAGCACCTCGTGGGCCGTGACCGCCGCCGCCAGGGCTGCACGGGTGGCCTCGGGCGACAGCCGCGCGGGCGTGAAGTACTCCGTCTCGCCGGCGTTGTACATGTGGTCGTAGTCGAAGACGCCGTCGACGGGGCAGATCTCGACGGGCGGCAGGGCCTCCAGCTCGCCGCCGGGTCGCGCCAGCACCGTCACCGACACCTCGGTCCCCTCGACGAGATGCTCGACGAGGGCCAGCTCGTCATACGCATAGGCATCGACGAGGGCGGCGCCCAGCTCGGCGGCGGTCCTTGCGACGTGGAAGCCCAGGGCGGAGCCACCCCGCGCCGGCTTGACCGCGAGCGGCAGCCCGAGGTCACCGGCGAGGCGTTCGAGGACGAGACCGGCCCCCAGCTGCCGGAAGGTGCTGTGGGCCACGGCCACATGGGCCGGGGTCGCGAGGCCGGCGCGGGCCACGAGCGCCTTGGCGACCGGCTTGTCCCAGGCCAGCCGCGCGCCGGTGCCCCGCGGCCCGACGAAGGGGACCCCGAGGTGGTGCAGGACGTCGCGCAGCGAGCCGTTCTCGCCCGGGCTGCCGTGCAGGGTGGGCCACACCAGGTCGGGCACCAGGGTGTCGATGGTGCCCAGCAGGGTGCGGTCCAGGTCGGCGACGTGGACGTCGAATCCCTTGCTGCGCAAGGCTTCTGCCAGGCGGCGACCGGATCGGACGGAGACCTCGCGCTCGTGCGAGAGGCCACCGGCGAGGACGAGGACAGTGGTCATGACACATCCGGTGAGGGGAGGAGGACCCGGGAGGTCCGCGAGCGGGTGGAGTCGTCGTAGGGCCCGAAGGTGTCGAGGAGCTCCTGCTCCCGCTCGACGACCGTCGCGAACCTGCGGACCCCCTCGTGGATGCGCTCCACGGAGGGGTAGGAGAAGTTGAGCCGGGCGTTGCGGCGGCCCGTGCCGTCGGCGTAGAAGCCGGTGCCGGGGGCGTAGGCGACGAGCTCCTTGACCGCGAGGGGCAGCATGGCCTTGGTGTCCAGCCCCTCGGGCAGCTCGATCCAGAAGAACAGGCCGCCGCGCGGCAGGTGCCAGGTCGCCTGGGGCAGCAGCGACGTCAGCGCCGCCGCCATCGCGTCGCGACGCTCCTGGTAGAGCTCGCGGTAGCTCGCGGTCTGCGCCTGCCAGTCCCACTCGGCGAGGTATCGCGAGGCGACCGCCTGGGAGAAGGCGCTAGGGCACAGGATCGCGGCCTCGTTGGCGAGCACGAGCTTCTCGCGCACGGCGTGCGGAGCGACGGCCCAGCCCACCCGCAGCCCCGCGGCGAAGATCTTGGAGAAGGTACCGAGGTAGATGACGCCGTCCTCGTCCATCGACTTCAGCGCCGGGTAGGTCCGGCCCTCGAAGCCGAGCAGGCCGTAGGGGTTGTCCTCCACCACGAGGATGTGGTGCCGCCGGCAGATCTCCAGCACCCGCGGGCGCCGCTCGTCGGACAGCGCGGTGCCCGCGGGGTTCTGGAAGGTCGGGACCGTGTAGAGGAACTTGATGCGCCGACCCTGCCCCTGCAGCCGGACGATGTGCTCCTCGAGGGCTTCCGGCACGATCCCGTCGCTATCGCACGGCACGTGCACCACATCGGCCTGGTAAGCCGCGAACACGCCGAGCGCGCCCACGTAGGAGGGGGACTCGGCCAGGACGACGTCCTGGGGGTCCACGAAGACCCGCGTGACCAGGTCCAGCGCCTGCTGGGACCCGGTGGTCATGACGATGTCGTCCGGGTGGGCCCGCAACCCCTCCAGGGCCATCACTTCCAGCAGCTGCTCGCGCAGCCGCTCGTCGCCCTGCCCCGAGGAGTACTGCAGCGCCGTGAGCCCCTGCTTCATCAACAGCTGCTGGACGGTGTCCCCGAGGATGTCCATCGGCAGCGCCTGGATGTTGGGCATGCCGCCCGCCAACGACACCACCTCGGGTCGGGACGCCACCGCGAAGAGAGCTCGGATCTCGCTGACCTTCATCCCGGAGGTGCGGGCGGCATACGACTCGACCCAGGGGTCGAGGCGCGAGCCGACGGGATGGTGGTCGTTCATGCGGCGCTCCTTCGGTCAGCAGGATCCCGGCCCGTGCGGGCAGCAGGGTGGGCCCGTAGCCTGGGGGAGCCGAGACCTGCAGTCTGTCACGATGCCCCCAGGTGGCGTCGGCAGGTCCGGGACGCGTCGTCGAGAGGAGAGGCCCGTGAGCGGGCGCGAGGTGGTGCCGCTGTCGGCGGCGACCGTCGACCTGCTGCGGGACCCCTGCAGAGGGTGCGTGCGCTGGCTGCGCGACCCCGTGGAGGCGCGCGCGTCCGGCGAGCGGCGCTCTGTCTCCCGGCAGCGGGAGTGGGCCGGTGACGTCACGCGACGCTGGGGTCCTCCGGGCGTCGTCGTCCGCGTCGAGGGTCGGACCGTGGCCCATGCGGTGGCGGCGCCCTCGGCGTTCGTGCCCCGCGCCGCCATCCCGGCCACCGCGCCCGTCAGCGCCGACGCCGTGCTCCTGCTGTCGCTGTCCTCCGAGAGCCGGGTGCACACCAAGGCCGCGCTCCACGGGCTGGTGCGTCAGGTGGTGCGCCGCCAGGTGCGCGCGATCGAGGCGTATGGCGGCCCCGCCGTGGTCCCCGGGTGCCTCTCCGGGGCGGGCCCGGGCGCGGCCCTGCATGACCTGCCGTGGCCCCCGCCGGACGTGTGCCGCATCCCGACCCGGCTGCTCACGGACATCGGGTTCGTCGTGGTGCGCGAGCACCCCACCACGCCCCGGCTGCGGCTGGACCTGCGCACCGTCGCCACCGTGGCCGAGGACGTGACGGCGGCGCTGAGGCGGCTCGTGCCCGAGCGCACGACGGCGCCCGCCGCGACGTAGCCGCACGACGGCGCCGGCGGCGACCTAGGCGCACGACAGCGCCCGCCGCGACCCAGGGGCCGGCGGCGGGCGCCATACGTCTCGGGCGCTCAGGTGAGCGCCGCGAGGTCAGGAGATGTAGTCCGCGAGCTCCTTGAGCAGGCGCGGCTTGGGCTGCGCGCCCACGATGCTCTTGACGACCTCGCCGCCGACGTAGACGTTGATGGTCGGCAGGCCGGTGACGCCGTAGCGCGCGGTGGTCTGGGGGTTCTCGTCGGCGTTGAGCTTGACGACGTCGATCTTGTCGGCGTAGGTGCCGGCGATCTCGTCCAGGACCGGGGCGATCTGGCGGCACGGGCCGCACCAGGAGGCCCAGAAGTCGACGAGCACGGGCTTGCTGCTCTGCAGCACGTCCTGCTCGAAGGTCGCGTCGGTGGTGTCCTTGGTGTTGGTGCCCATGGGTGTCCTTCCGGGTCGGGTGGGTGGGTCAGCGGGCGAGCTCGGTGGCCTGGGGCTCGGCGGTCAGGGAGGCGTCGGGGGCCGGGCTGCCGGCCTCGTCGCGCGCAGCCAGGAAGCGCTCGGCGTCCAGGGCGGCGGCGCAGCCGGACCCGGCCGCGGTGATGGCCTGGCGGTAGGTGTGGTCGACCAGGTCGCCGCACGCGAAGACGCCCGCGACGTTGGTCGCGGTGGTGCGGCCCTGGACGAGGACGTAGCCCTCGTCGTCGAGGTCGATGACGCCCCGGACCAGCTCGTTGCGCGGCTCGTGGCCGATCGCCACGAAGACCGCCGAGGTCGGGAGGTCGCGCTCGGCGCCGGTGACGGTGTCGCGCAGGGTCACGGACTCGACCTTGGTGTCGCCGTTGATGGAGGCGACGGCGGAGTTCCACGCGAAGTCGATCTTGTCGTTGGCGAACGCCCGGTCCGCCATGATCTTGGAGGCCCGCAGCTCGTCGCGCCGGTGGACGATGGTGACGCGCTCGCCGAAGCGGGTGAGGAAGGTGGCCTCCTCGATGGCAGAGTCGCCGCCGCCGACCACGACGATCGGCTTGTTGCGGAAGAACGCACCGTCGCAGGTGGCGCACCAGGAGACGCCGCGGCCCGAGAGCCGCTTCTCGTCCGGCAGCCCGAGCTCGCGGTAGGCGGAGCCCATGGCCAGGATCACCGCGTGGGCGCGGTGCTGGTTGCCCTCGCCGTCGGTGACGACCTTGACGTCGCCGGTCAGGTCGACCGCGGTGACGTCGTCCCGCACCAGCTCGGCCCCGAACCGCTCGGCCTGGGCGCGCATCTCGTCCATCAGGTCCGGGCCCATGATGCCGTCGCGGAAACCGGGGAAGTTCTCCACCTCGGTGGTGTTCATGAGCGCGCCGCCGGCGGTGACCGACCCCTCGAAGACCAGCGGCTCCAGGTTGGCTCGGGCCGCGTAGACGGCGGCGGTGTAGCCCGCCGGGCCGGAGCCGATGATGATGAGGTTGCGGACGTCGCTGCTCATGGGGTCCTTCGTCGGTGTGCGGTGATCAGGTCGGCCGAGACCGGGAGTCCCACTGTCCCATCCGGCGCGCACCGGCGGTAACCGTGGCGTCGGCGTGTTCATTCCGTGGGGTGCGGGGCCGGGGCGGTCGTCCGGTTTCACGTGGAACGTCGAGCTCGGCCGCGGGTGCGCGTGCCGGGCTGGGGCCGCTGGGAGGCCCGACTCAGCGGGTCGACACCGCGGGCTGCTCGAGGAGCTGCGCGCCGGCGGGTGCGCACGGCAGCGATGCCAGGTAGACCCCTACCTGACGACGGTCGCTGCCCTGCTCGACGGCGATGAGTACCGCGGGTCGGCCCTGGTAGCTGCCGATCTCGGCCGCGATGCGCCCGCTCGCGGCCCCGTGGACAGCCGCGAGGCACTCGCGCACCCCGGTCGGGGTGCCGATGGGTCCCACGCCCGGCTGCTCGACGGTGTGGGGCGTCGGGGGCGTCCAGGGCGACTGCAGCAAACCCCGGCCGTATGCCGCCAGAGCGGCCCCGCCCGGCAGCGGGCTGCGCGCGAGGCGGATCTGCACCGCGGGGGCCTCGGGCGCGAGCGGAGCCGTCGCGGCACCGGCCGACCCCGGGTCGGTCTGTGAGGTGGTGGACGGCGAGGTCGACAGAGGGGCGGAGGGGCTGGTCGACGGGGCCGAGCGGACCGAGCTGGCGTCGCCGTTGAGGTTGGCGGCCGCGGAGGAGGAGCTGGACTGGCCGTGGTCGACCAGGTTGGAGGCGACCACGCCGAAGACCGACACGGCGGCCGCGGCACCCAGCACCGCGCCGAAGAGGCGCCGCCCCGACGGGCGTCGCCGGGTGGCCCCGTCGAAGGGGACCACGGTGGCGATCGGCCTCTCACCGGGGGCGCCGTGCCCCGGCGCGGGGGTGATGCGACGGCCGTGGGCCTCGGCCTCGAGGGAGGCGTTGATGCGGGCGACCAGGTCGGGGGGCATCGGGCCCGGGTCGGGGAGCGACGCGAGGAGGTCACGCACCCCGGTGGGATCCTCGTCGTCGGGGCGTGAGGTGCTCGGGTGCGGCGATGTCATGGGCGGGACACCTCCCTCGGGATCTGGTCGGGCCGGTGGTCGGCGGTCGTGCAGGAGCTCGGCGCGGCAGGTGCGACGCGGCGGGACGAGCCGGCGGCGGGGCGCATCTCCACCATGTCTAGGACGCGCCGTCGGACGGGATGGTTCCCGACCGACGGGTCGTCGGTCGGGACGGGCGGGCGCCGAGCCCGAGGATCTCGGCCATGGCGGTGCGACCGCGAGCGCACCGCGACTTGATGGTCCCCTCGGCGACGTCGAGGACCTGCGCCGCCTCCGCGACGCTGAGGCCGTGCATGTCGACGAGCACCAGGGCCAGCCGCTGCCCCTCGGGCAGCTGGGCGAGCGCCTGGCGCACGTCGAGCTGCACCTCCAGGGAGGCGTGGGCATCCCGGCCGTCGCTCAGGTCGTGCTCGGGCAGCTCGGACGTGGGGCGCGCCCGGCGCAGCCGGTCCAGGCAGGCGTTGACGACGATGCGGTGCAGCCAGGTCGTGACCGCCGCGTCGCCGCGGTAGGAGCCCGAGCGGCGGAAGGCGGCGATGAAGGCGTCCTGCACCGCGTCCGAGGCGAGCTCGCGGTCCGAGCAGGTGCGCATCGCGACGGCCCACATGCGGTCGCGGTGGCGTCGGTAGAGCTCGCCGAAGGCGTCCGGGTCACCGTCGTTGTGGGCCGCCATGAGGGCACGGTCGTCCGCCGTCGCGAGGTCCAGGGTCCCGGTCATCGGCGCGGTCCGGGATCAGGACAGGGCGATCTCGGAGAGCGCGGCGTAGTGGCCGCCGAACATCTCCGGGCTGTTGGTGAACCACACGATGACATAGGGGTGCCGGCCGGCGCCGGGCTGCACCGGTATGGCGATCTCCCCCTTGGCCCCCTTGACGCTCCCGAGCTGGGTGGCGCCGTCCTTGGTGGCCGTGTCGCTGCCGTAGACCTCGATGTCCTGGCCGCCGCTGTCGGGCAGCACCAGCTTGATCTGGTGCAGGTCGCTCTGGGTGTCGCCGAGGAAGACGGCGAGGCCCACGCCCGACTTCAGGTTGCCGAACCGGTCGGTCTTGTATCGCTGGCTGCGCCAGTAGGTCCCCGGGTTGCCGTCACGGACGTTGTTGACCATGTCGTTGTTCTCCGCGTGGTCCTCGCCCTCGGGGTCGTAGGCGGAGACGCCGACGATGGGCAGCGGCGTGCCGGCCGGGGGCGGCGCGGCGGCGGTCTGGCGACCCACGACCTTGCCGTCGGGCCCGACGGTGACCGTGACGGCGGGGGCGCTGGCCGTGTAGGTGCGGGCGACGGGCGGTGCGTCCAGCTGGCGCCGGATGTTGCCGACCATGGCGGAGATGCCCATCACGCCCAGGACCAGCCCGAGCACCACGAGGGCGGCCATCACGGCGAGGACGAAGTTGGACTGGCGGCGCGAGGGGGTGCCGGTCGGCACGTCGTTGACGAAGACCGGGGCCACGGGCTCGGCCCGGTGGTCGGCCTCGGTCGCGAGGGTGGAGAAGGGGACGCGACCGGCCATCTTGTCCTGCTGCCGGTCGAGCTGACGCTCGTGGCGCTCTGCGCGCCGCGCGGCGGCCCGGCGAGCGGCCGACCTGGCGACGGAGCCGACGCCGCCGACGACCGCCCTGGCCCCCGCGGCCGTGGCCCCGGCCGCGGCGAGGGCCGCCGCCTCGGCCTTGCTCGGCGGGTGGTCCACGTCGGTGCGCAGGTCGTCGGCGAGGGCGAAGGGCGCCGGTGCCGCGGTGGACACCGCAGGCGCCGGGTGGGTCGGGGCGTCGCGTGAGTCCGAGGGGTCCGAGGGGGCGGGGCTCCCGAGGGAGCCGGACGCGCCGTGGGTGCCGGTCGAGCTCTGCCCGGGGCGCGGGTCGGCCGGCTCGTCGCCGGCCCTGAGCAGGCTCGCGACCGCCGCCGGGGACTCGGGCCGGTCGGGACGCCGGGCGCCCAGGCCGGACACCACGAGGTGCTCGAGGTCGTCCGGGACGGCCGCCACCAGCTCGGACGGAGCAACGGGGGCGCCCGCGACCACGGGGGTGGGACGCAGCCGGACCTCTCCCGTCCCCGGCCAGGTGGCCGTGAGCGCGGCGTACAGCAGGGCGGTGAGCGCCGCGGCGTCGGTGCGGGAGGCGTCGGCGTCGCTGACGTCGTCGCGGCCGCGCAGCGCGGCCTGCACGGCGAGGCCGCGCAGCTTGACCGCGCCGTCGCGCTGCCGCAGCACGTCGTCCGGGGTGAGGTCGAGGTGGTGCAGCCCCCGCGTGCGGGCTCGCTCGAGCACCTCGGCGACGTCGCGGACGATGCGGCGGGCCTCGGGTGCGGGCAGCCCGCCGTCGCCGAGCAGGTCGGTCAGGGTCGCGGCGCCCTCGGGGGCCTCCTCCACCACGTGGACCAGGCCGTCGTCGTCACCGGCGTCCAGGATGGGCAGCAGCCGCGGGTCGGTGAGGGAGGACGCACGGCGCGCGGCGTCCAGGGCGGCGGGGGCCACCGGGTCGTCGGCGGGGAGCACGGTCACCCACACCCGCCGGCCGAAGGTGGTGTCGTCGGCCTCCCAGCGCTCCGCGCGCTCGGTGTGGTCGAGCCGCTGCCGGAGGTGGTAGCGGCCTCCGATGGACGTGCCCGGTCCCACAGCCGGCATACGTCACTCCCTCTCGTCGTGGTGCGCGGCCCGGGACGTCGGCTCGCGCACGGTGGCGCTCATCGCATCCTAGGGCGTCGTGCCTGCTGAGGTCCGGCGACGCAGCCGCGTGGTGAGGGGCGACAACAGCTCGTCGACCTCCCGCAGGTGGAAGACGCGCGACAGCGCGAAGAAGAGCAGGGCGAAGACCAGCCCCCCGACGGCCAGCTGCAGGAGGGAGGACACCGTGCCGGACCCGGCCAACCGGGACCCGAGCTCCACCACCCCCCAGGTGGCCAGGGCGGACAGGGCCGACACCAGCGTCAGGCGGACGTGCAGCCGGACGATGTGCTGCAGCGGCAACCCACCGACGCGACGTCCGGCGATGACCACGAAGGCCAGGGCGGCCACCAGGTTGCCCACGGTCTGACCGACGGCGATGAGCGCCACGACGTGCTCCCGGGGACCGGCGAGCGCCAGCAGGGCGGCGGCGACCTGGACCGCCGTCAGCAACGCCTGCAGGTAGAGGTTGGTGCGACCGTCCTCCAGGGCGAAGAGGAACCGCTGCTGCAGGGTCGTCCACCCGAACGGGATCAGCCCGAGCACCATGATGGCGAAGACCAGCGCGGTCTCGCCGAGCGCATGGCCGTGGACGCCGGGGACCAGCGACATCCCCGGCACCGCGAGGGGGAGGGCCACGGCCGTGACGGGCACCAGCGCGACCGACGGCATCGTGAGACCCCGGGTCACGAGACGCCGCAGGCCGGCGGTGTCCGCGTCGTGCACGGCCCGGGACATGCGGGGATACAGGGCTGTGAGGATCGAGACCGTGATCACCCCGTGGGGCAGCATGAAGATCAGGAAGGCCAGCTGGTAGACCGTGACACCCGCGACGTCCTGCCCGGAGTCGTGGGCCCAGCCGGCCACGCGGTTCATGACGGCCACGCAGGTGTAGCCACCCAGCTGGGCGACGGCGAGGGCGGCGAACGCCCACCCGGCCATGGTCGAGGCCGACCGGAAGCCGTAGCCGCGGAAGCCCCAGCGGGGGCGCCACCGGAAGCCGCTCGCGCGGAGGTCGGGGACCAGCGCCAGGGCCTGCAGGGCGATGCCGGCCGTGCTGGTCCCGGCGAGCAGCCAGATCATCGGCGGGGTCCAGACCTGCGGCCGGGTCCCCCAGGACCAGAGGAAGATCCCCATGCCGACGATCTGCACAAGGTTGGCCAGCACCGGGGTCCACATGAAGGACGCGTAGCGCCCGCGGGCGTTGAGGACCTGGCCGAGGACGGCATACAGGCCGTAGAAGAAGATCTGCGGGAGGCAGATGATGGCGAAGGCCGTGGCCAGGCCCCGCGCTGCGGGACCCACCTGGTAGAGCACCACCAGCGGATAGGCCAGGGCGGTGGCGAGCGCCGCGACCAGCAGGATCGCGCCGATGCAGATCGTCAGCAGCCGGTCCACGACGTCCTGCCCACCGTCCGGCCGCTTCATGGCCTTGGTGATCTGCGGGATCAGCACGGCGGTGAGCAACCCGCCGGAGAGCAGCATGTAGATGGTGTTGGGCAGCTGGTTGGCCGTGTTGAACGCGTCGGCGGCCGCCCCGGTCACGCCCAGGCAGGCGACGAGCATCAGCTGACGCACCAGACCCAGGGGGCGTGACACGAGCGAGCCGGCCGCCATCAGCGCGCTCGCGCGACCCACGCTCTGCTCCCGGACCACGCCCCCGCTGCCGGCACCGGCGGAGTCCGTATGCCGCGCCTGCCGCTCCTCCTCGCGCTGCCCGGCGGCGGTGGCGGCGTCGGGGTCCGGCACCGCGCCGCTGGTCTCCTCGGGGTCGAGCAGCGCGCCCTCGGGCTGGTCGGGGCCGCTCGGGTCCGGTGACTTCCGTGAGTCCTGCGGGTCGCGCGTGTCGTGGCGGGTGCTGCTCATCTCAGGTCCTTGGGAGAGCGATGGGGGCCGAGGACGGCGTCGGCGACCGCGTGGGTGTCGCCCAGCTCGCGCTGGGCTCGGGTCGGGCTGCGGCGCAGCGAGCGGGCGAGCCCGAGCACCAGGATCGCGCCGACGATACCGGCGATGAGCACGAAGACCCACACGCTGGTCGGGCGGACGTTCATGTCGACGGTGGTCGGGACGCCGAGGACCGTGCCGTCCGGGGTGGTCAGGCGGGCCTCGAGGGGCACCGTGCCCGCGCCCAGCGCCGTGACCTGCACCTGCGTCGTGGTGCGGCTGCCCGCCGCGACCGAGATCGGGCCCGGCGACCGGTCGACCCGCAGCTTGGGGCTGCCGGGGACGAGCTCGAGGCGGACCCCGTGGACGGCATACGGAAGGGCGTTGGTGACCGTGATCTGGATGGTGCCGGTGTCGGCGAGGAAGTTGATGGTGCTGGGCCGGACCTGGATCCCCTGGGCCGTGCCGGACAGCGAACCGGTGACGGCGTGCCGCAGGGTCTCCCACGACCCGGGCTGACCCCGCCAGCGGGCCGACGCGAGGTCGCGCACCCCGGTGGTCCACGACCCGGCGGACACCTGCTCGGGTGGCAGCACCTGGGCGAGGCCCGACGCCGTGGCGGCGTCCTGCTCCAGGGCGGAGATGCGTTCGGCGTCGAGGGGGGAGACGCCGACGTGGGGCGAGCCGGTGGCCGGTCCGGACGCGTCCGGGCTCTGGCCCAGGATGCTGCTGGTGGCCACCTGCCGCAGCCACGGCGCGGTGCCGCTCGCGGTCCAGAGCCGCCGCAGCGCGGGACCGGACATCGCGGTGTCCCGGGGGATCGTGACCAGAGCGGTGCGCCGGGTGCCGGGCAGCTCGCCGAGCAGGGTCAGCGACTGGCCGAGGAACTCCTGCACCAGCTGGGCGTCCGAGGCGGTGCGGGTGCCGGCGGTGACGGCGCTCAGGCGTTCGTCGTAGGCGAGCAGCGGCAGGCCGCCGGCGCTGCGCTGCGCTGCGCCGGGGGTGGTGCCGCGCCACGACGCGACCGTGGCCGAGGAGACCAGGGCCGCCGTCGGTGCGCCGTGACCCGTGAGGAGCGGCCACTGCGTCGAGCGGTCGGTGTCCCACCGCCCGTCCGCGGGCCATGCCACCGAGCTCGGCAGGGACCGCCCGAGCGGTGCGTCCAGCGGGCTGGCACCGCTCGGGTAGAGCACCTCGCGGAGCCGGTCGTCGAGCCCGCTGTCCAGCAGCGCCGCGGTGTCGGGGTCATGGGTGGGCAGGCCCCACAACGGCTGGTCGTCGCCGAGGGCCTTGAGCCGCGCGGCCAGCTGCTGGGCGTCGCGGGCGGCCCCGGCCAGGGCCGCGGGGGTGGAGGCGGCGGGCGGTGCGGGCGAGGGAGTCGAGGGCGCTGCCGTGCCCGGGGTCGCCGGCGCTGCCGGAGCCGTCGCGGCGGAGCCGGCCGAGGTGGCGGGGCTGGAGGCACCCGTCCGGGATGACGTGGCGCCGGGTGTCGGCAGGGCTGGGGTGGTGGGGTTGGTCGGGGACGTCGGAGTGCTCGGTGTGGCCGGTGTGCTCAGGGAGGGCGCCGGCTCGGGCGACGAGGCGGTGACCAGCCCGCCCGCCCGGGTCGGGGGCGCCACCACCGCCGGGTCGACCAGCCACGTGACCGGGGTGCCCGAGGCGGCGTCAAGCCGGTGCTGCAACGGCCCGCCCGGGCCCACCGCCCGGGTCCACGCCGCCCCGACCTGCTGGTCGGTGCCGGCCGTCAGCTCGGGGTCGGCGGGCAGCGTCAGCGGCGCCACCCAGGCCAGCCGCAGCGGCTCGAACTCCTCGGCCCGGCCGACCCAGGGCACCACCGTCCGGGCGATCCCGGCCTGCCCCTCGGCGCTGCGGACCTCGACGGCCAGCGGGTAGGCCCCGAAGGGCGCGCCCCGGGACAGCTGGGACCGCGGCACGGTCAGCGACAGGGTGGTCGAGCCCCCTCCGGGCAGGCCGGCGGGCAGCTGCTGGGTCGTGGCCACCCGCCCGGCGAGCGGGCGGGGCGAGCTGTCGTGCAGCCAGGACGCGAGCTCTTCGCGACCGGTGACGGCCGAGGCCCCGGTGAGCACCCTCGCGGTCAGCGGGCCGGTCCCAGACCCCGCGGTTGCGGAGACGGTGACCTGGACCCGCAGGTCCTGACCGGGGCGGACCACCGTCGGGCTGAGCTCGTCGAGGCGGACCTGCACCGGAGCGGTCGTGGCCGTCGTGACCGTCGTGGCCGGAGCCGCCCCGGGGGCCACCCCCAGTGCCATCCCCGGAGCCACCGCCGGGGGCGCGAGCGGGCGGTGAGGGGCGCCGTGGGCAGGCGGCATACGGCCTGCACCGGCGGAGGCCAGCGAAAGGGCCGCGGCCACCGCGGCGCCGAGCCGCACGAGCCGACCGCTCACCGGTCACCTGCGAGGCGCTGCCAGGCCGCCGCGGCGATCCGCCTCTCGTTGGGGAAGGTCAGCTCGGTGGTGTTGTCCCCCAGACGCACCCACGCCACGTCGATCGCCTCGTTGTCGGGGTCGTTGTCGATGGTCAGGTGCCCCCCGAGCGCCTCGAGCAGGTAGTGGTGCACCACCTTGTGCACCCGCGACGACGCGGTCGTGAACCAGTAGTCGATGGACCCCAGCGGGGCGATGACCCGCCCGTGGATGCCGGTCTCCTCCGCGACCTCCCGCACCGCGGTCTCCTCGAGGGTCTCCGCGCCCTCGATGTGCCCCTTGGGCAGGCACCACTCGATGCGGCCCGCCCGGTTGCGGCGGGCGATGATCGCGAGCTCCGCCAGCCCCCGCTGCACCCGCACGATGACCCCGCCGGCCGAGACCTCCTCCACCGCCGGCAGCCGGCGCGGGTAGCGCGCCGGGGGGCTCGAGGGGTAGGGAGTGCTCACCCCAGCACTGTAACGAGAGAGCCTGGGCCGCAGGGTCTGCCACGTCGGGCGGCCGCACGAGTCCGGCGTCCCGCGCGAACTCTTCTAAGGTGGTGTGCTGTGCCTGGACCCACCCCTGCCCCGACCGACGAGCTGCTCGCCGCTGCCGCCCGCCGCCTCGCCCCCGTCACGGGCCTGCTGAGCGAGCTCGGCGCGGTCTTCGGCGCCGCGGGGCACGAGCTCGCGCTCGTCGGGGGACCCGTCCGGGACGCCGTGCTGGGGCGGACCTCCACCGACCTCGACCTCACCACCGACGCCCGCCCCGAGCAGACCGAGCGGCTGCTGCGCGGCTGGGGGGACGCGCTGTGGGACGTGGGTCGCGCGTTCGGCACCATCGGGGCCCGCAAGGGCGACTGGCAGGTGGAGGTCACGACCTACCGCAAGGACGCCTACGACCGGACGAGCCGCAAGCCGGCCGTCACGTATGGCGACACCCTCGAGGACGACCTCGTGCGCCGCGACTTCACCGTCAACGCGATGGCGCTGCGGCTGCCCGACCTGACCTTCGTCGACCCCCACGACGGGCTCGGCGACCTGGCGCGCGGGGTGCTGCGGACCCCCGGCACCCCGGCCGAGTCCTTCGGCGACGACCCGCTGCGGATGATGCGGGCCGCGCGGTTCGTGGCGCAGCTGGGCCTGACGCTGGACCCCGCCGTGCGCCAGGCGATGACCGAGCGCGCCGAGTCGCTGCGGATGATCTCCGCCGAACGGGTGCGCGACGAGCTGGTCAAGCTGCTGCTCTCCGACGACCCCCGCTCCGGGCTGACCGTCCTGGTCGAGACCGGCCTCGCCGAGATCGTGCTGCCCGAGCTGCCCGCGATGCTGGCCACCGTCGACGAGCACAACCGGCACAAGGACGTCTACGAGCACTCGCTGACCGTGCTGGAGCAGGCGATCGCGCTCGAGACGCCGGCCCCGGGTGACGGCGGCGGCGTCATACGGCCTGACCTGGTGCTGAGGCTGGCCGCGCTGCTCCACGACATCGGCAAGCCCGCGACCCGGCGGTTCGAGCCGGACGGCGGGGTGAGCTTCCACCACCACGAGCTGGTGGGGGCCCGGATGGCGACCAAGCGGCTCAAGGCGCTGCGCTTCGACAAGGAGACCACCAAGGCGGTGTCCCGCCTGATCGAGCTGCACCTGCGGTTCCACGGGTATGGCGAGGGCGAGTGGACGGACTCCGCGGTGCGTCGCTATGTCACCGACGCCGGGCCGTTGCTGTCCCGCCTGCACCTGCTCACCCGGGCGGACTGCACGACCCGCAACGTCCGCAAGGCGCGGCGGCTGCAGCGGACCTACGACGACCTGGAGGCCCGCATCGAGCGGCTGCAGACCGAGGAGGAGCTCGCCGCGGTGCGCCCCGAGCTCAACGGCAACGAGATCGCCGAGGTCCTGGGGATCGCGCCCGGGCCGGTGCTGGGCCGCGCCTACAAGCACCTGCTCGCGGTCCGGCTCGACGAGGGCGTGATCGGGCGCGAGGAGGCGGCCCTGCGGCTGAAGCAGTGGTGGGCCGAGCAGCCGGATTCCCAGGGCTGAGGCTCGGCCCGCGGGGCGCACCGGCGCGGTGGCCGGCGTGGTCCGGCACGGTCGATATCGTGGCGGCGTGAAGATCCTCAGCGTCGTCGGAGCCCGTCCCCAGTTCGTCAAGCTGGCGCCCATCGCGCACGCCATGGCCGAGGCGGGCGTCGAGCACGTCATCGTCCACACCGGGCAGCACTACGACCACGCGATGAGCGACTCGTTCTTCGAGGAGCTCGGCATCCCGGCCCCCGACGAGAACCTCACCGTCGGCTCGGGCACCCACGGCCGGCAGACCGGCGCGATGCTGGCCGGGATGGACGAGGTCCTGGAGCGGCACCGCCCGGACGGCGTGCTCGTCTACGGCGACACCAACTCCACGCTGGCGGGGACCCTGTCCGCGGTGAAGATGCACGTGCCGCTCGCCCACCTCGAGGCCGGGCTGCGGTCCTTCAACCGCCGCATGCCCGAGGAGCACAACCGGGTCCTGACCGACCACGCGGCGGACCTGTGCCTCGCCCCGACCGAGGTGGCGATGGCCCACCTCGCGGCCGAGGGCATCACCGACCGTGCGGTGCTCGTGGGGGACGTCATGACCGACGTGCTCCACCAGGTCCGCGACCGGGTCGCCGACCTCGAGCCCTCGCTGCCCGTGGACACCACGCAGCCCTACCGCGTGGCGACCCTGCACCGCGCCGACAACACCGACGACGAGCAGCAGCTGCGGACGATCCTGGACAACCTGGCGTCGCTGGACGTCCCGACGCTGCTGCTCGCCCACCCCCGGCTGCGGGCCAAGGCCGCGGAGTTCGGCCTGGACCTGTCCGCCGGATCGGTCGTCGCCGCGGACCCGCTGCCCTACCCGCAGCTCGTGCGCGCCGTGATGGGCTCGGCGGGCGTCATCACCGACTCGGGCGGCCTGCAGAAGGAGGCCTTCCTGCTGCGGGTGCCCTGCACCACGGTGCGCACCGAGACCGAGTGGGTCGAGACGGTGGAGCTCGGCTGGAACGTCCTGGTCACGGACCCGGCCACGCTCGCCCGGGACGTCGACCGCCCCCAGCCCGCGCCCACCGAGGCCACGCCGTATGGCGACGGCCACGCCGCCACCCGGGTCGTGCAGGAGCTGCAGCGCTGGCGCGAGCGGGGCTGACGCCTCCCGGGGCCGCGAGGCGGGAGCGGCGGCGGGCGACCTCGGTCGGCGGTTGACCTCAGGTCGCGGGCCTCAGATCCGGTCGAGGATCGCCTCGGCGGCCACGCGGGCCTTGGCCACGAGCGAGGCGTTGGCCTCGGTCCAGGCCACGAGGTGCTCGGGGTCCGGGCGACCTGACCCGGTGACCGCCGCGTCCAGTGCGTCGGCGACGGCGTCCGGGTCGTGGGGAGACACCCAGCCGAGCGCCTCGGAGCGCACCAGCTCCTCGCTGGCGCCCTGACCGGCGAAGATCACGGGGATGCCGCAGCCGGTGGCGGCATACATCTTGGTGGGCTTGGCGAAGTCGTAGCCGAGGCCCGGCTTGATGGACACCAGCGCGGCCACGGCGCCGCGGATGTGGCGCGCGGACTCGGTGGGAGGGACGACCCCGAGGAAGTCGACGGCTCCCGGCGCGACCTGCTCCGCCAGGGCCTGCAGCCTCGGCAGCTCGCTGCCCTGGCCCAGGAAGACGAGCCGCGAGTCGTGGCCCCGCGCGCGGTGCCGCGCCAGCGCCTCGACGAAGACCCCGGCGCCCTGCCACTCGCTCATGGTGCCGGTGTAGACGAAGTAGGGGCTCGGGGCCGTCGCGGCCTCCCCGTCGGGCCGGAAGATGCCGGTGTCGATGCCGTTGCCCACCACCAGCACCTGGTCGGGCCGGGCGCCGAGGTCCTGGACCTTGGCGGCGACCTCGTCGCTGATCGCGAGCACCAGGCGGGCGCCACGGATGACGGCGGACTCCACGAGGCGCAGCGCCCGGACCAGCACCGCGGGGGCCCCGGCGGCGCCGGCGGCCTCGCTCCACACGTCGGCGGCGTACCAGACGTAGGGCCGGCGGTGCACCGTGGCCACGAGCCGCATGACCGCACCGGTCGTGGGCGGGGGCTCGACGACGTAGGCGTCGGCGGGGCGTCGGGAGAGCATGCGCACGAGCAGCGGCAGGTCGTAGGAGAGGTACTGCACGTAGCCGCGGATGTTGCCCCCCGCGTCGCGCAGCGCCGGCCACCGGCGCACCCGTAGCTCGCCGTCGTCGTAGGGCGCGTGCCCGGCGGGCGGGATCGAGGTGAGCACCTCCACCTGCGCCCCGCACGCAGCGAGGGCGTCGGCGAGCACCCGCTCGCGGAAGGCGGCGGCGCCGACCTCCGGGGCGAAGATGCGGGTGGCGAGACGGATGACGGGTCGACGCATGGCGTCACCCTATCGAGGGCCGCGGGCCCGTCAGCGTCGACGCATCGCGAGCATGGACCGGACGTCACGCTGCGACGCGGCGCCCCAGCCGAGCAGCAGCACCAGCACCGCCGCCACCTGGACGAGCACCCCCGCCCGGGTGGTGACGATCCAGGCCGAGGCGGCCGCGAGCGCGGCCAGCGCCAGGCCGGTCCGCACGGCCAGCCCCACCCAGCGCTGACGGTCGAGGCGCCAGACGATCGCGGTCGGGATCAGCGAGGTCACGCAGATGCCCACGAGGTAGCCGTAGGCGACGCCCTCCACGCCGAGGTGAGGGCCGATGAGCGCCCAGGTCAGCGCGCCGACGACCGCGCCGGCCACCGAGACGTTGCGGATGATGCGGTTGTAGCGGTGCTCGCGGGACATGAGGTTGTCCGTGGTCGCGACCACCATGTTCTGCACGAGGCAGGCGAGCAGCAGGATGACCAGGGTGGGGGCGGCGGCGTAGGCGTCGCGGCCGTAGATCTGCAGCAGGGTGGGGGTGCCGAGGATGAGGGTGCCGTAGACGACGACGCACAGCAGCACCAGCCACCGGGTGGCCTGGTCGGTCTGCCGGGCGAGCTCGGCGTGGTCGCCGCGCCCGTGGGCGTGAGCCATCCGGGGGAAGAGGACCACCTGCAGCGACCGCGCGACCAGCGAGGCCGGCGTGGCCAGCGACAGCGCCAGGGCGAAGTGGCCGGTGGTGACGTCGGTGCCAAAGTGCCGGGCGGCGATCTGCGAGCCCTGCAGGAAGCCCGTGGTCGCCGCGGTCTGGATCAGCGAGATCCGCATGAAGGCACCGATCTCCTGCCGCAGCTCCAGCGGCACCGACCCGCCGCGCAGCGGGGCATAGCTGCCGAGGGCGTAGGTCGCGTAGCAGACCACCAGCGGCACGAGCAGCCAGGGGGTGGCCCGCGCCAGCACCAGGGCGGCGATGCCAACGATCGCGATGACCGAGGCCAGCAGGTCCCAGAGGGTGGCGCGGGTCAGCAGGCCCAGGCCGAGCAGGGTGCCGCGGGTGAAGGTGTAGATGGAGAAGGCGATGGCCAGGAGGCCCGTCAGCACGGCGGCGACGACCGGGACGTCCTCGCGCCACAGCACGAAGGCGGTCGAGCCGATGCCGATGAGCACGGCGGCGGTCCAGGTCACGCGGCCGAGGTAGGCGACCACGTCGCGCATCTGCTCGGTCTGCCCGGAGCCCTTCAGCCGCGCCAGCTGCTTGGCGACGGCGTTGGACGCGGCGAGCGGGACCAGGACGCTCGCGAACATCGCGACCGCGATGTGGGTGTTGACCTGCCCGACGATGACGATGCCCGCGGCCCCGAAACCCCACTTGATGAAGACGGTGTAGAGGAACCGGACCAGCCCCTGCGCGAGCATGCCGACGGCGCTGAGCACGCTCTGGGTGGCCAGGCCCTGGCCCGAGTCCTCCCCCAGCGGAAGCCCGGGGCGCAGGTGCTGGCGGAGGCCGGGTAGGTGACGCACCGAGCCAGTCTAGGGCGGGGGGACGCGGGTCCCGTCCCGGTGCGACAGCCGGGGGGCCGCTACCCTGAGCCACATGCCGAGCACGCGGGGGTTGTCGTCCGCCACGAGCCGTCCCCTCGCCCGGCTGCTGCCGGCCCTGGCCGTGGTGGCGCTGCTGGCCCTGGCGCTCGTCATACGGCTGCGCTTCTTCCCGCACGAGTCGCCGGACTACGTGCACTACCTGTCGCGGTGGTGGGGGCACCTGGACCGTGAGGGCTTCGCGGGTCTCGGGGTGGTCTTCGCCGACTATGCGCCGCCCTACCTCTACCTGCTCTACCTGGGCACCCTCGCGCCCGTCGGTCCGCTGCTCGGCATCAAGCTGATCTCGCTCGCGGGCGACGTGCTGCTGGCCGGGTCGGTCTTCCTCCTGGCGAGCCGTTTCGTGGGGCGCCGGTGGGCGGCCCTGGCCGCCGCCGGCATGCTCCTCGCGCCGGGCGTCGTCCTCAACTCGGCGGCCTGGGGGCAGTGCGACGCCATCTACACCAGCTTCCTGGTGCTGTCGGTGTTGGCGCTGACCCGCGAGCGCGACGCCTGGGCCTGGGTCTTCTTCGGTATGGCGCTCGCGGTCAAGCTGCAGGCGGTCTTCCTGCTGCCGGCGCTCGGCGTGGTGTGGCTGGTCCGGGTGCGGCGGTCCTGGTGGACGCCGGTGCTGGCACCGCTGGTGATCGCGGCGTCGTGGGCGCCGTGCCTGCTGGCCGGTCGGCCGCTGTCGTCCCTGCTCGACGTCTACCGGAGCCAGGCCTCGTCGGGGCTCCCGCTGTCCTACGCGCCCAACGTCTGGTACCTCGTCCCCCGGCCCCCGACGCCGGTCGCCATGACGCAGTGGGAGCACCGGGCGCTGCTCGTCGCGCTGGTCGTGGTCGGTGGGGTGTGCCTGCTCTCGCTGGTGGTGCGGCGCCCCTGGACGCCGCAGCGGGTCGTCGTGCTGGCCGCCTTCAGCACGCTCGCGGTGCCGACCTTCCTGCCGCACATGCGCGAGCGGTACATGTATCCCGGCGAGATCCTGGTGCTCGTCGCGGCGCTGGCGCTCGGGCGGTCCCGCTGGTGGATGCCCGTCCTGCTCTTCGCCTGCTCGGGGCTGGTCTACCTCGACCAGCTCTACCCGGCCCGGCTGCACCGGGTCATCCCCGGCGACGTCTTCCTGCTCGGCATCGAGCCGGTGCTGGCCGTCGTGGCCGTGCTCGCCTGGGACCTGGTCGGCCGCCGTCGTCAGGACCGTCCACGGGAGCGTCGTCAGGACCGTCGTCAGGACATGAGCGCGCTGGACACCATGAGCCGCGCCGGCGCCTGACGGTCCAGCACCCGCAGCGGGTCGGCCGTGAGCACGGTGTCGGGGCGCCCGTGGCGCAGCCGGGCCTGGGAGCGCGCGACCAGCTGGTCGTCCGGCACGGACGGGTCCACGATCGCGTCCCAGAGCGCCTGCTCGGCGCGGGAGAATGCCGAGGTGGCCGTGGGGGCGCCGGCGACGATCGTGCGGGCGCACGCCGCGAGCGAGTCCCGCTCGGCAGCCGTCCACGTCGTGGCGACCCGGTTGACCACGGCACCGAAGACGTGGATCCGCAGCACCTTGACCACGACGGCCCGGCGCCTGGCGACCGGCAACCCCTGGAACCACGGGTCCGCGACCAGCGCCAGCGCCGCCGCGAGGTCGTCCGCGACCGGCCGCACCGTCATCGTCACCCGGGTCGGTGCGTCGGCGCCGACGACGTAGGCGGGGTCGTCCCCGGCGTAGACGATGCCCTGGGCCCCGTGCCAGACCCGCAGCCCGAAGTCGAGGTCCTCCGCGGTCGCCACGCCCGCGAGGAAGGTGGCGCCGACCCGCTCCAGCATGGCAGCGCTGAGCAGACCGAGGGGGGCGGTGCGGTAGGCCAGGCGGTCCCGCACCAGGTCCAGACGCCGGTGCCGCCGGCCGAGCCGGGTGGGCGGCGTGCGGACCAGCCCACCCGCCTGGTGCTCGACCCGGGCGATCACGGCCTCGGCCCCCGCGGTCGCGTGCCCCAGCCACGCCGCGAGCGCCCCCGGCCGCAGGAAGTCGTCGGACCCCATCACGGCGACGTGGGCGGCGTCGCTCGCCGCCAGACCGGCCGTGAACGGCCCTGCGGGGCTGCGGATCCCGTCGTGGTGCTCCACCAGGACCACCCGGTCGGACGGCACCAGGCCGGCCTCCCGCAGCCTTCCCTCGATGGGCGCCACGTCGGTGTTGTGCACCACGACGAGCGCGCGGGTGTCGGGGGTGTCGTCGGCCAGCACGGACGCGACGGCGCGCTCGATCTCCCGGTCAGGGGTGTGTATGGCGATCACCACGTCGACGCTCGCCGCGCTGCGGTAGCGCCCGGCGGCCGGGGAGCCCAGCAGCGAGTCGTAGGTCGCCGCGCAGGCGCGACGCACCGCCGCGGTCGTGAACCTCGTCCGCACGTCGGCGGCGATCTCGTCGGCCGAGGCGTGCCGGAGGCGGGACCGCGTGGCCTCGACGGCGTCGGCATACGCGCCGGGGGTCTGCTCGGCGACGAGCGTGCCCACCTCGGGGGTGACGTACTCCGCCTGGCCGCCGTGGGCGCCGATCACGACGGGCCGGCCGTGGGCGAGCGCCTCGGCGCCGGAGACGCAGAAGTTGTCGAAGCGCGTCGGGAGCAGGAAGAGGTCCGCGGCGTCGAGGTGGGTGGCCACCTCCGCGGGGGTGACGGGTCCGGTGAGCGTGAGGGCCGCGGCGACCCCGAGCTCGTCGGCCAGCTGCTCCACCTGGTCGCGGAGCGGGCCGCCGCCGACCCAGGTCAGCGTGGCGTCGTGGCCGCGCGCCCGCAGCTCGGCGAGCGCCCGGACGGCCGTCGCGGGGTCCTTGCCGGCCACGAGGCCACCCACCGAGACGAGGTCCCAGCCCGGGGTGTCCCGGCGGGCCGGCACGCTCGCCGGCTGGTCGACGATGCAGGGGATGACCTCGGTCCGGCCGCTGCGCACCGCGCGGATCGGGCGGGCGAGGAACTCGCAGACGGGCACCACGACGTCGGGCAGCGCCAGCAGGTGCCGCAGCCCCGGCATGACGCGGCGCAGCGGGGCCACGAGGCTCTCGGGGGCGGTGAGGCCGGACCAGTGCTCGGTGTGGACCCACGGGACGGCGGGACGGCGGGCGGCATACGGCAGCAGGCTGGAGAAGGCCATGGTGTGCACCAGGTCGGCCCCACGCTCCGCGCGTCGCAGCGCCCGCAGCGCGGCCACGACCGTGAGGGGGCGGCGCGGGTCCCACTCGAGGCGGCGCACGGCCACCGGGCCGTCCTGCTCCCGGGCCGGGGCGGACGCGAAGGCGGCGGGCGGGGCGAGGTGCACGAGCAAGACGTCGTGGTCCTCGGCGAGGGCGTGCACGTCCTTGCGGACGAAGACCCCGGCGACGGGGGCTGCCGGCGTGGGGTACCACGTCGTGACGGCGAGGATGCGGAGCCGGCGTCGCGGGGCGGTGCTCGTCATGGCCTCATCCTGTCATCCGCGGCCGGCGGGGGCGCAGACGCCGGTGGGGGCGGCCCCGACCGGGACCGCCCCCACCGGGCACCAGCGACCGTCAGAGGGTGATGACCTGGCCCGTCCTGGCCGACTCGATCATCGCCTCGGCGACGCGAACCGTCGCGAGGCCCTGCTCCATCGTGACGATGTCCGACTCCTTGCCGAGCACGGCGTCGCGGAAGGCCTCGTGCTCGACCCGCAGCGGCTCCGGCTTGGGGAAGGCGTAGCGCACCACGTCGCCCTCAGAGACCCCGCGGAACCGCGACACGTCGTCCCAGGTCGTCTCCACGTTGCCGTTGGCGAAGAAGGTCAGGTCGGCGTGGAGGGTGTCCGCGACGAAGGCGCCCTTCTCCCCGGTGATGACCGTCGTGCGCTCCTTGAGCGGCGACAGCCAGTTGACCAGGTGGGAGGTGATGGTGCCCTTCGACAGCAGCCCCACCGCGGAGACCATGTCCTCGTGCGGGCGCCCGGAGCGCGTGGTCGTGCGCGCCGACATCGAGACGTACTCCTGCTGGGTGACCCACGCCGTCAGGTCGATGTCGTGGGTGCCGAGGTCCTTGACCACCCCGACGTCTGCGATGCGCCCCGGGAACGGACCCTGCCGGCGCGTCGCGACCTGGTAGATGTCGCCCAGGTCACCGGCCTCGATGCGGGCCCGTGCCTGCTGCAGCGCCGGGTTGTAGCGCTCGATGTGGCCGACGGCCCCGACCAGGCCCTTCTCCGTGTATGCCGCCGCCAGCCGCTCGGCGGAGGCGGTGTCGTGGGCGAGCGGCTTCTCGACCATGCAGTGCACGCCGGCCTCGGCGAGCTGGAGGCCGATCTCCTCGTGCAGGCCGGTCGGCGCCGCCACCATGCAGTAGTCGAGCCGCTGGTCGAGCAGCTCCTCGATGGTGCCCAGCACGGGGCGTCCGCCCGCGACGCCGTGGACGTCACCGCCCGGGTCGGCGACGGCGACGAGCTCCACGCCCTCCAGGGAGCCGAGCACGCGGGCGTGGTGGCGACCCATCATGCCGAGGCCGATGAGGCCGGCGCGCAGCGTCGTCATCACGCACCCGCCTTGGCGAGGGCGTTGACGGCCGCCACGATCCGCTCGAGCCCGGCCTGGTCCACCGAGGGGTGCACCGGCAGCGAGAGGCACTCGCGGGCGGCCTGCATGGTCTCGGGCAGCGCGGCGTCGTCGGTGCGGTCGGCGAAGGGCTTCAGCTGGTGGTTGGGCACGGGGTAGAACATGCCGGAGCCGATGTCGTACTGCTCCTTGAGGGCCTTCGCCAGACCGTCGCGGTCCTCGGGCACGCGGACGGTGTACTGGTGGTAGACGTGCACGGCGCCGTCGGCGACCGGCGGCGGGGTGACGCCCTCGAGGTTGGCCGAGAGGAAGGCCGCGTTGGCCTGACGCTGCCTGGTCCAGGCGTCCACCTTGGTCAGCTGCACGCGCCCGATGGCGGCGTGGATGTCCGTCATACGGTTGTTCAGCCCGACGACCTCGTTGTGGTACTGCTGCAGCATGCCCTGGTTGCGGTAGAGCCGGGCGCGCCGCTCGATCTCCGGGTCGGCGACGGTGATCATGCCGCCCTCGCCCGAGGTCATGTTCTTGGTGGGGTAGAGCGAGAACATCCCGAAGGAGCCAAAGGTGCCGACCGGCTTGCCGTGCAGCGAGGCGCCGTGGGCCTGCGCGGCGTCCTCGAAGATCTGCAGGCCGTGCTTGTCGGCCAGGGCGACGAGCTGGTCCATCTTGGCGGGGTGGCCGTAGAGGTGCACCGGCATGATGCCGACGGTGCGCTCGGTGATGGTGGCCTCGACCGCGGCCGGCGAGAGGCAGAAGTCGTCCGCGTCGATGTCGGCGAAGACCGGGGTCGCGCCGGTCAGCGCGACGGAGTTGCAGGTGGCGGCGAAGGTGAAGGACGGGACGATGACCTCGTCGCCGGCCTTGACGCCGCTGGAGAGCAGGCCGATGTGCTGGCCGGAGGTGCCGGAGTTGACGGCCACGGACGCGCGCCCGAGGCCGAAGTGCTCGGAGAACTCCTTCTCGAAGGCCGCGACCTCGGGGCCCTGCGCGATCATGCCGGAGCGCATGACGCGGGTGACCGCCTCGATCTCCTCCTCTCCGATGAGCGGCTTGGCGGGGGGAATGAAGTCAGCCATGCGTGATTACTCCGTCTCGATCGGGGCCTCGGTGAGGGTCTCACCGTCCTGGACATACCTCTCGCCCGTCTGGGGGCAGGTGAACTCGTGGTCGCCGCTCGGCTCGAGCGGCACGCCGGCCTTGCCGACCCAGCGCAGCCGCTTGGCGGGGACCCCGGCGACGAGGGCGAAGTCCGGGACGTCCTTGACGACGACCGACCCCGCGGCGACCAGGGCCCAGCGCCCGATGGTCACCGGGGCGACGCAGACGCTGCGCGCGCCGATGGACGCGCCCTGGCGGCAGGTCACCCCCACGGCCTCCCAGTCGTCGCCGCGCTTGAGGGTCCCGTCCGGCGAGATCGACCGCGGGTAGTGGTCGTTGGTGAAGACCACGGCCGGGCCGACGAAGACGCCGTCCTCGAGCACCGCGGGCTCGTAGACGAGCGCGTAGTTCTGCAGCTTGCAGCTGTTGCCCATCCGGACGCCGGTGCCGACATACGCCCCCCGCCCGACGATGCAGCTCTCACCCAGCACGGCGTCCTCGCGCACCTGGGCGAGGTGCCAGATGCTCGAGCCGGGCCCGATCTGGGCGGAGTCGGCCACGTCGGCCGAGTCGACGATGCGTACGCCCTCGCGGGTCATCGGATCTCCTTGGTCTGCGGGAGCTCGCCGACCGTCTCGGCGGTCCCCACGGTCAGGTAGCGGACGCCCTCGAAGCCGGAGCGGTCCAGGGCGCGGCGGCCGTCGACGACGACCTCGACGCCGGGGAAGTCCTGCGCGGTCAGGGCGGCGTAGCCCTTGTGGTCCGCCTGCACGATGACGACGTCGGCGGGGTCGCCCACGTGGTAGGGCTCCCAGCCGAAGCCGCGCAGCTCGTCGTCGGAGTACATCGGGTCCTCCACGAGGACCTCGGCGCCCTGCTGACGCAGTGCGTCGACGGTGGCGAAGACCCCGGAGAAGGCCGTCTCCTTGACGCCGCCCCGGTAGGAGGCGCCGAGCACGGCCACCCGCTTGCCGGCCAGCGAGCCGCCCGCGGCACCGGCGGCGAGCCCGACGGTGTAGGACGGCATGGCCGCGTTGGCCTCCCGGGCGGCCCGCACGACGGTGGCGTCGGGGTCGTTCCACAGGTAGAGCCGCGGGTAGACCGGGATGCAGTGGCCGCCGACGGCGATGCCCGGCCGGTGGATGTGGCTGTAGGGCTGGCTGTTGGAGGCGTCGATCACCTGGTAGACGTCGATCCCGTGCGCCGCCGCGAACCTCCCGAACTGGTTGGCCAGCCCGATGTTGACGTCCCGGTAGGTCGTCTCGGCCAGCTTGGCCATCTCGGCGGCCTCGGCGGAGCCCAGGTCCCAGACGCCGTTGGGGCGCTCGAGGTCCGGGCGCTCGTCGAACTGCAGCACCTGCTCGTAGAACTCGACGGCGCGCTGCGCCCCCGCCTCGGACAGGCCGCCCAGCAGCTTGGGGTACTTGCGCAGGTCCGCGAAGACCCGGCCGGTGAGGACCCGCTCGGGGGAGAAGACCAGGTGGAAGTCCTCGCCCTCGACGAGCCCGGACCCCTGCTCGAGCCGCGGCTTCCACCGGGTGCGGGTGGTGCCGACCGGCAGCGTGGTCTCGTAGACCACCAGGGTGTTGCGCTCGCGGCGCAGCCCCCGCGCGATGTCGTCGGTGGCCGAGTCCATCCACCCGAAGTCGGGGCGGGCCTCCTCGTCGACGAAGAGCGGCACGACGACCACCACCGCGTCGGAGTCGCTCACCGCGGCCGCGGTGTCCGTCGTGGCGCTCAGCCAGCCCGCCGACACGACCTCCGAGAGGTAATCCTGCAGGTGCGCCTCGCCGGGGAACGGCTCGGTCCCCTCCGTCACGAGGTCGACGACGCGTTGCGACACGTCGGCGCCCACCACCGTGTGACCGGACCTGGCGAACTGGACGGCGAGGGGGAGGCCGATCTTGCCCAGACCGACGACGGTGATCTTCACGAGACTCCTTGACGCGTGAGGCTGATTCCCCGTCGATCCTAGACTCCTGCCCCGGTCCGACCGGGGCGCCCCGCCCGGGGAAGTCTCGGCCGGGGGAACCGCCGGGGAAGCGGCCGGGGGGACCGCCGGGGGAACCGGCGGGGAGCGGCTCGCATGCCGGTCCTCCCGGGCCTGGTCAGCGGGCCATCAGCTCGTCGACCGCCGCGAGCACCCGCCCGCACGGGCCGTGCACGTCCGTCAGCGAGCGCACCTCGAGGGCCGTCTGCAGCGCCCGCTCACGGTCGACCTCCAGCTCCGGCATGGCGACCAGCACCGCCCCGATCGCGTGCAGCAGACCGATCAGGTGGCGCGCCCGGTCGTCGGGCTCGGCGTCGCGCAGCAGCACGTCGCCCAGGTGACGCCGTATGGCGTCCTCGTGGGACGAGTCGACGGCGACCCACGACGTGCGCGGGATCATCGACTGCCGCTGCGGCGCCTCCCGGCGCAGCACCCCCTGCTCGGCAAGATCGCGGTGCAGCGTCGGGTAGAGCGCCCGCCCCATGATGGGCAGCACGTTGGTGAGCTTGCGCCCCTGCATCCCCCGGAACACCTCGAGCGCGCCGTCCAGGACGGGATCGGGCGTGTGCGAGACCTCGTCGTCGATGACCAGGCGCCCGGACTGCACCGGCTGCCCCAGCGACCCCAGCACGTGCTCGTGCTCCTGGACCACCCGGACCCGCTCCACGGCGCCGAGCTCGCTCAGCGCGCCCCCGGCGACGGCCAGGTCCAGCGTCCGCTCCGGCACCGCCATCCGGCCCGTCTCGTCGTCGGTGAGCAGGAGCAGGAGTTCCTCGGCCAGCTGCATGACTCGACCGTAGACCCCCGGCCCACCTCCCGCACCCCCCGACCTGACAACGTGGACTGTTCTGGTCCTCACACGACCAGAGGAGTCCACGTTGTCGGGGGGGTCCGGGGGGTCGGGGGGTCGGGGGTCGGGGTGTCGGGGGTCGGGGTGTCGGGGGATGGGGAGGGTCAGCGGGGCTCTGCGCCCACGATGAAGGCCTCCAGCCGCGCGCGACCCTCGTCGTCGGGGCGCTGCTCCGGCGGGGACTTCATCAGGTAGGCCGCGGGGGACAGCAGCGGGCCGCCGATGCCGCGGTCCTTGGCGATCTTGGCCGCCCGGATCGCGTCGATGATGATGCCGGCCGAGTTGGGGGAGTCCCACACCTCGAGCTTGTACTCCAGGTTGAGCGGCACGTCGCCGAACGCCCGCCCCTCCAGCCGCACGTAGGCCCACTTGCGGTCGTCCAGCCACGCCACGTAGTCGGACGGCCCGATGTGGACGTTGCGGTCCTCCTTCTTGCCGGCCAGCGAGCCGTGCAGGTTGGACGTGACGGCCTGGGTCTTGGAGACCTTCTTGGACTCCAGGCGCTCGCGCTCGAGCATGTTCTTGAAGTCCATGTTGCCGCCGACGTTGAGCTGGTAGGTGCGGTCCAGCGTTACGCCGCGGTCCTCGAAGAGCTTGGCCATCACGCGGTGGGTGATCGTGGCGCCGACCTGCGACTTGATGTCGTCGCCGATGATCGGGACCCCGGCCTCGGTGAACTTTGCGGCCCACTCGGGGTCGCTGGCGATGAAGACCGGCAGGGCGTTGACGAAGGCGACCTTCGCGTCGATCGCGCACTGCGCGTAGAACTTGTCGGCCTCCTCCGAGCCCACGGGCAGGTAGGAGACCAGCACGTCCGCCTGGGTGTCCTTGAGGACCTGGACCACGTCGACCGGCTCGGCCGAGGACTCGTCGATGGTCTGGCGGTAGTACTTGCCGAGCCCGTCGAGGGTGTGGCCGCGCTGCACCTCGACGCCGAGCGTGGGGACCTCGCAGATCGTGATCGTGTTGTTCTCGGAGGCGTTGATGGCCTCGGACAGGTCCTTGCCCACCTTCTTGTCGTCGACGTCGAACGCCGCGACGAACTCCACGTCACCCACGTGGTAGTCGCCGAAGGTCACGTGCATCAGCCCGGGGACGGTCTCCTCCGGCTTCGCGTCCTTGTAGTAGTGGACGCCCTGGATCAGGGACGTCGCGCAGTTGCCGACGCCGACGACGGCGACGCGCACAGCAGGCATGGGTGCTCCTCGGTGAGAGATGAGATGACAAAGGCCGACTTTGTCATGTCGGAGCGAGATTGTCATGTACGCCGGTCACGGGGTGCCCGGCGGCGTATCCACACAGTGACCAGGGAGGGTCGGCATACTGGCCTGACCTGGGGCGCCCAGCCGCCCCCGTGCGAAGGAGATCGTGTGAGTCCTGCCTCGGCCCCGGCGCGCCCTGCCACCGACGCCCCCACCAAGCGACGGCGCCCCCTGTGGGCCCGCGTGCTGGGCTGGCTCGCGCTGACGCTCGCCGTGCTCGCCCTCGTCGGCGTGGGGGTCGTCGCCTACCTGTACTCCACGATCGACATCCCGGAGCCCAACCGGGCCACCCAGGCCCAGATCTCGACGGTCTACTTCGCCGACGGCCAGACCGAGATGGGCCGGCTCTCCGGGGGCACCAACCGCGAGAACGTCTCGCTGTCCGACGTGCCCCCCCACGTGCAGAAGGCCTTCCTCGCCGCCGAGGACCGCAGCTTCTACAGCAACAAGGGGGTCAGCCTCACCGGCATCGGGCGGGCCGTGAAGGTGGCGCTGGAGGGCGGTGCCACCCAGGGTGGCTCCACGATCACCCAGCAGTACGTCAAGAACACCTTCCTGACCAGCGACCAGACGGTCCAGCGCAAGGTCAAGGAGATCATCATCTCGGTCAAGCTGGACCAGCAGCGCAGCAAGGACCAGATCCTCGAGGACTACCTCAACACCATCTACTTCGGCCGCGGCGCGAGCGGCATCCAGACCGCCTCCAAGGCCTACTTCAACAAGGACGTCCAGCAGCTCACCCCGGCCGAGGGGGCGCTGCTGGCGTCCGTGATCCGGGGGCCGTCGATCTACGACCCGGCCCGCTCCGCCACCAACCTCGCCCGCAGCAAGGAGCGCGTGTCCTGGATCCTCGACGGGATGGTCGAGCAGGGCTGGCTGTCGCCCGCCGAGCGCTCCAAGGCGGTCTACCCCACCGTCGTCAAGGCCAAGCCGCTCGAGGTCACCGGCGGCACCAACGGATACCTGGTCGACATGGTGCGCAAGGAGCTGACCAGCCAGGTCAAGCTCGACGACGACCAGATCAAGAAGGGTGGCCTGCGGATCGTCACCACGATCGACAAGAAGTACCAGGACGCCATGATCGAGGCGATCAACGACCGCGGCGCCAGCGACGACATCCCGGGCGCCCAGACCGGTATGGCGGCCATCAAGCCCGGCACCGGCGAGATCCAGGCGCTCTACGGCGGCGAGGACTTCGCCAAGCGGCCCTACAACAACGCCGTCGACGCCCACCTGTCCGCGGGGTCGACCTTCAAGGCCTACACGACCGTCGCGGCGCTCGAGAACGGCTACTCGACCAAGTCCAAGGTGAGCGGCTCCTCGCCCTTCCAGCTCCCCGGCAGCACCACGGAGGTCGAGAACGAGTACAACCAGCAGTACGGCTTCATCGACATACGGCAGGCGCTCGCGGACTCGGTCAACACCGCCTTCGTGCGCATGAACGTCAAGATCGGCCCCGCGGCCACCCACAAGGCGGCGGTGCAGGCGGGCATCCCGGACAGCAAGCAGGTCAACATCGAGGACGTCCCGGTCAACACCCTCGGCACGGCGACGCCGAGCGTGCTGGACAACACCAACGGCTACGCGACCATCACGGCCGAGGGCAAGCGTGCGACGCCGCACATGATCAAGACCGCCGAGAGCGCCGACGGGGCGATCGACTACACGGCCGGCAACGCCAGCACCCAGGCCATCCCGCGGGACGTCGCCGTCGACGCGATCGACGCGCTGACCTACCCGATCCAGGAGGGCACCGCGACCTACGCGCAGCGGCTCAACCGCCCGGCCATGGGCAAGACCGGCACCGCCGAGGACCACAAGGAGGTGTGGTTCATCGGGTCGGTGCCGCAGCTCACCGCCGGGTGCGCCATCTACAAGCCCGCCCCCGACGGCGCGAGCAACGAGCCGCTCGGTCGCAACGTCGGCGGCTACAAGTACTGCGTGCCGATCTGGACGCAGTTCATGCGCACGGTGATGGCGGGCCAGCCCGAGCAGTCCTTCCCCGACCGCGTCGGCCTCAACGACGACAACCGGCAGAACTTCGGCCGGAGCCCGCGCTCCACCAGCACCGCCCAGGCGTCCGACCCGAACGCCGGCACGGGCGGCATCGGCGGGCAGGGCACGACGACCCCCACGTCCTCGGCTCCTGCCGTCCCTGCACCCGCACCGACCGCGTCGGCACCCGCGCCCAGCGCCCCGGCGCCGAGCCAGCAGCCGCCCAGCCCGCGCGCCACGGTCGCCCCGCCCGCCCCCACCACCCCTCAGCCGCCGGCGCCGACCGCCACGGCGGCGACGGCCGGGCCGCCGACCCCCGCCCCCTGACCCTGCGGGCGCGCTCTGATCCTGCGGGTGCGCCCAGCGGCACGCCGCCCACCCGTGGCCACCGGGCATGATGGGCCCATGCACCCGAGCGACCCGACGCGCACCATCGCTCCGACGCGCGAGGACCCGGTGGCTCGGGCGACCAGCGAGTGGATGGGCGGCCCGCTGGGTCGCTACGCCGCGATCGGGCGGCAGGGCATCCGTCCGGCCCTGGTGGTGCTGTCCTGCGCCGCCACGGTCGTCATGGCCCTGTCGGTGCTGCTGCGGGGCCACTGCCTGTCCCAGGGCTGGAAGGCCGGCGACCAGTTCTGGCACGCCTGCTACTCCGACATCCCGGTGGTCTACCAGGGCTCGGGCCTCGCGGACGGCGGCTTCGCCTACGGCCACGGCTCGGGCGTCGGCCAGCCGGCCGGCACCGGCCTGGCCATGTGGCTGGTGTCGGTGCTGGTCCCGGGCGATGCCGGCCAGTCGCGCACGCTGCACGCCGCCCAGGTCTACTTCGGCGCGTGGGCCGGGCTGCTGACGGTGCTGCTGGTGCTGCTCGTCGCGCTGCTGGTCCGCGCCGCGCCCCGGACCCGCTGGTCGGTGACGCACCTCGCGCTGAGCCCGGTCGTGGCGACGACCGCGCTGGTCAGCTTCGACCTGCTCGCCATCACCCTCACGGTGGGGGGACTCGTGGCGTGGGGCCGGCGGCGCACCGTCGAGGCGGGGATCCTGCTGGGTCTGGCGGCCACCTGCCGCACCCCGGCCGTGCTGGCCGTCGTGGCGATCGGCCTGGTCTGCCTGCGGGCCGGTCGCCTGGTCGACTGGGCCCTCACGGCCGGTATGGCGCTCCTCACCGCCGTCGCCGTCATCGGTCTCGTGGTGGCCTTCTCGGGGAGGCAGGCGCTGGACGTCTACACGGGGTGGGCGACCAGCGAGGCGGGCTACGGCTCGCTCGCCTACGTCCTCACCTCCCTCGGCGTGGCGGCCCCCACGGGCCTGCTGACGTTGCTGTCCGTGGCCGGGTGGGTGGTGACGATCGTGCTGGCGGCCTTCTTCACGCTCGGCGCCGCCCGCCGCCCCAGCATCGCCGAGGTGCTGCTCCTGCTGCTGGTCGGCGTCGGCCTGACCGCGCGGTCCCTGCCGCTGCAGTGGTCGTTGTGGCTGGTGCCGCTGCTCGCGCTGACCGGGCTGCGGTGGCGCGAGCACCTGACCTGGGCGGGCGTGGAGGTGGCCTACTTCGTCGGGGTGTGGCTGCACATCGCCGCCCGCACCAACCCCGACCGCGGGCTGCCGGCCGGCTGGTTCGCCGTGCTGGCGGTCGCCCGCCTCGCCGCCTGGGCGTGGCTCGCCTGGTCGGTGACGCGCCGGGCGCGCGACGAGGTGCCGGACCGGGAGGCCGCGACCGCCGGCCGTCCCGAGCGCGACCCCCTGGCCGGGGTGGCCGCGGGCGCCCCGGACCGGGTCCTGCTCAAGGTCGTGTAGCCTAGGAAGGCTTGTGCGACGACCCGGCCGGTGCCGGGTCGTGACCACGAGCGACATGCACACCCTCCTGTCACGGAGAGACCGTGACCGCCGAGACCAGAGGAGGTGGGTTAACGCATGCGTCAGTACGAGCTGATGATCATCCTCGACCCCGCTCTCGAGGAGCGCACCATCCAGCCGTCGCTGGAGAAGTTCCTCACCGTCATCACCAAGGACAAGGGCACCGTCGACAACGTCGACCTGTGGGGCAAGCGCCGCCTGGCCTACGAGATCAAGAAGAACGCCGAGGCCTACTACGCGGTGGTCAACTTCACCGCCGAGCCCGCCACGGCCAAGGAGCTGGACCGCCAGCTCGGCCTCAACGAGTCCATCCTGCGGACCAAGCTCCTGCGCCCGGGCGCCTGAGCCTCGCGTACTCAGATCACCTGACAGACGACTAGCTCGAGGAGACACCATGGCCGGAGAGACCACGCTGACCGTCATCGGCAACCTCACCCAGGATCCTGAGCTGCGGTTCACCCCGTCCGGGGCCGCGGTCGCCAACTTCACCGTGGCGTCCACCCCGCGCACCTTCGACCGTCAGTCCAACGAGTGGAAGGACGGCGAGACGCTCTTCATGCGGTGCTCGGTGTGGCGCGAGGCGGCGGAGAACGTCGCCGAGTCGCTGCAGCGCGGCATGCGCGTGGTCGTCACCGGCCGCCTCGTCTCCCGGTCCTGGGAGGACAAGGAGTCCGGCCAGAAGCGCTCCGTCATGGAGATGCAGGTCGACGAGGTCGGTCCCTCGCTGCGCTACGCCACCGCCAAGGTCACCAAGACCCAGCGGGGTGGCGCTGGCGGCGGCTTCGGCGGCCAGCAGGGCGGCGGCCAGGGCGGCTTCGGCGGCCAGCAGGGCCAGGGCGGCCAGGGCGGCGGCTGGGGCGGCAACGCCGGCCAGTCGGACGACCCGTGGTCGACCGGTGGTGGCTCCGCCCAGGGCGGCCAGCAGGGCCAGGGTGGCGGCTGGGGCGGCGGCGCGCCGTCCTACGACGAGCCGCCGTTCTGACCGGCCCCGTCCGACCTCAGGTCTGATCGAGCAGCGTCGGTGCCGGCCACAGGGCCCGGCATACGACATCTCATCTCTTGAAGCCGCACGTCATCGCACGCGCGGCGCCACGCATCGCACACCCCAAGGAGTCCCACAATGGCCAAGCCCGTTGTGCGCAAGCCCAAGAAGAAGGCGAACCCGCTCAAGGCCGCCAAGATCGAGAACATCGACTACAAGGACACCGCGCTGCTGCGCAAGTTCATCTCCGACCGCGGCAAGATCCGCGCGCGTCGCGTGACCGGTGTCTCCGTCCAGGAGCAGCGTCTGATCGCCCGGGCCGTCAAGAACGCCCGCGAGGTCGCGCTGCTGCCCTACTCGAGCTCTGCTCGCTGAGCCCGGGAAAGGACGCACTGACATGAAGCTCATCCTCACCAACGAGGTCACCGGCCTCGGCACCCCCGGCGACATCGTCGAGGTCAAGGACGGCTACGCCCGCAACTACCTGATGCCGCGCGGTCTGGCGACCCCGTGGACCAAGGGTGGTCAGAAGCAGGTCGAGGCGATCCAGAAGGCTCGCGTCGCCCGCGAGCACAAGTCGATCGAGGAGGCCAAGGACGCCAAGGCGCGTCTGGAGGTCAAGGCCTACAAGGTGCCGGTGAAGTCCGGCCAGGGCGGCCGCCTCTACGGCTCGGTCAACTCCGGCCAGATCGTCGACGCGATCGTCTCCGCCGGTGGCCCCCAGGTCGACCGTCGCACCCTCGAGGTCCAGGGCTCGATCCGCTCCCTCGGCGCTCACACCGCCACGGTCCGGCTCCACCCGGAGATCTCCGCGACCGTCAAGCTGGACGTCGTCGCCGCCAAGTGACGACCTGAGGTCGGCACACTCGCCTGGGTCAGCACCCCAGGTCGAGGGACCGACCAGGCTGGTCTCACGAGCCGTATGCCGACAGGCCCGGCGCCTTCCCTCGACGGGGCAGGGCGCCGGGCCTGCGGCGTGTCCGCCGTGGGCTACCAGGTGAGGGTGTTGTCGACGACGTACTGGTCGCCGCGGTAGGCGTGGTCGCCGTACTCGATGGCGGAGCCGTCGGCGGCGTAGGACTGCCACAGCACCGTGAGCACGGCGTCGGCGCGGGTCAGCTGGAGCTGCCGGCGCTCGGTGAGGGTGGCCAGGCGGGCGCCGAGCCGCTGCCGGGCGCGGTCCGGGACGACGCCCCGCTCGGCGAGGAGGGCGTAGAGGCCCCGCTCGGTCAGCTCCGACGCCGTGAGCGTCGCCAGCTGGGGCGGCAGCCAGGAGCGCAGCACCACGAGCGGGCGGCCGTCGGACCAGCGCACCCGCTCGAGGTAGACCAGCGGGGTGCGGGGGTCCAGCCCGAGCGCCGTGGCCGCGACCGTGTTGCGGCGCGCCGGGGTCAGCCGCGCCACGTGCGTGGTGGGTCGGCGGCCGGTGCGGTCGAGCTCGGCATACAGGGGGGTGAGGTCGTCGCGCTGGTGCACGACGGGAGAGGCGACGCGGGTGCCGATGCCGCGGTGACGCACCAGGAGCCCGTCGGCCGCGAGCTGGGCGATCGCCTTGCGGACCGTGGGGCGCGACACGTGCAGCCGCGCGGCGAGCGACAGCTCGTTCTCGAAGGGGTCGCCGGGCCGCAGCACGCCGTCGTCGATGGCCGCCCGGAGCTGGGCGGCGAGCTGGTCGTAGAGCGGGACCGAGGAGGCCCGGTCCAGACTCACGGGCAACGCGGTCGGCACCAGGGCAATCTAGCGGACCGCATCCCCGTCACGAGCCCCGAACATGCACATGTCTAATTGTCAGGACATTAGGTTGACAGGGTTGTGTCGCCGGGACTTGAATGGTCCGGAACCCCCGTCCGCGCACGCCGACGTGCTCTGGAGGCACAGCATGACCACCAACCTCAACGCCATGGTCGAGAGCAACCCGACCACGGTCCTGTGGAACGACTCCGCCGACCCGGTCGAGCTCAAGCAGTCCATCGAGTACGGCGCGGTGGGGGCCACCTGCAACCCCGTCATCGCGGTCACCTGCATCAAGGCCGACCTGCCGCGGTGGAGCGCCCGGATCCGCGAGCTGGACGAGGAGATGCCCGAGGCGACCGAGTCCGAGATCGGGTGGAAGGTCGTGGAGGAGCTGTCGATCGACGCGGCCAAGCTGCTGGAGCCGGCTTTCGAGAGGTATGCCGGGCGCAACGGCCGCCTCTCGATGCAGACGGATCCGCGCCTCGCCCGCAGCGCGGCCAAGCTCGCGGACCAGGCGGAGCACTTCAACGGGCTCGCCGACAACATCATCGTCAAGATCCCCGCCACCCGCCGCGGCATCGAGGCGATCGAGGAGGCGACCTATCGCGGGGTCAACATCAACGTGACGGTCTCCTTCACGGTCCCGCAGGCCGTCGCCGCCGGCGAGGCCATCGAGCGGGGGCTGAGGCGGCGCGAGGCCGAGGGTCGCAGCGTCGAGGGCATGGCCCCGGTCGTCACCATCATGTGCGGTCGCCTCGACGACTGGCTCAAGGACTCCGTGAAGGCCGAGGGCATCGACATCGACCCCGAGCACCTCGAGTGGGCCGGGATCGCGGCGTTCAAGAAGGCCTACGGCATCTTCCAGGAGCGCGGCCTGCGCGCCCGGCTGCTGTCGGCGGCCTTCCGCAACACCCGGCAGCTGTCGGAGCTCGTCGGCGGCGACATCGTGATCTCGCCGCCCTTCGCGTGGCAGCAGAAGATCGTCGACTCTGGGGCCGAGCTGCCGGAGCGCATGAGCGCCCCGGTCGACCAGGCGATCGTCGACGAGCTCTACGCCAAGGTGCCGGAGTTCCGCCGCGCCTACGACGTCGACGGGATGACCCCGGAGGAGTTCGACTCCTTCGGCGCGACCCGCAAGACGCTGCGCCAGTTCCTCGCCGCCGACGAGGAGCTCGACCAGGTCGTGCGTGACATCCTCGTCCCGGCACCCTGACGCGACCACACCGAGGAGGACGACGATGACCTCGACCTACCCGTATGCCGCAGCGCCCACCGTGCGGCTCACCGTCGCCCAGGCGGTGGTGCGCTTCCTGGCCAACCAGTGGTCCGAGCGGGACGGCCACGAGCAGCGGCTGATCGCCGGCTGCTTCGGCATCTTCGGCCACGGCAACGTGGCAGGGGTGGGGCAGGCGCTGCTGCAGGATCAGGTCTCAGCCGACGCCGACGGGTCTGCGGGCGACGAGGGGGACACCGACGGCGCGGCCCAGCACCTGCCCTACTACCTGGCCCGCAACGAGCAGGGTGCCGTCCACGCGGCCTCGGCCTACGCCAAGACCAAGGACCGCCTGCAGACCCTGGCGGTCACGACCTCCATCGGGCCGGGCGCCACCAACATGGTGACCGGCGCAGCGCTGGCCACCACCAACCGGCTGCCGGTGCTGCTGCTGCCGTCCGACCAGTTCGCGACGCGCTACCCCGACCCGGTGCTGCAGCAGCTCGAGGACCCGCGCAGCCTGGACGTCTCCGTCAATGACGCGTTCAAGCCGGTCAGCAGGTTCTGGGATCGGATCAACCGGCCCGAGCAGCTGATCCCCAGCCTGCTCGCTGCGATGCGGGTGCTCACCGACCCCGCCGAGACCGGTGCCGTCACGATCTGCCTGCCGCAGGACGTGCAGGCCGAGGCCTTCGACTGGCCCACCGAGCTCTTCGCCAAGCGGGTGTGGCACGTCGCGCGCCCCGTGCCCGAGCCGGCCGCGCTGCAGCGCGCCGTCGCGGCTATCAAGTCCGCCGAGCGGCCGCTGCTCGTCGCGGGCGGCGGCGTGATCTACAGCGGGGCGAGCGAGGCGCTGCGGGCCTTCGCCACCGCGACCGGCATCCCCGTCGCCGACACCCAGGCCGGCAAGGGCGCCATCAACTGGGACCACCCGTTGTCGGTCGGCGGGGTTGGTTCCACGGGAAACAGTGCCGCCAACACTCTCGCGCGTGAGGCCGACCTGGTGATCGGGGTGGGGACGCGCTACAGCGACTTCACGACGGCTTCGCACACCGTATTCGCCTCTCCTGACGTGCGATTCGTCAACGTCAACGTCTTGCCCTTCGACGCCGCCAAGCACAGCGCGACGATGGTCGTGGCCGACGCCCGCGAGGCGCTGACCGCGCTCCAGGGGGCGCTCGAGGGCTGGACCACGGGGGCGGCATACCAGCAGCGCGCCGCCGACCTGTGGGCCGAGTGGGACCGGGTGATCGACGAGTGCTACCACCGCGACCACCAGCCGCTCCCCGCGCAGACCGAGGTCTTCGGCGCGCTCAACGAGCTGATGGGCGACCGGGACGTCGTCATCAACGCCGCCGGCTCGATGCCCGGTGACCTGCAGGCCCTGTGGCGTGCGCGCACCCCCGAGCAGTACCACCTGGAGTACGCCTACTCCTGCATGGGCTACGAGATCCCCGCCGCGATGGGCGTGCGGCTCGCGCTCGACAGCGACGGCCACGAGGACCGTCAGGTGGTGGCGATCGTCGGCGACGGGACCTACCAGATGATGCCGATGGAGCTCGCGACCATCGTGTCCGAGGGGCTCAAGGTCATCGTCGTCCTCCTGCAGAACCACGGCTTCGCCTCGATCGGGGCGCTCTCGGAGTCCCGCGGGTCGCAGCGCTTCGGCACGAGGTACCGCATGCGCAACCCCGAGTCGGGGCGCCTCGATGGTGCGAACGTCCCCTTCGACCTCGCCGCCAACGCCGCCTCCTGGGGCGCGGACGTGCTGCGCTGCACCGGGATCGAGGAGTTCCGCGCCCACTACGCGACGGCGGCGGCGTCCGACCGCCCGACGGTCCTCTACATCGAGACGGACCTGACCGGCCCCAACCCCCCCGGCCACGCCTGGTGGGACGTGCCGGTGTCGGAGGTGTCCGAGCTCGAGTCTACGCAGCGGGCCCACGCCGAGTACGCCGAGGAGAAGAAGGCCCAGCGCCACCACCTCTGAGGAGGCCGTATGCCGCAGCTCAGCCTCCTCGCCTGGTCCTTGCTCGTGGGGGGCGCCCTGGTCGTCGGCTTCTCCAAGACGGCGATCGGGGGCGCCGCGATGGTGGCGGTCGGCCTCTTCGCGATGGCGCTGCCCGCCAAGGAGTCCACCGGGACGCTGCTGCTGCTCCTGCTGGTCGGTGACATGGTCGCGACGTGGGCCTACCGGCATACGGTCGATCGAGGTCTGCTGGTGCGGCTCGTGCTGCCCGTCCTCGTGGGCGTCGGTCTCGGGGTGGGTTTCCTCGCGCTCGTCGACGACCGGGTGCTGCGTCGCACGATCGGGGCGATCCTGCTGGTGCTGCTGGGGATCCAGCTGGCCGCCGCGCGACGACCGTTGTCGGGCACAGGTTCTCGTGCCAGCGGCCGGGCGTATGGAGCGCTCGCCGGCTTCACGACCATGGTGGCCAACGCCGGCGGACCGGCCATGAATCTGTATCTCCTGCGCGAGAGCTACGAGAAGTGGACCTTCCTCGGCACGACCGCCTGGTTCTTCGTCGCCGTCAACGTGGTCAAGCTGCCGTTCATGGTGGGGCTGGGGCTGGTCACCGCGCGGGGCCTGGTGCTGCTGCCGCTGCTCGCGCCCGTCGTGCTGCTGGGCGCGTGGGTGGGGCGGCGGGTGGTGGCGCGCATCGACCAGGTGTGGTTCGCGCGGGTCGTGACGGCCTGCGTCGCGCTGAGCGCGCTGCAGCTGACCCTCCTGTGACCCTGACCGTGACCGCGACCGCGGCCCCACCCCCCTGCGATCGTGGTCGGTTGTGGTTCCCAGGGCGCCCAGGGCGTCCACGATCGCGGGGATGGAGGCGGTGGTCAGAGGCGGGCGGCGGCGTCGAGGAGGGCGGTGGCCGCCATACGCAGCCCGTCCATGGTCGACATGGCGGCGTCCTCGTGCTCGATGTTGATCACCATGTCCTCGTCGACCTCGCGCAGCGCCCGCAGCACCTCGACCCAGTAGTCGACGCCGTGCCCGGCCCCGACGGCCACGAACCGCCACGCCGGGTCCTGCGGCCACGAGGCGCACCAGTGGTGGTAGCCCACCGGCACCCGGCCGTCCGCGTCGGCGGGGACGGGGGTGAAGTCGACGTCCAGGACGCCCTTGGTCCGCACGCCGTCGCAGATCTGGATGTCCTTGGCGGCGGCGAAGAAGATGCGGTCGCCGAGCGTGCGGATGACCGTCGGCACGTCCATCTGCTGCCACATGAGGTGCGAGGTGTCCATCTCCACACCGATGTTGGTGGCGCCGGTCTCCTCCAGCAGGCGCTGATAGGTCGTGGTGTTGAAGACCAGGTTGCGCGGGTGCAGCTCGAGCGCGACGCGGACGTCGTGGTCGCGGGCGTAGGCGTCCATCTCGCGCCAGAAGCTCACCGCGATCGGCCACTGGTGGGCGAGGATCTCCTGGTCCTGACCGTGCCAGGCGTTGACGACCCAGGTCGGCAGGGTCGCGCCGGGCTCCGCGCCGGGCAGCCCGGACATCGTGATGACGTGCCGGACCCCGAGCAGCGCGGCCAGCTCGATCGACCGGCGCACGTCCGACGCGTGCTTGGGCCCGTCGGAGGCGTTGGGGGACAACGGGTTGCCGTTGCAGTTGAGGGCGGTCAGCTCCATGCCGCGCTCGGCATACAGCCCGAGGTAGTCGTCGCGGGCCGACGCGGAGGAGAGCAGCCCGTCGACGGGCAGGTGCGGGGTGGGGATGAATCCGCCCGAATTGACCTCCACCGAGGTCAGCCCGAGGTCGCGCAGCGTGTCGAGCATCTCGGGGACGGACCGGTCGGCCAGGCAGGCGGTGTAGGCGCCGAACTTCATGTCAGAGCTCGCTTCCGGGGGTGGGGAGGGCGACGGCGGCGCCGCCCGACTCGTGGGAGCGCACGACGGCGTCGACGACGAGCATCGTGCGGTAGGCGTCGGTGAAGGACGCGTTGGGCGGCGTGCCGCCGTCGATCCCCGCGACCTGGTCGAGGAAGGCGCGGCACTCGTAGGCGAACATCTCGGCGTTGCCGCCGCCGTTGCCGGCCGCCTGCATCGGGTAGCCGCCGGCGAAGTAGGGCAGGTCGGGCCCGGCGATGATCTGCCGGGCGCCGCGGGTGGCGCGGGTGGGCTGCTCGTCGTCGAAGGTGTACTCGGCCGGGCGGTGCCAGTCGACGGCCGCGCGTCCCTGCAGGCCGTAGACCTCGAGCCGCAGCCCGTTGGGCATCCCGAAGGCCGTGCGGGAGCAGGCGAAGGTCGCAGCCGCCCCGCCGGCGAACCGCGCCGTGAAGGTCGCCGTGTCCTCGTTGGTCACCGGCCCGGTCTCGTCGGACACGGGCGCGGCGCGGTGCCCGACGACGAATCCCGTCGGCTTCGGCCGCTCGCCGATCAGGGTCGTCAGCTGGCCGCCGGCGACGGACTCGATGGGTCCGCAGACAAGCTCGGCGAGGTCGATGAGGTGCGCCCCGACGTCGGCGAGCGCCCCGCTCCCCAGCGGCCCGGTGAAGCGCCAGGTCAGCGGCCCGCGCGGGTCGCACGCGTAGTCGCAGTCGTAGCGGCCCTCCACCAGCGACAGCGGGCCGAGGTCGCCGTCGGCGACGTGCTGGGCGACGCGGGCCATCGCGGGGTTGCGGCGATAGGTGAAACCGACCCCGGTCACGACCCCGGCCTCGCGGGCGGCGCCCTGCTCGAGCTCGGCCATCGCGCGCCCGTCCTCGAGGGTGCCGGCGAGCGGCTTCTCGCAGAAGACGTGCTTGCCGGCGCGCACCAGCGCCTCCGCGATGGGCCGGTGCAGGTCGTTGCCGACGACGACCGAGACGACGTCGATGGTGGGGTCGTCGACGATCTCCTGCCAGCTGCCGACGGCCCGCTCGTAGCCGTAGCGCCGCGCGCAGTCCTCGGCCAGCGGGAGGTTGACGTCGGCGACGGCGGCGAGCCGCACCGGGGGCAGCCCCTCCAGGTCGAACACCGTGGTGGCCATGCGCCACCCGTTGGCGTGGCTACGGCCCGCCATACCCGCGCCGATGACGGCGACGGACAGCGGCGTGGTGGGGTCGCTCATGGGATGCCTCCTCGCATCGTGACGCCTGAGCCGGAACGTTCCGGTGCATCGAAACTAGAACGTTCCGGTTACGCTGTCAACGCCCGATCCGAGAGTGACCCGGGCGAGAGGAGAGCCGTATGCCGCCCGCCCGGGTCACCATCCGCGACCTCGCCCGCGAGACGGGGCTGTCGGTCTCGTCGGTGTCGGTGGCGCTGCGCGGCGACCCCGGGGTGTCGGCCCGCAGCCGCGAGGTGGTGCAGGAGGCCGCCGCGCGGCTGGGCTACCGCCCCGACCGTCGCGCCCAGGGGCTGCGCGAGCACCGCTCGCACCTGGTCGGCGTGACCTTCTGGCTGCACCAGACCTTCCACGCAACCCTGGTCGAGGAGCTGTATGCCGCCGTCGCGCCCACCCGCTACGACCTGGTGCTCAGCGGGACCACGGCGGCCCGGTCGGTCACCGACGCGATCGAGAGCCTGCGCCACGACCGGTGCGACGCGATCGTGCTGATCAGCCCGCAGCTGACCGGCGCCGAGCTGGCCGCGCTGGGGGAGCGGCTGCCGACCGTGGTCGTCGGGTCGGACCTCGAGGCGGCCGGCGTGGACACGGTGCGGGCCGACGACCACCTCGGCATGCGGCTCGTCGTCGACCACCTCGTGCGGCTCGGCCACGAGCGGGTCTGCTTCGTCGACGGCGGTGACGCGGTGATGAGCGAGGCGCGGCGGCGCGGCTACCTGGACGCGGCGCGGGCCCACGGGCTGGCGACCGACGTCATCGCCGGCTACCCGAGCGAGGAGTCCGGTGTGCGGGCCGCCGAGCAGCTGCTGGCCCGGGCCCCGGCGGACCGCCCGACCGCCGTGGTCGCGCACAACGACATGGTGGCGACGGGGGTGCTGCTGACCCTGCGTGCCGAGGGCGTCCGGGTGCCGCAGGAGGTCAGCGTGGTGGGCTACGACGACTCGCGCCTTGCCTCGCTCGCCACGGTGGACCTCACGACCGTGTCGCAGGAGCCACGCCGGCTCGCGCAGGAGGCGTTGCGGCTGGCGACGACCCGGGCGGAGGGTGCGCCGGCCGGTGGGGCGCCGGTGGTGGTGGCCCCGCGGCTCGTCATACGCAGCACGACCTGATCCGCAGCTCACCCACCATTCCCCGCCCTCCCGCCGACGGGACCACCTCTCCCGCCAACGTGGACCCTTTTGGTCGCCCAGGCGCCCAGACCGACCACGATCTCGGGAGAGGAAGGGGGAGAGGGCGGGGGAGGGAAGGGGAGGGTCAGCGGAACACGGCGTCCAGCGCGGGGATCCGCTCCCGGTAGCCGGTCAGCAGCAGCCGTGCCGTGGTCACCGAGTCGACCAGCGGGTGCAGCGCCAGGGCCTCCAGGGCGAGCCGCTCGGACCCTTCCTGCGCGGCGCGGATCGTCAGCGTCTCGACGGCCTTGACCTGCTGGACGAGCCCGAGCGGGTGCCCGGTGAGGGGCACGGCCGACAGCGGCTGCGGCCCGGTCGCGTCGACCACGCACGGCACCTCGACGACGGCGTCGGCGGCCAGCCCCGGCACGGCGCTGCCGTTGCGCACGTTGAGCAGCATGGACGCGCGCTCGTTGCGCGCGATCGCCGCCATCAGCGCGAGCGCCACACCCTCGTAGCCGCCGCCCGCGACGTCCGCGGCGTCGCGCTCCTCACCCTCGGAGCGCGCCTCGGCCATGTAGGTCTCGTCCCGCGCCCGCCGGGTCTGCACCCACAGGTCGTGCGCCCGCTCGGGCGCGTCGCCCACGGCGCGGTAGAAGTCGGCCTGCGAGCGCAGGAGGTACTCGCCGCGGGTCTCGGCGGACCCACGGATCCCGGCGATCGCCTCGCGGGTGAAGTAGTAGTAGTAGAGGTACTCGTTGGGGATGGCGCCGATGGTCTGCAGCCACTCGGGGCCGAAGAGGCGTCCCTCCTCGGTGGTCAGCAGCAGGTCGGGGCGAGCGAGCAGCTCCGGCAAGTGATCTCGGCCATCGGCCACCAGGGTCTGCAGCCAGCCAAGGTGATTCAGCCCCGAGTAGCCGAATCGCGTTGCGTCCAGGTGCAGCCCGAGCGCGTGGGCCGCGCGGCGCCCGAGGCCGAGGGGCGAGTCGCAGATCCCCATGACGCGGTCGCCGAGGACGGTCTGCATGGCCTGGGTGATCATCCCGGCCGGGTTGGTGAAGTTGATGAACCACGCCTCGGGCGCCAGCCGGGCGACGCGGCGGGCGATGTCGAGCGCGACGGGCAGCGTCCGCAGGCCGTAGGCCAGGCCTCCGGGCCCGGTCGTCTCCTGCCCGAGCACGCCGAGGTCGAGGGCGACACGCTCGTCGCAGGTGCGGCCCTCGAGCCCGCCGACCCGGATCGCGGAGAAGACGAAGTCGGTCCCGTCCAGCGCCTCGTCGAGCACGGTGGTGGCGCTGACGCGGGGCGCCCCCGGGTGGCCGGCGGCCATCTGCCGCAGGACGTGGTCGATCACGCCGAGCCGACGCTCGTCGACGTCGTGCAGCACCAGCTCGTCGACGCGCTGCTCGTGGGTGTCGCCCAGCAGCGCGCCGTAGACCAGGGGGACCCGGAATCCCCCACCGCCCAGGATGGTCAGCCTCATGCCGTGATCACCTCCGTGCCCAGCTCCGCGAGCGCGGAGCAGATCTGTGGGTCGGCCCTGTCGTCGGTGACGAGGGTCCGTATGTCGCCCGCCCCGCACACCCGCAGCGTGCCGTGGCCGGGGAGCTTGGTGTGGTCGGCGAGCAGCACGACGTGCTCGGCGCTCGCGATCATGGCGCGCTTGACCGGGACCTCCACGAGGGTCGTGTCCAGGACGTCGCCGGCGGCGGTGATGCCGCTGGTCCCGAGGAAGGCGCGGGTGACGCGCACCTGCCGCAGCGTGTCCTCGGTGAGCACGCCGACGAGGGAGTGGTAGGTGCGGCGCACGATGCCGCCGAGCAGGATCAGCTCGACGTGGCGGTCGTGGCGGAGCTCGTCGAGCACCGCGAGGCTCGAGGTGACGACGGTGATGTGGCGGCCGCGCAGCTCGCGGGCCAGCAGCATCGTGGTGGTGCCGATGTCGAGCAGGACCACGTCACCGTCGACGACGAGACGTGCGGCGCGGGCGGCGATGGCCTCCTTGTGCCGCTGCTCGTGGGTGGCCACCCGCTCGAAGGGGACCGGCTCGTCGCTGTCGACGTCGGGGGGCAGGCTAGCGCCGCCGTGGACCCGCAGCACCTGGCCGGCGCACTCGAGCTCGTGCAGGTCGCGGCGGATCGTGGCGTGGCTGGCGCCGAGCCGGGCCGCGAGGTCGTCGACGCTGGTCAACCCGTGGGCGCGCAGGTGGGCGAGCACCGCGGCCTGACGCATGGGCTTCACGATGCTCAGCCTAGCAATCACAAACGCTCAAGGCCACGCAATCATGATCGTTGCATGAGCGTTATTGCTTGCGCTTCGTGACGTACGGGACGATCATGACTGCATCACGACGAGGTGAGGAAGGCTCTCGGTGACTCCGACAACGTTCGACCCGCTGGCAGGGCTGCGCCGTCCGGGCGACCCCGAGGTCGACGTGATGCTGCACGGCATGGTCTTCCTCGACATCATCTTCAGCGGGCTCACCCGCATCCCCTCCGGGGGCGAGGAGATCTGGGCCGACGGGATGGGCTCGTGCCCCGGCGGGGTCGCCAACCTCGCGGTCGCGACCGCCCGGCTCGGCCTGCGGACCTCGCTGGCGGCGGCCTTCGGCGACGACGACTACGGCGACTTCTGCTGGCGGACCCTGGCCGAGCAGGAGGGCATCGACCTGTCCTGCTCCCGCCGGTTCGAGCACTGGCACTCCCCGGTCACCGTCTCCATCTCCCACGAGGGCGACCGGCGCATGATCACCCACGGCCACGAGTCCCCCGTCTCCGCCTCCGCGCTCATCGGCACCCCGCCGCGCAGCCGCGCCGTCCTCTTCGACCTCGTGCCCAGCGACCAGAGCGAGGAGCTGGCGTGGATCGACGCGGCCCACGACCAGGGGTCGCTGCTCTTCGCCGACGTCGGCTTCGACGGGACCGGTCGCTGGGACCCGCAGGTCCTCGAGCCGCTGGCCCACTGCCACGCCTTCACCCCCAACGCCGTCGAGGCGATGGCCTACACCCGCACCGACACGGCATACGACGCGCTCTATGCCCTCGCGGACCGGGTGCCGCTCGCGGTGGTGACCAACGGCTCCCACGGCGCCCTCGCGGTCGACAGCTCGACCGGCGAGGAGGCCACCGTGCCCGCGCTGCGCGTCGACTCGATCGACCCGACCGGCGCCGGCGACGTCTTCTGCGCCGCGCTGTCCCTCGGCACGCTCGCCGGGTGGCCGCTCGAGCACCGGCTGTCCTTCGGGGCGCTGTGCTCGGCGCTCGCGGTGCAGCAGTTCGGCGGGTCCCTCGCCGCCCCCGGGTGGGGCGACATCGCCGACTGGTGGCAGCTGCAGCGCAGGTCCAGCGCGCCGACGGCCCTGCACCGCGCGGTGCTGCGACGCTACGAGTTCCTCGACGACCTGGTCCCCGAGGTGCCCCCAGGGGCGGTGCGCCGCGCAGCCGCCACGATCGCTCGACGGTCCGACGTGTGACCGCCGCCGCCCGCAAAGGAGTCAACATGAACCGCACAGCAGTCCCCGCGCTCGTCGTGGTCGTCGGGATGGGCCTGGCCGCCTGCGCGCCCGGGTCGTCCTCCTCGGGTGGCTCCTCGGCCTCCGCGACGGACCGATCGGTCAAGACCGACGCCGCCCAGCTCGGCGACGTGACCCTGACGCTGTGGGACCAGGAGGTCCGCGGCGGCGGCAACGCCCAGCTCACCAAGAACATCGCGAGCTTCCAGGAGAAGTACCCCAACATCAAGATCAAGCGGGTCTCGCGCTCCTTCGACGACCTGGTCAAGACGCTGCGGCTGGCGCTGACCGGCAACGACGCGCCCGACATCGTGCAGGCCAACAACACCCGCTCCCAGATGGGGCAGTTCGTCAAGGCCGGGCAGCTGGTGCCGCTCGACCCGTGGATGAAGTCCTACGGGTGGGACAAGCGCTACAGCCAGTCGCTGCGGTCGGTGGTGTCCTACTCGCCCGACGGCAAGACCTTCGGGTCCGGCAACCTCTACGGCCTGCCGCAGGTCGGCGAGGTCGTCGGGGTCTACGTCAACAAGGACAAGCTCGCCAAGGCCGGGCTGCAGCCGCCGACGGACTGGGCGTCCTTCGAGTCCTCGCTCGCGGCGCTGAAGGCCAAGGGTGAGGTGCCGCTGATGCTCGGCAACCTCGACAAGTGGCCGGCGGTGCACGTCTTCGGGGTGCTGCAGGGGCAGTACGCCAAGCCCGACGAGATCCGCAAGCTCGGCTTCGGCAACCCGGGGGCGTCCTACACCTCCGAGGGCAACAAGCAGGCCGCCGGCAAGCTCGTGGAGTGGGTCGACAAGGGCTACTTCAACCAGGGCTTCAACGGCCAGGGCTACGACCCGGCGTGGCAGGCCTTCACCAAGGGGCAGGGCACCTACCTGATCGCCGGGACCTGGCTGCAGGCCGACATCTCCAAGGCGATGGGCGACAAGGTGTCCTTCATGCTCCCGCCGCCCGCGAAGGCCGGCGACAAGACCTACACCACCGGCGCGTCCGGGCAGCCCTTCGCGATCACCAGCAAGGCCAAGAACCCTGACGCCGCAGCGGCGTTCATCAACTTCATCACCAGCCCCGACGCGATGAAGGTGATCGCCGAGACCGAGAACCTCCCGGTGGTCGACACCGCGCAGCAGAAGGCCCCGAACCCCCTCGGCCAGCAGGTCTTCACGGCGTTCGCGACCACCACGTCCTCGGACGGGCTGCTGCCCTACCTCGACTGGGCGACCCCGACCATGAGCGACACCATCGGGGCGGCGCTGCAGGACCTGCTCGCCAAGAAGGCGACCCCGGAGCAGACGCTGGACAAGCTGCAGAAGGACTACGGCGACTTCACCGGCGGCAAGGGCTGACCGATGAGCACGAGCACCCGCAGCCCGAGGCTCTCCCGCCGGTCCGGTGGTCCCCCGGGCGAGCCTCGGGCGATCGGGTGGGCGTATGCCGCCCCCGCGCTGCTGGTCTATGGCGCCTTCCTGCTCTACCCGTTGCTGCGCTCGGTGCAGATCTCCTTCTACGACTGGGACGGCCTGACGCTCGGCGCCTGGGTGGGCCTCGGCAACTACAGCAAGGTCGTGCAGGACGAGGGGCTGCGCGCCGCCTTCGGGCACGCCCTGGTCCTGATGCTCTTCTTCGCGGTCGTGCCGCTCGTCGTCGGGCTGCTGCTCGCGGCGGTGCTGGGGCGGGCTCGGGTGCGGGGGCTGACCTTCTTCCGCACCGTCGTCTTCCTGCCGCAGGTCGTGGCCATGGTCGTCGTGGCGGTCGCGTGGCGGCGCATCTACGCCCCCGAGGGCACCCTCAACTCGGTGCTGCGGGCGGTGGGGCTGGACGGGCTCACCCGGGCGTGGCTCGGTGACTACGCGCTCGCGCTTCCGGCCGTCGGCTTCGTCGGCACGTGGTTCGAGACCGGGCTGGTCACGGTGCTGATGCTCGGCGGGATGGGGCAGATCGACCGGACGCTCTACGAGGCGGCGCGCCTCGACGGCGCCGGCCCGGTGCGGGAGTTCTTCGCGATCACCCTGCCCGCGCTGCGGGGGGAGGTCTCGGTGGCGCTGACGCTGACCGTGATCGCGGCGCTGAAGACCTTCGACCTGGTCTACGTGACGACCCGCGGCGGCCCCGGCAACCAGACCTCGGTGCCCTCCTACGAGGTCTACCACCGGGCCTTCGAGACCGGCCAGGTCGGCCTGGCCTGCGCGATCGGGGTCACCCTGACCATCGTCGTCTTCGCGATCTCCTTCCTCATCACCCGGTTCGTGGAGCGGAGGGACGCATGAGGATCAGCCGCGGCGAGCAGCTCGCCAACTACCTCATCCTCGGGGTCTTCGCGCTCTTCGCGCTCTACCCGATCCTCACCGTGGTGGTGGGGGCCTTCGGTCGCGACCCGGGGTCGCCCGGGGGCGTCGCCAACTTCGGGGCCGCCTGGGAGCAGGGGCACTTCGCGACGCTGATGCGCACCAGCGTGCTCGTGTCGGCGCTGGTGCTGCTCATCGCGACGCCGCTGTCGATCATGGCCGGCTACGCCCTGGGCGCGTTGCGCTTCCGGGGCCAGAGCGTGCTGTTCTACGTCTTCCTGCTCGGCATCATGATGCCGGCGGAGGCGATCATCGTGCCGCTCTACTACGACCTGCAGAGCCTCGGGATGACCAACACGATCTGGGCGATCGTGCTGCCCCAGGTCGCGCAGTCGATCGCCTTCGGGACCTTCTGGCTGCGCACCTACTTCCGCGCGTCCAGCCGCTCGGTCGTCGAGGCGGCCCGCCTCGACGGCGCCAGCAGCTGGCAGACGCTGTGGCAGGTGCTGGTGCCGCTGGCGCGCCCCGCCATCACCACCCTGCTGGTGCTGACCTTCATGTGGACCTGGAACGAGTTCCTGATCCCGCTGGTCATGGCCAACGTCGACGAGCTGCGCACCGCGCCGCTCGGGCTGGCCTTCTTCCAGGGTCAGTACACCCAGGGCTTCACCCTCCTGGCCGCCGGTGCCGTGCTCGTGGCCCTGCCGGTGGTCATCGTCTACCTCTTCCTGCAACGCCACTTCATCGCCGGGATGCTCGAGGGCGCCGTCCGCGAGTAGTCCGGCTCCAACCCCCAGAAGGAGCACGGCATGGCACCAACCCCGCGCGGTCGTCAAGGACGACGCACCGCACGCACCACGCTGGCCGCCGTCACGGTGGCCCTCACGGCCGGCACCACGGCCATCGGATCCGCGATCGCCGCCCCGGCAGGCGACGGCCACGGAGATCGCACCGGGACGCTGTCCGCCTTCGCCCGCGGCCCCCAGACCCGGGACACCTCGATCGGCACACCCGTCGACCTGGGCCTGCTGTATGTCGGCGCCCACCCCGACGACGAGGCCGGCACCCTGTCCACCCTCGGCCTGTGGCGCCAGCGGTACGGCGTCAAGGCCGGCGTCATCACCATCACCCGCGGCGAGGGTGGCGGCAACGCGGTCGGGCCCGAGGAGGGGCCGGCCCTCGGGCTGCTGCGGGAGGCCGAGGAGCGGCGGGCCGTCGGCAAGGCCGGGATCAGCAACATCTACAACCTGGACAAGGTCGACTTCTACTACACCGTCTCCGAGCCGCTCACCCGCAAGGTGTGGGGCCACGACGACACCCTGGCCCGGGCGGTCCGGGTGATCCGGCAGACCCGCCCCGAGGTGCTCATGACCATGGACCCGGCCCCGTCGCCGGGCAACCACGGCAACCATCAGGAGGCCGCCCGGATCGCGGTCGAGGCCTTCTACGCGGCCGGTGACCCGGGCCGCTTCCCGGACCAGGTGACCAAGGAGGGCCTCAAGCCGTGGGCCCCCTCGCGGCTGCTGACCCGCTCCTACTCCGGCACCTCCTCCACCGGCCCGACCTGCGGCAGCACCCTGGCACCCAAGGACCCGACGCGCGACGTCTACGGCGTGTGGGGCGGGGAGCGGGCGCCTGACGGGCGCACCTGGGCCGCGGTGGAGCGGTCCGCCCAGCGGGAGTACGTCACCCAGGGCTGGGCCGGGTTCCCCGACGTCCCCAGCGACCCCGCCAAGATCGGCTGCGACACCATGACCCAGATCGCGTCGCGGGTGCCGATCCCCGAGCCCGGGTCGGCGGCCGCGACCGCGGCCGACGGCGCCATCGCCGGCGCCCTCACCCGCCCGAGCGGGGCGCTCCCCCTCGGGACCGGGGCCACCATCACCACCGCCCAGGCCGACGTCCAGCCCGGCGGCCGGGTCGCCGGCACGCTGACGGTGACCGCCCCGGCCAGGCAGGCCCTCACCGGGCTGACGGCCCAGCCGGTGCTGCCCGCCGGGTGGACCGTGCAGGCCGGCGCCGTGCCGGCCACCGTCCGCGCCGGCGCGACCGTGCGGATCCCCTTCACCCTGTCCGCGCCCGCGGCCGCCGCGACCGGTGCTCGCGCCCGGATCGCGCTGCGGCTCAAGGCGGCCCAGGGGAGCGGGTATGTCGACCAGTCGGTCCTCGTGGCCCCGGCCGTCACCGCGCACCAGCAGTGGCTGCCGCAGGTGGAGCAGTTCGAGGCGTGGACCCGTGAGGTCGGCGTGCCCCAGCTCAGCGGCACCGTTGCCCCGGTGCTCACGCTGGCGAGCGGCGGGCGACGCGGCATACGGGTCGACCTGACCAACAACACCCAGGCGAGCCAGAGCGGGCAGGTGACCCTGACGCCGCCGGCGGGCTTCACCGTCGAACCCGCCTCACGCCCCTACACGCTCGCCGCGGGCGCGACGGGTTCGGTCGAGTTCACCGTGACCAACACCGACGCGTCGCTGAAGACCGGCGCTCCCGGCGGGGACTACGCCTACACGTTGACGACGACCAGCTCGACGGGCACCTCGACCGGGCAGCAGGCGCTCGAGCTCGTGCCACAGGCCACGGCCCCACAGGCCAAGCCCACCCTCGACGGTGTCATCGCGCCCGGCGAGTATCCCGGTGCGGCACTGGACGTCTCGCGCCGCTGGGAGGGTGACGAGTGCACCTCCGCCGCGGACTGCTCCGCCCAGGCGTGGGTGAGCTGGGACGCCGACACGCTCTACGTCGCCGTCAAGGTCACCGACGACGTCAAGGGCACGGCGCTCGCGACCAACGACTGCAAGCGCCACTGGCGGACCGACTCCCTCGAGATCGCCGTCGACCCGCGCGGCACCTCGGAGAACACGTCGACGACCTTCAAGGCCGCGATCCTCCCCTTCACCGCGGAGGGCCCGGCGTGCGGGCTGCGCGACGCCGACAACCACCAGGGCCCGGCGGCGTCCACCGCGCCCGGGATGAGGTGGGCGGTCAAGGTCAACGAGCCGTACACCGGGTACACCGCCGAGGTGGCGATCCCGATGAGCGAGCTGCCGGCGGCCGTGGACCCGAACCACATGGGGCTCAACATCCTTCCCTACGACTCGGACACGCAGGACAAGACCGGGCAGACCCGCATCGGCTGGTCCGTGTGGGGCGGCGTGCAGGGTGACCCCTACCGCTGGGGCCAGGTCCGGCTCGACGGCTACACCCCGCCGGCCGGTCGCTCCACCACCCCGACCGAGCCGGTCATCCCGCTCGAGGCGCTGTCCTCCCTGGACTCCCCGCAGTCCGTGGCCCAGGCCGTGGTCGACAACGTCGCCCTCGCGGGCGGCCCGTCCGCGACGCTGCGCACCGGGGGCTGGGTGGAGTCGGTGCGCCCGGCGTATGGCGAAGCCGTGGTCACCATCCGCGCCGCTGCGGCGGGCGTGGCCCACGTCTCGCTGATGGACGCCTCGGGCGTGCTCGGCAAGCGGACCGTCGAGGTGCCCGGACGCGGCAAGGTCGCGGTGCGGGTGCCGGTCACGCGACCGGCGGTCGGCACGCCGACGGCGCTCGTGGGCTGGGACGGCCCGGGCGACTCGACCCTGTCGTCCTCCGTCACCCCGTCGCGTCCGCGTCGGTAATCCCTGGTGCTGCAGGGGCGCTCACCGCATGGTGGGCGCCCCTGAGGGCCACCACCTCACCCCCGCCACCGCCGCCCCATCTTTGGGGAGCTTCGGTGTCGCCATAGCGTCACCATCCTTCCCCGGTGTCGGGGTCGCCTCAGCGGCTGCGCTGCCCCGGGACCGGTGACAAAAGGTCGCGTGATCGCGATCCCCAGAAGCGGTGCCTCGCGGGTCCTGGCGAGGCCCCCCGCACGACCCCATCCGCGGCTAGCGTGAGCTCGTGACCTTCTTCGGCGGCTTCGACGAGTGGGACCTGTCCCTGGAGACGGGGGTGACGCTTCACGGACGCTCGGGAGGTGAGGGTCCGGCGGTGGTGCTGCTGCACGGTCATCCTCGGGCGCACACCACGTGGTACCAGGTCGCTCCCCGTCTGGCGGATGCCGGCTACACGGTGATCTGCCCGGACGTGCGGGGCTACGGACGCTCCAGCAAGCCCACCCCGGACGCGGCGCACAAGCTCTACTGCGCCGAGGCGAAGGCCGGCGACACGGTGGCGCTTGCCGAGGCCCTCGGTCATGACCGATTCGCCGTGATCGGCCACGATCGAGGCATGGGAGTGGCCTACACGTGTGCCCTCGACCACCCCGAAAGAGTCACGGCGCTGGGGGTTCTCGACGCCGTGCCGCGCCTCGAAGCGGACGAGCGGGTCAACACCCGCTTCGCCACCGAGTGGTGGCACTGGTTCTTCTACACCGGCTCCCCGCACGCCGAACGGGTCATCACCGCCGATCCCGACGCGTGGTACGAGCTCGACGCCGACAAGCGGGCCGCGATGGGGCCGGAGAACTTCGACTACGTGGCCGCGGCGATCCGGCGCCCCGACACCATCCGCGCCATGCTCGAGGACTATCGAGCAGGCCTGAGCGCCGACCTGGACCACGACCGCGCGGCGCGCACCGAAGGCCGCACGATCCCGTGCCCGACCCTGGTCGGCTGGTCCATCCGCGACGACCTGGAACAGCTCTACGGGGACCCGGCCGCGTTGTGGAGGGACTGGGTGGCTGGGCCGATCACGACCGCACGCATCGACAGCGGGCACCACATGGCAGAGGAGAACCCGAGCCAGGTCGTAGCCGCTCTCGTCGGCTTCCTGGAGCACAGTCTCTGACGGACGGCCGCGGGGTTCAGGCGCCCGATCGAGGTGGTCGGGTTGCGGCGCGATGGCGGGCCTTCTTGCTCCGGTTGCCGCAGATGTTCATGTCGCACCAGCGGCGGGTGTGGCTCTGGCTGTTGTCAACGAACATCTCTTGGCAGGTTGGTGAAGCGCACAGCGCGAGCCGGTCGCGGTTGGCTGGCGCCAGGAGGACGAGCGCGTCGGCCGCCACGACCGCCAGCGCGTCATCGACACAGCCAGCCCCGGAGTCGCCCAGGCGCCAGCGGAGCTGTTCATGGGGGCTGAGCTGGGGACAGGCGCGTCCCCCACGTGCGGCCTCGTTGATGGTCCGCAGGGCGGATGCAGGCAGGGGTTCACCGGTTGCGGCGGCGGTGCCGGCGAGGTGGATCGCTTCGCGCAGCCGGTAAGCCGACGCGAGCTCGGCGTCGGAACAGTGCTCCACCGCAAGGTCGTTCACGGCCAACCAGTCCAGCAGTCGGCCGGGGGTGGGGATCCACTCGACCGTGTCGCCGTGCCGTTCGGTCAGGGTGCCGGTGAAGACCGTGGCCAAGACGTCACCGGTGCGGAACTTTGGGGTCTCGGCGCTGCCCATGGGGACCACCTTAGGCACCCACGTGCCTCTACGATTGGAACCACCTAAGCCGGTTCCAACCCTGCGTCGTGGAGATCGAGGTGGCCATGCTCGACATGTCGGTCCTTCCCGCTTTCATCGGCGTGGTCCTCGTGTTCCTCGCACCTCCGGGTCCGGACATGACCTATATGCTCGCCGTTGGTCTGCAGGGCGGCCGCACGGCTGCGGTGAGAGCGATCCTGGGAATCGGCTCCGGGATGAGCGTGTACGCGGCGGCTGTCGCCCTGGGCCTCGGGGCGGTCGCAGCGACGTACCCCGCAGCGCTGGATGCCGTGAAGCTGGCGGGGGCCGCCTACCTGCTCTGGCTGGCCATCATCACGGCCAGAGCCGCGCGGACAGCGGCCGGTGAGCCGCTGGTGGTGTCGCAACGGTGGTTCCTGCGCGGGGCGATGGTGAGTCTGACCAACCCCAAGCTCATCTTGTTCTTCCTGGCCGTCCTGCCCCGCTTCGCCGGCCAGGCTCAGAGCACGACAGCGCAGATGGCGATGCTTGGCGCGGTGAACGTCGCGACCGAGGTAGTCCTCTACGGGGCGGTAGGCGTCGGAGCCAGCGCCTTCCGAGACCGCTTCCTGTCCCATGCGGGAGCCCAGAGGGCCCTCGAATATCTTGCGGCGGCCGTCTACCTCGTCCTGGCGCTCCTCATCGTGATCGACAGCGCCAAGGGCCATGTCCCCTGACCGCCCGGACACGTCGCTGGACGGTGGTGCACCCCCGTGCCGGCTGAGGTGGGTCCAGCACTTTGCAGGCTGCGGGGGCTGCGCGTGCCCATGGCCGGACAAGCACCAGGAGCCGTGAGCGGCGGTCTTGCGGGGGCACGGGGCGTCTGACCCGGGTCAACGCTCGTGGACGGGGATGTCGAAGGCGTACTGGTCGGCGCGGTGAAGGATCCTGATCGAGCGACGTATCGCGCGGGAAAGGACAGCGCGCAACCTGGCCCTCGGGGCGTTGGCCTGTGTCGTGCTGTTCGTCGTGGCCGGGGACTACCACGGGTATGCCGCACTGCTCGGCCTGCCTCTTGGCCTGGTCCCCGCCTGGTGGCCGAGGTGCAGGCTGGCCTGACGGCGGTGCGTGCGGCCGCGAGCGGGGGCTGGCTCAGGTGGTGTGGCGGTCGACGAGGGCGTCGTTGGCGGCGCGCCAGTGCTCGACCATCGACGCGCCCCCGTGACCGTCGCCCTCGTCGATGATCAGTCGCGACCCAGGCCAGGCGGTGTGCAGTCGCCAGGCGGTGACCGCCGGGCTGGAGATGTCTCGACGGCCGTGGATCAGCGCGGCGGGGATCCCCGCCAGCCGGTCGCACCGCTCGAGCAGAGGTGGGTCGTGGAAGCCGTCGTGGGACCAGTAGTGGGTGGTCAGGCGCAGGAAGGCCACCCGGAACGCGTCGTCGTCCCAGCGAGGGTCGCGGTGGAAGCCGCCAGCACCGATCGAGACGTGGGTGTCCTCCCACAGCGCCCACTCCCGCGACGCGGCGTCGCGCACGCGCGGGTCGGGCGACTCCATCAGTCGCGCATAGGCCTCCACCAGGCGCCCGCGGCCCCGGGTGTAGCCGACGCCCGCGTCCTCGGCGTGAGCGGCGAAACGGTCCCACGCCTCCGGGTAGATCGCGCCGACGCCCTCGGTGATCCAGTCCACCTCGGCCCGGCTCGTCGTGGTCACCGCGACCAGCACCACGCCCAGGACCCGCTCGGGGTGGGTGACGGCATACGACAAGGCCAGGGTCGAGCCCCAGGAGACGCCGTTGAGGACCCAGCCCTCGACGCCCAGGTGGGACCGCACGGCCTCCATGTCGGCGACCAGGTGCGCCGTGTCATTGCTGTCGAGGGACACCGCGGGGTCGCTCGCGTGCGGCACGGAGCGACCGCAGCCACGCTGCTCGACGCCGATCACCCGGGTGCGCTGCAGGTCGAAGCGGTGCCGGTAGGCGCTGCTGCCCAGCGTCCCGCCAGGACCGCCGTGCACATAGAGGGCGGGGACGCCGCGCGGGTCGCCCCACTCCTCCCAGTAGACCTGCTGCCCGCCACCCACGTCGAGCAGGCCACGACGGCGAGGCTCTGCCGGCGAGCTCATGGCCCCAGCAGCGCCAGCGGGATGACGCCGATCCCGTCGCTGCGGCGATAGGCGTCCGGCCCGGTGGTCAGCACGGCCGCGTCCAGCATGCGATCGCCGAGCTTGCTGCGCAGCCAGCGCAGATGGCGGGTGTCGTCGTCGTCGACCGCCGTAGTGGTCTTGACCCTCAGGGCCACCACCTTGCCGCTGCTCGTGACCACGACGATGTCAACCTCGTGGTCACCGTTGGCGGTGCGCAGGTGCGCGGTGTCGGCCTCCGCGGCTTGGGCGAAGACGCGGACGCTCAAAGTGGCCAGGGACTCGACCAAGGTCCCGAGCATGATCGCCCCGCGACGGCCGACGACCTCACCCTCGCCATCCAGCAGGGCGTCGGCGTCCAGGCCGAGCAGGCGGGCGGCCAAGGCGGGGTCGGCGAGGTGGTGCTTGGGGGACTGCTGCAGGCGGGTGAGGTGGTTGGTGCTGGGGGTCCAGGCGGGGAGGGGGTCCAGGAGCCACAGCCGCATGAGCGTCTCGCGGTAGGCGAGCGTGGTGGTGCGAGCCGGGCGGCTGCCTTCGCCGGCGGCGGCCGCGTCGGAGATCGCCTCCAGCCTCGCGGTCGTGGAGGACGCGGCGGCGTAGGCGCGCAGCCACGCCTGCAGCCCGGTGGGGCGACGCAGGGGGTGCCCCAGCTCCGGGAAGTCGTGCTCAGCGACCGTCGCCAGGTAGGAGTCGAGCTGGAAGCGTCGCGCCCGATCGCCGAGCGTGCGGATCGCGGGGAATCCCGAGGAGGTGACGTGGTGGGCGTAGTCCGCGAGCGTGAGGCCGGTCGATCCCTCGAGGGGTGGGCGCCGCCCACTCAGCAGAGCGCTCAGGCTGACGGTCGGGTGGGTGGCTCCGCGCTCGGGGAGTGTCATGGGCCGCATGCGCAGGCGGCCGATGCGTCCGACCCCGGAGTGCAGCGACGCCTCGGCCGACGGCGTCGCGGAGCCGGTGAGCAGGAACTGGCCGCCGCGCGAGTCGTCGTCGACGGCGCGACGCACGACGTCCCACACCGGTGGAACGCGTTGCCACTCATCGATCAGCAGTGGGCGATCGCGACGCAGCAGCATGGTCGGGTCGGCCTCGATGGTCGTCCTCAGACCCTGCTCGTCGAGCTGCAGCTGTGCACGGGCGCGCTCGCGGGCCGTCGTGGTCTTGCCGACTGCTTTTGGACCGTCGATGGCGATCGCCGCCACATGGGGGAAGAGTGCGTCGAGCTCCTCGTCGATGACGCGGCGGGTGTAGGCCATAGCGCTACGCTACAACCAGCATCATTCCTACGCTACAACCAGCATGGCTTCTAGGCTACGTGCAACAGCGCATGCCAGCGTGGTGCAGCCCGCAGCTCAGCGCTCGTGGACGGTGATGTCGAAGGCGTACTGGTCGGCGCGGTAGCAGTGGTCACCGAACTCGATGGCAACCCCGTCAGCGGCATACGCCTTGCGGGTCATGGTCAGCAGCGGGTCGGACTTGGAGACCTCGAGGAGCTTGCGCTCGCGCCCGCCCGGGGAGCGGGCCCCGATGGTCTGCTGGGCGACGACCATCTTGGCGCCGCGCTCGCGCAGCAGCTCGTAGAGCGAGTGCTCCGTCAGCTCGGCCTCGCTGATGTCGGCGTAGCGCGGCGGCAGCCAGTTGTGCAGCACCGCGAGGGGCTGGTCCCCGACGAGGCGGAGGCGCTCGATGGAGAGCATGGGAGTGTCCGCGCTCAGGCCGAGCGCCTCGGCGGCGCGCTCGGAGTAGGACTCCGGCTCGAAGCTCAACACCTGCGTGACCGGGGTGCGACCCGAGCGGGCGAGGTCCTCGTAGAGCGAGGTGAGCTCGTCACGGCGGTGGATGACCTCGTTGGCGACGGTGGTCCCGATGCCGCGGCGGCGCACCAGCAGGCCCCGGGCGACCATCTCGGCGATGGCGCGGCGGACCGTGGGACGGGACAGGTCGAGGCGCTCCGCGAGGGACAGCTCGTTCTCGAACGGGTCGCCCGGCTTGAGCGCCCCGCCCTCGATGGCGGCCGTGAGCTGTTGCGCCAGCTGGTGGTAGAGAGGCACGGGGCTGGCGCGGTCGATGATCACGGGGAGCTGCACGGTCACGCTACGTGAGCGTAATAGCAATATGTCAAAGTGTCACGAGCTCACTAAAGTCCGTTTGTCCTAACAAACCTTGACAGTATGGCGAGCGCTGCGGCAGGCTGGGAACCGCTCCCACCGCCGTGATCGCCCCACCGAAGGGATGACATGACCGACGCACCGCCCCCCGCGACGCCGAGCCCCCTCGACGTGCTGACGATCGGACGGGTCGGCATCGACATCTACCCCCACCAGATCGGGGTGGGCCTCGAGGACGTCGAGACCTTCGGGAAGTTCCTCGGCGGCAGCGCCACCAACGTCGCCGTGGCTGCGGCCCGGCACGGCCACGCCACCGCGGTGATCACCCGCACCGGCGACGACCCCTTCGGCCGGTTCGTGCACCGGGAGCTGGCCCGCCTCGGCGTCGACGACCGCTTCGTGTCCCCCGTGCCGGGCCTGCCCACGCCGGTGACCTTCTGCGAGATGTTCCCGCCCGACGACTTCCCGCTCTACTTCTACCGCTACCCGCAGGCGCCCGACCTCGTGATGGCAGCCGACGAGATGCCGCTGCAGGCCATCGCCGACGCCCGCATCTTCTGGGCCACCGTCACCGGGCTCTCGCACGAGGTGAGCCGCGCGGCGCACCACGGGGCCTGGGAGGCGCGCGCCCGGCATACGCACACGATCCTGGACCTGGACTATCGCCCGATGTTCTGGCCCGACGAGGCCACCGCCACGCGGGAGGTCGAGGCCGTCCTGGACCGCTGCACCGTCGCCGTCGGCAACCGCGAGGAGTGCCGGGTCGCCGTCGGGGAGGAGGACCCCGAGCGCGCCGCCGACGCCCTGCTCGAGCGCGGGATCGAGCTCGCCGTGGTCAAGCAGGGGCCCAAGGGCGTGCTCGCCAAGACCCGCGACGAGCGCGTCGAGGTGCCGCCGATCCTCATGGACGTGGTCAACGGGCTGGGGGCGGGGGACGCCTTCGGCGGGGCCTTCTGCCACGGGTTGCTGGAGGGCTGGGACCTGGAGCGCATCGTACGGTTCGCCAACGCCGCGGGCGCCCTCGTCGTGGGGCGGCTCGAGTGCTCCACCGCCATGCCCACGCCCGACGAGGTCGAGCAGCTGCTCGCCGAGCGCGCAGGAGCCCGGTGATGGACCGCGTCGGCGTCGACGTCCGCGCCCTCACCACGACCCGGCTGCGCGAGCCCGAGCGCATCGACCGGCTCTGGGCCGCCCGCCGGCGCCGCCCCCTCGTCGGGGACGACGGCCGGCTGCTCCTGGTCGCCTGCGACCACCCGGCCCGCGGCTCCCTCGGGGTCCGCGACGACCGTATGGCGATGGCCAGCCGCTCCGACACGCTCGCGCGTCTCGCCACGGCCCTGTCCCGCCCCGGCGTCGACGGCGTGCTCGGCACCCCCGACATCCTGGAGGACCTGCTGCTGCTCGGCCTGCTCGACGACAAGGTCGTCGTCGGCTCGATGAATCGCGGTGGCCTGCAGGGCGCGTCGTTCGAGCTCGACGACCGGTTCACGGCGTATGCCGCCTCGGACCTCGCCCGACGGGGGCTCGACGGGGGCAAGATGCTGACCCGCATCGCGCTGTCCGAGGAGGGCACGGTGGCCACCCTGGAGGCCAGCGCCCGTGCCGTGACCGAGCTCGCCGACGCCGGGCTGATGGCGATGGTCGAGCCGTTCTGGTCCTCGCGGGACGCCGACGGGCGGGTCGTCAACCACCTCGACCCCGACTCCGTGATCCGGTCCGTCCACGTCGCCGCAGGGCTCGGCGCCACGAGCGCCCGCACCTGGCTCAAGCTGCCGGTCGTCGACGACATGGCCCGCGTCTTGGACGCCTCGACGATGCCCGCGCTGCTCCTCGGCGGGGACCCCACCGGCGACCCCGAGGACACCTACGCCACCTGGGCCGACGCCCTGACCTGCCCCAACGCCGCCGGGCTCGTGGTCGGTCGGGCGCTGCTCTACCCACCCGACGGCGACGTCGCCGCGGCCGTCGACATCGCCGCGCGGCTCGTCCACGGCGACCACGCGGGCAACCCCGCCCACGGCAACCCCGCCCACCGCAGCCACGCACCCTCTGGAGGAGCACGATGAGCGACTGGTTCAAGCCCTGGCAGACGACCGGGGACGACGACTACGCGGTGCGGATCCGGCCCGGGGACCCCGGCTGGGCGCACACCGGCCTGCTGGTGGCCGACCTCGCGCCGGGCGAGTCCCGGGAGATCGCCACCGGGGAGCACGAGTTCGTCGTGGTGCCGCTGGCCTGCGAAGCGGCGGTCGTCGAGACGGGCGGTGCGGCATACGAGCTGGAGGGGCGACCCTCGGTCTTCGCCGGCCCGGCCGACTGTCTCTATGTCGGGCGCGACGCGACCTTCACCGTCACCGCGCCGCGGGGTGGGCGGATCGCGCTGTGCCACGCGACCGCTCGCAGCGCGTTCCCCGTGAAACATCTGCGCAAGGCCGAGATCCCCGTCGAGCTGCGGGGGGCCGGGCAGGCGAGCCGGCAGGTGCAGAACTTCGGGACGCCGGACGTGCTGGACGCCGACTCGATCATCGCCTGCGAGGTCATCACGCCTGCCGGCAACTGGTCGTCCTACCCGCCGCACAAGCACGACGAGGAGCGGTCGGGGGAGGAGACGGCGCTGGAGGAGATCTACTACTTCGAGATCCAGGTGGAGCAGGGCGGCGGGCCGGGTGGAGACAGCGGCGGGCCGGGTCGTGACGACGTCGCGCCGGACCCGATCGGCTACCAGCGCGTCTACGGCACCGACAAGCGGCCGATCGACGTGCTCGCCGAGGTGCGCTCCGGCGACGTGGTGCTCGTGCCGCACGGCTGGCACGGGCCGGCGATGGCGCCGACCGGCTACGACATGTACTACCTCAACGTGATGGCCGGCCCGGGCGAGCAGCGGGCGTGGCTGATCTGCGACGACCCCGCGCACGCCTGGGTGCGCGGCACCTGGGACGCCCAGCCCGTCGACCCCCGCCTCCCCTTCTCCTGACCTACCGCCGGTAGCGCGATCGACCGGCCTTCCTTCACCAGGCTGATCTCGCTACCCCCGGCGGGTCTGTGCCCCGCACCCAGCTTCCCGTCATACGGCATCGAGCAAAGGACCACTCCCATGACCACGCGCATCACCCACCTGATCGGCCACTCCCCGTGGGAAGGCACGGCCGAGCGCACCTCCGAGGTCTACAACCCCGCCACCGGCGAGGTCACCGGCACCCTCGACCTCGCCGGCACGGCCCTCGTCGACGAGGTCGTCACGGGCGCCGCCGAGGCCGCCAAGGCATGGGGCCAGACCTCCATCGCCAAGCGCACTCGCGTGCTCTTCGCCTTCCGCGAGCTGCTCGAGGCGCGCAAGGGCGAGATCGCCAAGGCCATCGTCGCCGAGCACGGCAAGACCTACCCCGACGCCGTCGGCGAGATCAACCGCGGTCTCGAGGTCGTCGAGTTCGCCTGCGGCATCGGCCACATCACCAAGGGCGGGTTCTCCGAGAACGTCTCCACCAGCATCGACGCCTACTCGATCCTGCAGCCGCTCGGCGTCGTGGGCGTCATCAGCCCGTTCAACTTCCCGGCGATGGTGCCGCTGTGGTTCGTGCCCGTGGCGATCGCCTGCGGCAACGCCGTCGTCATCAAGCCGTCGGAGAAGGACCCCACCGCGGTCAACCTGATCGCCGACCTGTGGCGCGAGGCCGGCCTGCCCGACCACGTCATGAACGTCGTCCACGGCGACAAGGAGGCCGTCGACGCGCTGCTCGACAACCCGCAGGTCAAGTCCATCTCGTTCGTGGGGTCCACGCCGATCGCGCGCTACGTCTACGAGCGTGCCGTCGCGGCCGGCAAGCGCGTCCAGGCCCTCGGCGGCGCCAAGAACCACATGCTCGTGCTGCCCGACGCGGACCTCGACCTCGCGGCGGACGCCGCCGTCAACGCGGGCTTCGGCGCGGCCGGCGAGCGGTGCATGGCGATCTCCGCCCTCCTCGTCGTCGACTCCGTCGCGGACGAGCTCATCGCCAAGATCACGGAGCGGATGGCGCAGCTCACGACGGGTGAGGGCAACGGCGAGGGCGTCGACATGGGGCCGCTCGTGACCAAGGCGCACCTGGACAAGGTCCGCGGCTATGTCGACGCCGGCGTGTCCGAGGGGGCCTCACTCGTGGTGGACGGGCGCTCCGGCGACTGGGTCGGCGGGTCCAAGGACGGCTTCTTCCTGCTGCCGACCCTCTTCGACAAGGTCACGCCGTCGATGTCGATCTATCGGGACGAGATCTTCGGGCCCGTGCTGTCGGTCGTGCGGGTCGCGTCGTACGACGAAGGCCTGCAGCTCATCAACGACAACCCGTTCGGCAACGGCACGACGATCTTAACCAACGACGGCGGCGCCGCGCGGCGCTTCCAGAACGAGGTGCAGGTCGGCATGGTCGGCATCAACGTGCCGATCCCGACGCCGATGGCCTACTACTCGTTCGGCGGGTGGAAGGGGTCGCTCTTCGGCGACACGCACGCGCACGGGATGGAGGGCGTGCACTTCTTCACCAAGACCAAGGCGGTGACGGCGCGCTGGCTCGACCCGTCGCACGGCGGCCTCAACCTCGGCTTCCCCCAGAACGACTGACCCACCAGGTCGCCCGCCCCTGAGCGGGTGCCACGAGAGTGGTCGCACATCCCACGCCAGGACGACCCTGACGTCGGATCTGCGACCGCTCTGCGGTGGCGGGACCGGCGGGACGTGACCCGGGGGCGAGCGCCATACGGCCTCTGGCCTGGGATCGGCGGTGCCCACCCACGTGCTCCATTGGTCACCAATCATTCGTTGGATCGTTCACATAGACCCCTCAGAGGTCATTGGTGACCAATGGCGCCAGGGTGGGGCCGTATGCCGCCCCGCCCGACGCCGCGACCACCGCCGTGGCCGCGCGAGGTGCGGTCAGGCGAGGAGCTTCTCGACGTACTCCCGGTTGATGCGGGCCGCGTCCTTGGGGTGCCGGTGCGTGGTGTCCTGCTCGAGGACGATCCACCCGTCGTAGTCGTGCTCGCGCAGCCACCGCACGACCCCCGCGATGTCGACGAGGCCGTCGCCCAGCTCGGGGAAGATGATGCCCCGCAGCGCGTCGCCGAAGCTCCACCGCTCGGCCTGGGCCCGGCGCAGCACCTCGGGGTCGACGTCCTTGAGGTGGACGTGCGCCACCCGGTCGCCATAGGTGGGCAGGAAGTCCAGGGCGTCGCCGCCGCCGTACTTGAGGTGGCCCACGTCGAGGCACCAGCCGACCTTGGCGGGATCCGTCTCGTCGAGGAAGCGGCGCGTCTCGGCGGCCGTCTCGACATAGGTGCCGACGTGGTTGTGCAGGACGACGCGCATGCCCATGGGCTCGAGCAGGTCGGCGAGGTGGGCGAGGCCGTCGGCCAGGTTGCGCCACTGCTCGTCCGTCAGGCCGCGGGCCTCGTCGACGTGGCCGGCCTCGGCGTCGCGGCGCTCGTCCCCGAGCTCTGCCGCCACCAGGATCGAGCCGCCGGCGGCCCTGACCCGCTCGGCCACGGCCAGGGCGGCGGCGTCGGCCTCGTCCCAGCGCTCGCGGTCGCGGTACCCCAGCCGCACGAACGCCCCGACCATCTCCAGCCCCCGTCGTGACATCTCCGAGCGCACGACGGCGGGGTCGTCCGGCATACCGGGGCCCCACTCGGTCGCGACGTAGCCCGCCTCGACCATCTCGTCCATCATCCGGCCCGGGGCGGTATAAGGGCGGAAGTCCGGGATGTCCCCGTTGTTCCAGTTGCAGGGGGCGGTGGCGATCCTCATCGATGCGCTCCTTGGTCGGTCAGGTCGGTCAGGTCGGTCAGGTCGGGCAGGTCGGTCAGGTCGGTCGGTCGGGTCGGGCAGCCCGTAGGCAACTTTGCTCTGACATTCTGACATCAGGTCGTCCGCGCGTCGACGCCGCCCCCGTGGTTGCCGAGGCGGGCGCGGACCCGATCAGCCGGGGTTGGTCAGATCAGCCGGCCTTGGTTCCATCAGCCTGGGGAAGGAAGGCCGGTCGATCGTCCTACCGGCGGTAGGTCTTTGATCTATTGACAGGACATTTGGGCCGCTACTAGCGTGAGAGCCGCCACGGCAGCAGCAGCGACCTGCCGTCCCCGTCACCGCCGACACCCGGGTGGGCAGCCCCCGGAGAGGACAGCTCATGGCCGACCACACCTCCCGCACCGACAGGTCCCGCAACACCGAGGACCCGAGGTACGCCGCGCTCACCATCGGCGTCTGCCCCGACCAGTGGGGCGTGTGGTTCCCGCAGGACCCGCAGCAGATCCCCTGGCAGCAGGCGCTCGACGAGATGGCCGAGGCCGGCTTCTCCGTGATGGAGACGGGTCCGTTCGGCTACTTCCCGACCGACCCCGCCCGCCTCGCCGACGAGATGGCGCAGCGCGGCTTCCGCGTCGTCGCCGGCACGGGCTGGGGGATCCTGCACAAGGCCGAGGCCTGGGCCGACACCGAGCGCACCTTCCGCGCGATCGGGGAGACCCACGCCGCCGTGGGCGCGGAGTATGTCGTCCACCTGCCCCCGATGTACCGCGACGAGAAGACCGGCGACCTCACCGACGAGCGCACCCTCACCGGGGAGGCCTGGGACCTCTACATCGCCAACGCCAACAAGCTCGGCCGGCTGATGAAGGAGGACTACGGCCTCAAGATGGTCCTGCACCCGCACGGCGACTCCCACATCGAGACGCCGCAGGACATCGACCGCATCTTCTCCGCGACCGACCCCGACTACGTCGGCTTCTGCCTGGACACCGGGCACGTCGTCTACGGCCAGGGTGACTGCGTCGACCTCATCCAGCGTTACCCGGAGCGCATCGACTACGTCCACATCAAAGCGATGGACCCCGAGCTGGTCCGGCAGGCGCACGAGGACGACTGGCCCTTCGTCGCGGCCGTCCACAAGGGCGTCTCGGTGGCCCCGCCGGCGGGGGAGCCCCACATGCCCACCCTGATCGACGCGCTCGCGGGCCTCGACAAGGAGCTCTACGTCATCTGCGAGCAGGACATGTACGGCTGCGACCCGTCCTACCCGCTCCCCAACGCCATCCGCACCCGCGAGTACCTCGCCTCCTGCGGTCTCGGTCTGAAGTAGTCGAAGGGACAACGAATCTCATGACGCTGCGCATCGGCATGATCGGCCCCGGCGGGATGGGGCAGGCCCACATCGACCGCATCCGCTCCGTGATCGCGGGCGGGGAGGTCGTCGCCGTCTCCGACATCGCGGCGGACAACGTCGCGACCGTCGCGGGCAAGTATGGCGTGAAGGGTCACCACTCAAGCCAGGAGCTGATCGACGACCCCGACGTGGACGCGGTGATGATCTGCTCCCACGGCCCGGCCCACGAGGCCGACGTCGTCGCGTGCGTCGAGGCGGGCAAGCGGGTCTTCTGCGAGAAGCCGCTCACCCCCGACGCCGCGGGCTCGCGCGCCATCATGGCGGCTGAGGAGCGGGCCGGCAGGAAGCTCGTCACCGTCGGCTTCATGCGCCGCTTCGACGAGTCCTACCGCCAGATGAAGGCCGTCCTCGACTCGGGCGAGATCGGCGAGGCGCTGATGGTGCACTGCGCGCACCGCAACCCGACGGTGCCGCCGCACTACACCTGGGACATGGCCATCAACGACACCGCGATCCACGAGATCGACACGATGCGGTGGCTGCTCGGGGAGGAGTTCGTGTCGGCGCGGGTGGACCGGCCCAGGAAGACCTCCCTGCGGTTCGAGCACCTGCAGGACCCGCTGGTGCTGATCCTGGAGACCGAGTCGGGGGTCCGCGTCGACGACGAGGTCTTCGTCAACTGCCAGTACGGCTACGACATCCGCTGCGAGCTCGTCGCCGAGCGGGGCGTCGTGTCGCTCGGTGACCAGGAGAAGATCCTGCGCCGCGACACCGGCCGGGCCCACCACGCGATCGTGCAGGACCACAACGAGCGGTTCCGGGGGGCCTTCGTCACCGAGGTGCAGGAGTGGATCACCGCGGCGAGCGAGGACCGCCACACGGGTTCGTCGGCGTGGGACGGCTATGCTGCCGCGTGTGTCTGCGACGCTGGTGTCAAGGCACTGACCGAGGACGGCGTCGTCGCTGTCGAGATGATCGACAAGCCGGCGCTCTACGCCTGACCAGGCCACCCTCGGCATACGACCCGAGGCCCTCGACCCGAGCCTGCGGCAGGCGATCCCCCCACCTGCCGCAGGCTCGATCCATCTGAGCCACCCCCAGTCCGTGCCCCAGCGTCCCCGGAGAGATGACATGGTCAAGATCCTGCTGGACCCGTCGATGTACCACCCGCACCTGACCGTCGCCGAGGAGTGCCGCAAGGCCGCGGACCTCGGCTACGAGTTCCTCGAGCTGTCGCCGCGCGCGGACTTCCACGAGTGGCACCACTACCCCAAGGTGGACGACGCCGAGATCGCCAAGGTCAGGCGGGCCATGGCCGAGACCGGCGTCAAGATCTGGACCTTCAACCCCGTCTACAACTGGTCGGCGCCGGACGAGCAGGACCGCCAGCACGCCGTGCGCGGCCTGCGCCGGCTGCTCGAGATCGCCGACGACCTCGAGGTCCCGATGATCGCGACCGAGCTGTCCGGCGACCCCAACCAGCCGGTGCGCAGCGAGGCCCAGCTCTACAAGAGCATCGAGGAGCTGATCCCCGACTTCGAGCGGCACGGCGTGGAGTGCACGATCGAGGCGCACCCCTACGACTTCGTCGAGACCAACGACCGCGCCGTCCAGATCGTCCGCGGCGTCAACAAGCCGTGGTTCAACTACGAGTTCTGCTGCCCCCACATGTTCCACCTGTCGCAGGGGGCGGGGGACGCGCGGGCGATGATGACGTATGCCGGGGAGCGGCTGCGGCACGTCCACGTCGCCGACGTCTACAACCACCTGGCCAACGTCGGCAACCGCTACATCGTCAACCCGCCCGGCGTGGACGCCCGCATCCACCAGCACAACGAGATCGGCCAGGGCGAGGTGCCGTGGGACGAGGTCTTCGGCTACCTGCGCGAGACGAGCTATGACGGGCCGGTGTCGGTCTGCGTCTTCGGCTGGGAGGAGCGCGCCGACGAGATCCACGTCGCGATGCGCGAGCGGCTCGAGCGGGAGCTGGGCGCGTGACCGGCTACCGCGAGCTGGGCGTCGGCGTCATCAGCTTCGGGTGGATGGGGCGGCTGCACACGCGCGCCTACGCCTCGCTGCCGGAGCGCTATCCCGAGCTGCGGGTGCGGCCCCGGCTGGTCGCGGTGGCCGACCCCGTCGCCGGGGCCCGCGAGGCCGCGGTCGAGCAGTTCGGCTTCGCCGCGGCGTATCCCGACTACCGCGACCTGCTCGCCGACCCCGCCGTCGAGGCGGTGTCGATCTGCGCCCCCAACTTCCTGCACCACGAGATCGCGCTGGCGGCCGTGGCCGCGGGCAAGCCCTTCTGGATCGAGAAGCCGATGGGCGTCTCGGCCGGGGAGTCTGGCGAGATCGCTTGCGCCGCAGCGGAGGCCGGGCTCGTCACCGGCGTGGGCTTCAACTACCGCCAGGCGCCCGGCGTGCAGTTCGCGCGGCAGCTGATCCGCGACGGGCGGCTCGGGCGGGTCACCAACGTGCGGGTCTGGCTCATCGCGGACTACGCCAGCGACCCCGACGGGCCGCTGACCTGGCGCTACGACAAGGCCACCGCCGGGCCGGGCGTCGTCGGCGACCTGCTGTCGCACGGCATCGACCTCGCGCAGTTCCTCGTGGGGCGCGTGGCCGAGGTCGCCGCCCTCACCGACACCTTCATCACCGACCGCCCGCTCCCGCTCGAGCAGGGCGTCGGGCACGCCAAGGTGCGCGTCTCCGACGAGCGCGGCCCGGTGGGCAACGAGGACTACGTCGGCGTGCTCGCGCGATTCGACTCGGGCGTGGTCGGCACCCTCGAGGCGTCCCGGGTGGCCCGCGGTCCTCGGGCGGAGTACGTCGTGGAGGTCTACGGCACAGCGGGATCCGTGCGGTGGAACTTCGAGGACATGTCCAAGGTGCAGGTCCTGCTCGGCGACGGCGGGGACGTGCACGGCTACACCACCGTCATGGCCGGGCCGCAGCACGGCGACTACGCCCGCTTCCAGCCCGGCCCGGGCCAGAACCTCTCCTTCGACGACCTCAAGGTCGTGGAGGGCCGGGACTTCGTCGCGTCGGTGCTGACCGGTGAGCAGGTCGCCCCGTCCGCGGCGGACGCCTGGTCGGCGGCCGAGGTGGACGAGGCGGTGGTGCGGGCGGCGGCGAGCCGCGCGTGGGAGTCGGTGCCGCAGGTCAGCGGGCGGACGACATACGACGCCTGATGCCGTGAGCCCCCTCTCCCCGGTCGGGAGAGGGGGCTCACGCGCGGGAGCGGCCGCTCAGATGCGGCTGAGCTCGCGGGCGTTCCAGGTCAGGAAGAGCGCGACGGTCGCGGTGAGCGGCAGCAGCGCGCTGAGGAGGACGGGCGCGGACGCCAGCACAGCCCCGACGACCGTCAGGACGACGGCCAGCGAGGCCAGCAGGGCGGCCTGCACGGCGAGGGCGGCGTGGGTCGTCTGCGCCTGCGGGGTGCGGGCGTCTTCGACGAGGGTGTGGGACAACGTTCCTTCTCTCTGCCGCGGGGAGCCGCAGAGCCCGGATGGCCGCGTCCCGCACGGCCATCGTGGTGAGCGCCAGGACTTTGTCCTGACATGACCAGTGTAGCGACGCCGGCCAGGGTTTTCAAAAGTATGACGAAATCCTCTCGGCCGCAGCGGGATGGTCTCGATTGCGTCAGGACGTGCAAATGTCAAGACAAACTCTTGACGTGAGGCAGGGGACCCGCCAAGGTGGTCCCAGCCGGGTGGACCTCGGCCTCCAGGCGCAGAGCAGCGGCTGGACCGGACTCCCCGACCCGAGCCCGTCGGAGGCGAGCAGGGTCGCACGGCCGACGCGCCCGAGCTGTCGGCCCACCTCGCAGGACAAACACGTAGTTTGTCATCAACACATCACGACCGGAGAGCACCGTCGCTGCTCCGCCCCACGAGAGGCACCTCCATGAACCGCACCCACAAGACCACCGTCGCCCTGGCCCTGGCCACCACGACCGCTCTGTCGATGGCGGCGTGCAGCTCCTCCGGCGGCAAGCAGACCGACTCCGGCGCGGCCTCCGGCGGCAACGCCGGCACCCCCACGATGAAGATCGCGATGATCACCCACCAGGCCCCCGGCGACACGTTCTGGGACATCATCCGCAAGGGCGCCGAGGCCGCCGCGAAGAAGGACAACGTCCAGCTGGAGTACACCAACGACCCCGACGCCACCAAGCAGGCCCAGCTCGTGCAGGCGGCCATCGACAAGAAGGTCGACGGCATCGCCGTCACCAGCCCCAACACCGGCGCGCTCGGACCCGTCATCAAGAAGGCCGTCGCGGCCGGCATCCCCGTCACGATGTTCAACGCCGGGGGGACCGACGCGATGGAGCTCGGCGCCATCGGCTACTTCGGCCAGGGCGAGACGGACGCGGGCGTCGCGGTCGGCGAGCGCATCGCCAAGGCCGGCGGCAAGCGTGTGGTGTGCGTGATCCAGGAGCAGGGGCAGCAGCAGCTCGAGGACCGCTGCGACGGCGTCAAGAAGGGCGCTGCCGGGGTCACCGTCGACCGGATGTACGTCAACGGCCGCGACGACTCCGCCGTCACCACGACCATCCAGGCCAAGCTGACCCAGGACAAGAGCATCGACTGGGTCGTCACCCTCGGCGCGCCCTTCGCCCTCGACGCGGTCAAGTCGATCTCAGGCGCCGGCAGCTCGGCCAAGCTGGGCACCTTCGACACGAGCAAGGAGCTCGTCAACGCGGTCAAGGACGGCAAGGTCGACTGGGCCATCGACCAGCAGCCCTACCTCCAGGGCTACCTCGCCGTGGACGCGCTGTGGTTCTACAAGACCAACGGCAACACCCTCGGTGGTGGCAAGAACGTCGCGACCGGCCCCGCGTTCATCGACAAGACGAACGTCGAGAACGTCGCGAAGTTCGCCGCGAACGGCACCCGATGAGCACCGCCACCGACCTCGAGCCGGGGCGGCCGTCGTCACCGGCGCCCGCAGCCGCGGACGACCGGGTCCGCACCAAGTCCCCGGTGGCCCTGCTCCTCGGTATGCCGGCCGTCGGCGCCCTCATCGGGGCGGTCGCGCTCGCCGCGCTCTTCCTCGCAGTAGCACCGGCCTTCCGCAACGTCGCCAACATCGGCACGATCCTCTACGCCGCATCGACCATCGGCGTCATGGCGGTCTTCGTGGCGCTGCTGATGATCGGCGGGGAGTTCGACCTGTCCACGGGTGTCGCGGTGACCTTCTCGGGTCTGGCCGCGGCGCACCTCGCGTGGTACCTCGGGCTCAACGTCTGGGTCGGCGTGCTGCTCGCCCTCGTCCTGTCCCTGGCCGTCGGCGCGTTCAACGGCTGGCTGCTGCACGTCACCGGCCTGCCGAGCTTCCTCGTGACGCTCGGCACCTTCTTCGTGCTCCAGGGCATCAACCTGGCCGTCACCCGTATCGTGACCGGGGGCGTGTCGTCCAACTCGATCAGCGACATGGACGGGTGGGCGAGCGCCCAGAAGGTCTTTGCCTCGGGATTCTCCATCGGGCCCGTCCGCATCGAGTCGATGGTCGTCTACTGGATCGTCCTCACGGCGATCCTCGCCTACCTGCTTCTGCGGACCCGCGTCGGCAACTGGATCTTTGCCGTGGGCGGGGACGCGGCGGCCGCCCGCGCCGTCGGTGTCCCCGTCACCGCCACCAAGATCGGCCTGTTCATGGGCACCGGCTTCGCCGCCTGGCTGGTCGGCATGCACATCCTGTTCAACTACAACAACGTGCAGTCCGGCCAGGGCGTCGGCAACGAGTTCATCTACATCATCGCCGCGGTGATCGGCGGCTGCCTGCTCACCGGCGGCTACGGCTCGGTGCTCGGCGCCTCGATCGGGGCCCTGATCTACGGCATGACCAACCTCGGCATCAACTACGCCGGCTGGGACGTCGACTGGCTCAAGACCTTCCTCGGCGTCATGCTCCTTGGCGCGACCCTGGTCAACATGTACGTCAAGAGAAGGGCGGACGCGGCATGAGCGCGACCAAGACCGTCGCCACGCACGAGGGCGGGCCGACGACCGCCATCCTGCAGATGCGTGACTGCGGCAAGAGCTATGGCAACGTCCACGCCCTGCGCGGCGTCTCGCTGTCCGTCCGTCAGGGCGAGGTCACCTGCGTCCTCGGCGACAACGGCGCCGGCAAGTCCACGCTCATCAAGATCATGGCGGGGCTGCACGACTACAACGCCGGCGAGATGTACGTCAACGGCGAGGAGCGGCACTTCTCCTCGCCGCGCGAGTCCCTCGGCAGCGGCATCGCCACCGTCTACCAGGACCTCGCGCTCGCCCCGCTGATGTCGGTGTGGCGCAACTTCTTCCTCGGCAACGAGGTCAAGAAGGGGCCCTTCGGGATGGACATCGCCACCATGAAGCGGGTCTGCGGCGAGGAGCTCACCAAGATGGGGATCGTCATCCCCGACCTGGACCGCCCCATCGGCAGCCTCTCCGGCGGTCAGAAGCAGTGCATCGCGATCGCCCGCGCGATCTACTTCGGCGCCAAGGTGATCATCCTCGACGAGCCCACCGCGGCGCTCGGCGTCAAGCAGTCCGGCGTGGTGCTGAAGTACATCATGAAGGCGCGGGACGCCGGCCTCGGCGTCGTCTTCATCACCCACAACCCGCACCACGCTTACCTCGTCGGCAACCACTTCGTCATCCTCAAGCTCGGGCGCGTGGTCCTGGACGCCCACCGTGACGAGGTCTCGCTGGACGAGCTGACCGAGGAGATGGCGGGCGGCAAGGAGCTCGCCGACCTGTCGCACGAGCTGCGCGCCGCCGATCCCGGCAAGGTCGTCGACCCCAGCACCGTCGAGCACGGCTCGATCGACGCGCCCACCGTGGACCTCCCCAAGGTCCGCGACTAGGGCTCCCAGACAGCCCGCCTCGTCCCGTCCGTCCCCTCGTCGAGAGGCGACAAGTGGGGGTTATCCGAGCCGGATAACCCCCATTCGTCGCCTCTCGACGAGCTTGGGCGGGTGGGCCGGGTGGGCTCGAGGCGGGTGGGGGCGGGGGTCGGGTCAGAGGGTGAAGGCGTCCCGGAAGCGCTCGAGCGCCACCTCGCTGTCGCCGGACGCCCACCCCTCGAGGGCCACCACCCCGGCATACCCCATCTCGGCGAGGGCCCGGGCGATGCCGGGATAGCTGATCTCGCCCGTCCCCGGCTCGCACCGGCCGGGCACGTCGGCGACCTGGATCTCGCCGACGAGGGGCAGGGCCCGGCGGCACAGCTCGATGAGGTTCCCCTCGCCGATCTGGGCGTGGTAGAGGTCGAGGTTCATGCGCAGCGCGGGCGACCCGACGGACTCCAGCAGCGTGATCACGTCCGCCGCCCGCGCGAACGGCACGCCGGGGTGGTCGACGTCCAGGTTGAGGTTCTCGAGCTGGAAGGTCACGCCCTCGCGCTCGCCGAGGGCGGCCACACGACGCAGCGTCCGCTCGGCGGCGAGCCAGTCGCGGGGGGTCACCACGCTCTGCGGGCGGTTCGGCATACCGCCGTCTCCGAGGCCCGTGCCGTGCAGGTTGAGGTGCGGGTCGCCGAGGCGATGGGCGACGGCGACGGACTCCCGGGCGGTGCGCAGCAGCTCGTCCGCGCCCGCGGGGTCGATCAGCTCGCCCCGCGTGTAGCCCGTCATCGAGGTGAAGCGCGCACCCGTCGCCGCCAGCGCGTCGACGTCCCGCGGCGTCCAGTCCCACAGCTCGACGGCGAACCCCAGCGCGTGCAGCCGCCGCACGCGGTCGAGGTGGGGCAGATCGAGCAGCTGCATCTCGGAGCACACCGCGAGGTCGAACCCCGGGTGCTGCGAGACCTGCTCGGACGGTCCGGCGGTGAGGGTCATGCGGACTCCTTCGTCGTGCAACGGTTCGGGGTAAATGTAAGGACAATCTATTGACAGTGTCTACACCGGCCTCTTGACTTGTGATAGCGATACGAGCAAGGACGCTACGAATCCGCGTGCTGCGGAAGGCAGAAGGAGACGAGGATGTCCCACGGCAGTCCCACCAGCAGCCCCGGCGGGGTGACGCTCCCGCCGCTCCGCCCGGGCCCGCACCAGCGGCGCCTGGACCTGATCGCCGTCGTCGCGACGTTCGGCGGCCTGCTGTTCGGCTACGACACGGGCGTGATCAACGGCGCCCTCGAGCCGATGAAGAAGGACCTCGGCCTGACCACCGTCACCGAGGGTCTCGTGACGGCGACGCTGCTCATCGGCGCCGCGGTGGGGGCGCTCGTCTCCGGCGTGCTCAACGACAGGCTGGGCCGCAAGCGGACGCTGACCCTGATCGCCGTCGTGTTCTTCGTGGGCACGCTCGGCTGCGTCTTCGCCCCCGGGCTCGGCGTCATGCTCCCGTCCCGCTTCGTCCTGGGCGTGGCGGTCGGCGCGGCGTCGGCCACCGTCCCCGTCTATCTGTCCGAGCTCGCCCCCACCGAGCGCCGTGGCACCCTCAGCGGGCGCAACGAGCTCGCGATCGTGCTCGGGCAGATGCTGGCCTTCATCATCAACGCGATCATCGCCAGCGTCTGGGGTCAGCACGAGGGGGTCTGGCGCTACATGCTCGCGGTGTGCGCCGTCCCCGCGGTGTTCCTGTTCTTCGGGATGCTCCGTATGCCGGAGTCCCCCCGCTGGCTCATCTCGAAGGGTCGCTACGACGAGGCGCTGCAGGTGCTCATGGAGGTCCGCAACGAGGACCGCGCCCGCGCCGAGCTTGGCGAGGTGGAGCAACTGGCCGATGAGGAGGCCGAGTCCCACAAGGGCGGCTGGTCCGACATGGCCGTCCCGTGGATCCGTCGACTGGTGATCATCGGCTGCGGCCTGGCCGCCGCGCAGCAGGTCACGGGCATCAACTCGATCATGTACTACGGCACCCAGCTGCTCACCGAGGCGGGCTTCTCGGCCAGCGCGGCGATCATCGCCAACGTCGCCAACGGGGTCCTCGCGGTCGTCGGCACCGCGCTGTGCTTGTTCGTGGTGATCGACAAGGTCCACCGCCGCAAGCTCATCATCATCGGGTTCTGCGCCACGACGACGATCCACGGCCTCATCACCCTCGCGGCGACGATCCTCCCGGCGGGCACCACCCGCGCCTGGGTCATCCTGGTGCTCTGCGTGACCTTCGTGTTCTTCATGCAGTGCTGCCTCAACGCGCCGGTCTGGGTCGCCCTGTCCGAGATGTTCCCGCTGCGGATCCGTGGCTTCGGGATGGGGATCTCCATCTTGTGCATGTGGCTGGTCAACGCCGCGCTGACCTTCTCCTTCCCCGTGATCGTGGGCAAGGCCGGCCTGCAGGGGATGTTCGGCCTGTTCTTCGTGATCGGGCTCGCGGCGATCTTCTTCCTCTGGAAGATGCTGCCCAACACCAGTGGCCGCTCCCTCGAGGAGCTCGAGGAGAGCTTCTCCCGGGGCGAGTTCGTCTGAGCCGTATGCCGAGAGGCGGGGTGTCGGTGATCCCGCGCCCCGCACCCCCGCCGAGCGGTCAGTTCCGGACGGCCGGGGCGTGGAGGCAGCAGGCGTCAGTCGTGGGCGCCGGGCACCGTCTGGTCCCAGTCGATGACGGAGCCGGTCACGACGCCGCTGCGGTCGGACAGCAGATAGACGACCATGTCGGCGATCTCGTCGACCTGCCCCAGCTTGCCCATGGGGAGGGCGGCGGAGGCTTCCTCGAGCCACCCGTCCTGCGCACCGTGGAAGCGCCGCTGCACCTCGTCCTCGCCCGGCGTCTCGGTCCAGCCGATGTTGAGGCCGTTGATGCGGATGCGGTCGAAGCGGTGGGCGTGCGCCGCGTTGCGGGTGAGTCCGGCCAGCCCGGCCTTGGAGGCGACGTAGGGCGCGAGGTAGGGCTGGCCGCCGTGGGAGGACATGGTCAGCACGTTGACGATCGTGCCGGGGGCGCCCCGACGACGCATGTCCTCGACCGCCGCCTGCATCGTGAAGAACGGCGCCACGAGGTTGACCGAGAGGTGCTGCTGCAGCAGCTCGGGGGTGGTGTCGAGCAGCGACCCGCGCGAGGTGAGGCCGGCGGCGTTGACGAGCCCGTCGACCCGGCCGAAGCGCTCGACCGTCGCTGTGACCGAGGCGCGTGCCTGGTCCACGTCGGCCAGGTCGGTCTGCACGAACTCCGCGCGGTGCGAGCCGTGCTCGCGTGCCAGCTCGTCGGCCGCCGCCGACCCGACGTCCGCGCGGCGCCCGGTGACAACGACGCGGGCGCCCTCGCGCAGGGCGGCCCGCGCCACGGCGGCACCCACGCCCTGGGTGCCGCCACTGACGAGGACCACCCGGTCCTGGAGGAGCTCGCGCATCAGGCCGCGCCCCCGGTCGTGGGGCCCGCAGCCGTGGCGGCTTCGGTCGCTGCGCTCGCGAGCGGACCGGTCGACGCCGCGTCGGACGCCGAGTCGAGCTCGGTCACCGGGAGCCGAGCGGCCAGCGCCGAGCGCACCCGGTCGGCCTGGCTGGGTGGCGCCATCCCGTCGACGGGCTGCTCGACGTCCAGGTCGGCGGGGAAGGCATAGCCCTCCGCCGACGCGGCGATCGCGTCGTGGAGGCGGGCGGTCGGCATACCGGCGTCCTGGCGGGAGAGCAGGACCGGATAGACGGCCTCGACCACGCGGCGCCGGTCGACGCGCTCCATGGCCCGGCCGAACGCCGAGGAGATCTGCAGGAGGTTGGCCATGCGGAGGATGTCGGTCGAGTGGTTGGTGCCGGCGGCGTGGAACAGCGCGGGGTTGAAGAACACGGCGTCGCCCTTGGCGAGCGGCAGCTGCACGTGGTGCTCGCGGAAGTAGTCCTGGAACTCCGGCAGCCAGTAGGCGACGTAGCCGGGCTCGTAGCGGTGCGAGTGGGGGAGATAGAGGGTGGGGCCGCTCTCGACGGGCATGTCGACGTGCGCCACGGCGCCCTGCAGGGTCAGCATCGGCGACATCATGTGGACGTGCCGGGGGTAGCGCTCGCTGACCTCCGGCCCGAGGAACCCCAGGTGGTAGTCGCGATGCACGGTCTGGCCGGCGCCTCCCGGGTTGACCACGTTGACCTGCGAGGTGACCTGGTAGCCAGGTCCCAGCCAGGCCGTCGCCGCCAGCGCCACGAGGTCGTTGGCGTAGTAGTCGACGAACGCCTCGGGGTCGGTGACGGCGAGCTTCTCGAGGGCGTTCCAGACGCGGTCGTTGGCCCCGGGCCTGGCGAAGTGGTCGCCCGCCACGCGGCCGGAGGCGCGCTGCTCGTCGATGATCGTGCGGAAGCCGTCGCTGACCCGGTCGACCACGTCGTGCTCGAAGGCGCCCTGCAGCACCACGATCCCCGGCCCCTCGGACAGGGCGTGGGCCAGCTCGGCCTGCACCTCGCGGGCGGCCTCGGGCCCGTTGCCGAGCGCCTCGCGCAGCCGGTCGGCTCGATAGAGCAGCACCTCCTGCTCGACGGCCTGGGCGTGCGGGTATGCCGTGGCGTCGGTGCGGGCCTCGAGCACCGCGCGCAGGTCCTCGAGGCGGCAGTCCTGCGCCGTGTAGGTCGGGCTGGGAGCCGGGCGGGTCGTGGTCGGCATGGCGTCTCCTCGTCGTCGTGGTCCTTCCCTTCCATGGTGGCTCGCGGACCGGCCGTCGGCTGGGGTCAAAGACCTCAGATAGACCTCAGTCGCGATCAGGCCTACCGTCGGGGAATGAGGCCGCCGCACCCCCTCAAGGACATCGCCGCCCAGGCCGGCCTGTCCGAGGCCACCGTCGATCGCGCGCTGCACGGGCGCAGCAACGTGAGCGCCGCGGCCGTGCGGGCCGTCGAGCAGGCCGTGCTCGAGCTCGACCGCCAGCAGTCGCAGCTGCGGCTCGGCGCCCGCACCGTGCTGGTGGACGTCGTGATGCAGGCGCCGGCGCGGTTCACGGGCGCCGTGCGGACGGCGCTCGAGGCCGAGCTGGCGTGGGTGCGGCCAGCGGCCGTGCGGGCGAGGTTCCACCTGCGCGAGCGGGCCGACGTCGAGGAGCTCGTGGAGACGATCGACCGGGTCGGGTCGGGAGGCCGCACCTCGCAGGGGCTGCTCCTCAAGGCGCCGGACGACCCGGCCATCGCGGCGGCGGTGGACCGGGCGGCGGGGCGCGGCATACCGGTGGTCACCCTGGTCACCGACGTCCCGAGCAGCAGGCGGGTGGCGTATGTCGGACTGGACAACCAGCAGGCGGGGGCGACGGCAGCCTTCCTGGTGTCGCGCTGGCTGACCCCGCGAGGCGTGGGTGACGGCGAGGGGCGGCGGGTGCTGGTGACGATGAGCCGCTCGACCTTCTTGGGGGAGCATGAGCGGGTGCGGGCGTTCGAGGACGAGCTGGCGGTGCTGCGGCCGGAGGAGCCCGTGCTCGTGGTGTCGGACGCGGACGGGCTCGATGCCGCCACGGGCGACCTGGTCGGGCCGGCGCTCGACGAGGAGCCGGGCGTGTGCGCGGTCTACTCCGTCGGTGGTGGCAACCGCGCCACCCTCGCCGAGCTGCGGCGCCGGGGGCGACGGGTGGAGGCCTACGTCGCGCACGACCTCGACGAGGACAACGTCGCGCTGCTCCGCTCGGGGGCCATCGACGCGGTGATCCACCACGACCTGCAGAGCGACTGCCGTCGGGCCGTCCGTCAGGTGCTGAGGCACCACCGGCTGGTGTCGGGCGCCCCGCTGACCGTGCCGGCGTCGTTGGAGATCATCACGCGCTACAACCTGCCGACGCGGTGGATCGACCCGGCCTGACCGGACGGGTCAGGCGTCGAGGTCGACCTCCACGACGCGACCCTCGGCGGCGGACCGGGCGGCGGCGTCGGCCAGCACGAGGGCGGCCCACCCGTCGTGGAAGCCCACCGGCACCGGAGCGTCCTCGCGGATGGCGGCGACGAACGCCGCGAGCTCGCGCTGGTAGGCCGCGGCATACCGCTCGAGGAAGAAGTTCTGGTAGGGCTCGCGCACCTCGACCGCGTCGGCGGTCCAGCGGCGCACGACGGTGTCGGTGACGTTGCCGGCCTCGAGCAGCCCCTCCGAGCCGAAGGCCTCCAGCCGTTGGTCGTAGCCGTAGGCCGCGTGCCGCGAGTTGGTGATCGTCACCTGCTGGCCCTCGCGGCCAGTCAGCACCACCACCGCGGAGTCGTAGTCGCCGAGACCGCGGATGTCCTCGCTGAACTGCGCCGTCCCCGAGGCGAACACACTGACGACGTCCGGCACGAAGTGCCGCGCCATGTCGAAGTCGTGGATCGTCATGTCGCGGAAGATCCCGCCGGACACCGCGAGGTAGTCCGTCGGCGCGGGCGCGGGGTCGCGGCTGATGATGGACAGCTGCTCCAGGCGGCCGATCTCGCCCGCGGCGACCCGCGCGTGCAGCGCCGAGAAGTGCGGGTCGAAGCGACGGTTGAAGCCCAGCATGATCGGCGTGGTCGCGGCCGACGCCTTGCCGCGCAGCGCCTCGACGCGGGCGATGTCGAGGTCGATGGGCTTCTCGCACAGGGCGGGCTTGCCGGCGTCGATCGCGGCGTCGATGAGGTCGACGTGAGTGGCGGTGGGGGAGGCGATGATGACGGCGTCGACGTCGGCGGACGCCAGCACCTCCGCGGGGGTGGCGGCGACGCGGGCGCCGTGCAGCTCGCCCAGCGACTCCGCGGCGGCGGGGACGGCGTCGACGACGGTCGTGAGCACGGCCCCGGGGGCTGCGGTGACGCTGAGGGCGTGGACCCGGCCGATGCGGCCGCAGCCGATCAGACCGATGCGGACGGGCTGCAAGGGCATGCTCGATCTCCTTCGTTGACAATTGTCAGTACTATCTGACATGAACCGGCCACTGTCCAGCAACAGCCCAGCAACGAGCGAAGGAGCGACGCCGATGTCCTTCCCGCACAGCCTGCCCGAGCCCCGCCTGCCGGATCCCGCCGGGGGCCCCGCCCTGCGCTGGGGCATCCTCGGCACGGGGTGGATCGCCGAGCGGTTCGTCGCGTCCGTCCTTCGCCATACGAACCACCAGGTGGCCGCGGTCGGCTCCCGGTCCGAGGAGGGCGCGCAGCGCTTCACCGGGCGGCTCGGGGGCGAGCCGCTGGGGTCGTATGCCGAGCTGGTCGCCCACCCGCGCGTGGACGTCGTCTACGTCGCGAGCCCCCACCCGCAGCACGTCGAGCACGCCCTGCTCGCCATCGCGGCGGGCAAGCACGTGCTCGTCGAGAAGCCCATCGCGATCGACGCCTCGGGTGCCCGGCGCATCGCCGAGGCCGCCCGCGCCGCCGGCGTCCTCGCGATGGAGGCGATGTGGTCGTTGTGCCTGCCGAAGTTCCGCGTGCTCCGCCGGCTGCTCGACGACGGCGTCCTGGGTGAGCCGACGATGGTGTCCGCCGACATCGGCGAGTACTTCCCCGACGCCCACCGCATCCACGACCCGGCGCTCGCGGGCGGCGCGATGATGGACCTCGGCACCTATCCGCTCACCCTCGCGACGTGGGTCCTGGGGGCGCCCACCGAGGTCGCCGCGCAGGGCGTGCGGGGGCCGACGGGCACGATGGCGCAGACGACGATGATGCTGCGGCACGGCGACGCGCAGTCGGCGCTGCACGCGAGCGCCCTGGTCGAGACCCCCACCGTCGCCGCGATCAGCGGCACCGACGCGTGGGTGTCGCTGGACGGGCCGTGGTACCAGCCGGGGTCGTTCACCCTGCACGGACGCGACGGGGGACAGCTGCGCCACCTCGAGGCGGCGACCGCTCATGACGGGCTGTACTGGGAGGCGCTGGAGGTCGCGCACTGCCTCGGCGAGGGGCGGGTGGAGAGCGGCATACGGCCCCTCGACGCGACCATCGCGACCCTCGAGGCGATGGACCAGGTGAGGGCCGTGACGGGCGACCGCCTGGCCGGGGAGTCCTGAGGACCGGTCCTGGGGGCAGCCTGGGGTCAGGCTGCACGTCTAGGCTCGGGAGCATGGCTGACCGTCACTTCGACCTGATCATCATCGGCACGGGCTCGGGCAACTCGCTCATCACCCCCGAGCTGGCCGACCAGGACATCGCGATCCTCGAGCGGGGCACCTTCGGCGGCACCTGCCTCAACGTCGGCTGCATCCCCACCAAGATGTACGCCTACCCGGCCGACGTCATCACCTCCGCGCAGCACCTCGATCGCCTGGGCGCGTCCTTCCCGTGCGACCCGCAGGTGCGGTGGCGCGAGATCCGCGACCGGATCTTTGCCGGGCGGATCGACCAGATCGCCGCGGGCGGCGAGCAGTACCGCCGCCAGGACCCGCACATCACGGTGTTCGACGGGAGCGCGCGGTTCGTCGGGCCCAAGGAGATCGACACCGGCACCGGCGCCACCATCACGGCCGACCAGATCGTCGTGGCCGCCGGCTCGCGCGTGTCGATGCTCGACGTCGACGGCCTGCGCGAGGCGGCCCCCTCGCTCGGCGTGCACACGAGCGACAGCGTGATGCGGATGGAGGAGCTGCCGAGGCGCCTGACGGTCGTGGGCGGCGGCTTCGTCGCGGCCGAGTTCGCCCACATCTTCGACTCCTTCGGCGTGGAGGTGACCTGGCTGCAGCGCAGCGGCACCCTGCTCCGCAAGGAGGACGACCTCATCTCCGGGCGGTTCACCGAGATCGCGGGAGAGCGCTACGACCTGCGGCTCGGCACCCAGATCAGCGCCGCCGAGCGCCGCGACGGGGCCTGGCACCTGACGACGACCGGGCCCCCGGGGTCGGGCGAGGTGGTGGCCGACGCCGTGCTGGTCGCCACCGGGCGCGTGCCCAACGCCGACCAGCTCGGCCTCGCGGAGGTCGGCTACCGGATGGACGGACCCCGCCTGTGGGTCGACGAGCAGCAGCGCACCAGCGTCGAGGGGGTCTGGGCGGTCGGCGACATCAGCAGCCACTGGCAGCTCAAGCACGTCGCCAACCACGAGGCGCGGGTCGTCGCGCACAACCTCGCCCACCCCGACGACCTGCGGTCCAGCGACCACCGCTACGTCCCTGCCGCCGTGTTCACCCACCCGCAGATCGCGTCGGTCGGCCTGACGGAGCGCGAGCTGCAGGCGGCCGGGCGCGACTACGTCGTGAAGGTGCAGGACTACGGCGCGACCGCCTACGGCTGGGCGATGGAGGACACCACCGGCATCTGCAAGCTGCTCGCCGACCCGCAGACCCGGCAGCTGCTCGGCGCGCACATCATGGGGCACGACGCGAGCAACCTGATCCAGCCGCTGATCCAGGGCATGTCCCTCGGCCAGACCGTCCCCGAGCTCGCCCGCGGGCAGTACTGGATCCATCCCGCCCTGATGGAGGTCGTCGAGAACGCCCTGCTGGGTCTCGAGCTGTGATCGTCGGCTTCGTCGCCGCGATCGCGGGGATGCTCCTCTACGCGGTGGCGTCGGTGGCTCAGGGTCTCGCGGCGAGCCGGGCGTCGGGCGCCGCGGTGGTCACCCACCCGGCCTACCTCGTGGGCCTGGGCTGCGACGGCCTCGCGTGGGTCGCGTCGCTGGTGGCGCTGCGGGCGCTGCCGCTCTTCGTCGTCCAGTCGCTGCTCGCCGGCTCCCTGGCCGTGACCGTGCTCCTCGCGACGGTGGTGCTGCGGGTGAGCCCGCGCGGGCGCGACTGGCTGGCCATCGCCGTGGTCACGGCCGGGCTGACCGGGGTGGCGCTGTCCTCCGGGTCGGAGGCCTCGACCGCACCCCCGAGCTGGTATGCCGGGTCCGTGGTCGCCCTCGTCGTCGTCACGCTCGTGGCGTCGGCCGCCCTGTGGCGCCGCGGCCACCCGCTGGCGCTGGGGGCGCTGGCCGGCGTCGGCTTCTCGGGGCTGGCGCTCGCCGCCCGCGCGGTGCAGGCACCGAGCGGCGAGGGCCTGGCCATGGTGCTGGGGGTGGCCGCGCAGCCGGTGGCGTGGGCCCTCGTGGCGTCGGGCGTCGCCGGTGCCGTCATGTATGCCCGCGGCCTCGAGCTCGGCTCCCTCGGCCCGGTCACCGCGGTGATGTGGGTCGTCGAGGTGCTGCTCCCGGGCGTGGTGGGCGTGGCCGTGCTTGGAGACGGGGTGCGTGGCGGCTGGGCGCCGGTGGCGCTGGCGGGCGTGGCGCTCGCGGTGGGCGGGTGCGTGGCGCTGGCGCTGAGCCCGGCGCAGGAGGCCGTGGGGCCGTAGCCGGCGGGTCGTGGGCTGCGGCGTGGTGATCGGAGTGGCGGGGGTGTGGCTACCGGGTGGCGCCGGTGACCAGCCAGGCGTCGGTGCGGGCCCGCAGCGCCAGCGCGATCCCCCGCAGGGTCATGAAGACGGTGAACCCGGCCCACAGCCAGATCAGCGCGGCCGCGTCCCCGACCGGGGCGGCGACGTGGCGGACCGCGAGCACGACGGGGAGGTAGGCGAGCAGCAGCACCAGCTGGGCCCGGGCGAGCCAGCGGGCGTCGCCGGCGCCGATCAGCACGCCGTCGAGCACGAAGACCCACCCGCTGATGGGCTGGCCGAGCGCCACGACCACGAGGCCCGCGGCGAGGGCCGCCTGGGTCGCCGGGTCGGGGGTGAAGAGCGGCGGCAGGACCCGGTGCACCGCCAGCAGCAGCAGCCCGAGGATGGCGCCCCCGACCAGCCCCCACCGCACCATCAGGCTGGTCATGGCGCGGGTCCCGGCGGCGTCGCCCGCACCGAGGGCCTTGCCGGTGAGGGCCTGCGCGGCGATGGCCAGCGCGTCGAGGGCGAAGGTCAGGAAGCTCCAGACGGTGGCGCTCACCTGGTAGGCGCCGAGCGGGACGTCGCCGAGCCCCGCGGCGGCCCAGGTGGTCAGCAGCAGCACCGCGCGCAGCGCGAGGGTGCGGACGAGCAGCGGGACCCCGCCGCGGGCGGCGACGAGCACCCTCCCGGGGTGCGGGCGGAGGTCGGCCTGCAGCCGCCGGGCGGCGCGGACCACGACGGCGAGCAGGGCGATCGCCATACCCCACTGGCTGATGACGGTGCCGAGCGCGGAGCCGCCGATGCCGAGGTGCAGGCCGTAGACGAGCAGCAGGTTGAGGGCCACGTTGGCCGTGAACCCCGCGACGGAGACGACCAGGGGGGTGCGGGTGTCCTGGACGCCGCGCAGGATGCCGGTGGCGGCGAGCACGACGAGCATGGCCGGTATGCCGGCTGCGCTGATCCGGAGGTACTGCTCGGCGTGGGTGACGGCGTCGGCGCTGGCGCCGAAGAGCGACACCAGCGGCCGGGCTGCTGCGGCGACCACGAGGCTGGTGACGAGGCCGAGGGCGGCGGCGAGCCACACGCCGTCGAGGCCGTTGGCGACCGCGCCGCGCTCGTCGCCGGCGCCGACGTGGCGGGCCACGACGCTGGTGGTGCCGTAGGCGAGGAAGACGAAGATGTTGGCGGCGGTGAGCAGCGCGGCGCTGGCGACGCCGAGGCCGGCGAGCTGGGGGGTGCCGAGGTGGCCGACGATCGCGCTGTCCGCCAGCAGGAAGAGGGGCTCGGCGACCAGGGCGAGGAAGGCCGGGACGGCGAGGCGCGTGATCTCGCGGGCGGGTGACGGCGGGATCGACGGGGACACCCTGGCGAGGATAGGGGTGGGGTGGAGGTGGGGGCGAGGACGGTTCGGGGAGTGGCGGTTTCCACAGAAGTGGGGCCAGATAGGCTGGTGGTGTGGAAAACCGCAGGTCAACGCCGCCTACCGCTCCGTAACGTAACGCCTCGATCACGAACGGCTACCACAGGGGTGAGGGACGCCCACGGGTGGGGTCCTGAATGGTCCGGTTTGTCCACACCGTGAGCCAGGCTCCTCAGATGGCGTAATCCCCAGCGAGAAGTTTCCTTGCACAGCGTGGGGACGGCATACGAGCAGGTCAGGGGTGGTCTCGACGGGGAGGTTGCGGAAAAGTCACACACCCTCCACAGGGTTGTCCACCGACTTGGCCGCGTTGTCCCGCGTGTTGTCCACACGTTGTCCACAGGGCGTGGTTGCAGAGGCGGATTCGCGACCCTTAGCGTGCTGCATCAGCCCATCCGAGGGATGGCTTGACCGTTCAATCCACCAGTTATCCACAGCCCCGTGCCGCGCGCGCGTGGTGGGACCTGGCTCGTGCCGGCACCCGAGGGCTGTCGACGGGGGTCTGTCAGAGGTGGGTGGTTGAGTCGGTGTCGAGGGGCAGACCCGAGCGCAGGACGAGGGAGCAGGACGTGTCGATCGCCGAGCTGGACGACCGCCGGGACTACGGGCCCGAGGTGGGTGGACGCGGCGGTGGCGGGGGCGGCGACGACCGGGTGCCGCCGCAGGACGTCCACGCGGAGCAGTCGGTGCTCGGCTCCATGATGCTGTCCAAGGACGCGATCGCTGACTGCGTTGAGGCGCTGCGCGGGCTCGACTTCTACCGCCCGGCGCACGAGACGATCTACGAGGCGATCATCGACCTCTACGGTCGCGGGGAGCCGGCCGACGCCATCACCGTCGCCGACGAGCTGACCAAGCGCGGGGAGATACAGCGCATCGGCGGGCAGGCCTACCTGCACCAGCTGATCGACGCGGTGCCGACGGCGGCCAACGCGGGCTACTACGCCGAGATCGTGCAGGAGCGCGCCGTCCTGCGCCGCCTCGTCGACGCGGGCACGCGCATCGTGCAGATGGGCTATGGCCAGGGCGGCGACGTCGAGGACATCGTCAACGCCGCGCAGGCCGAGGTCTACCAGGTCGCCGACAAGCGCGGCGGCGAGGACTACATCGCTGTCGGCGAGGTGCTCGAGGCCACGATCGACGAGATCGAGCACGCCTCGGGCAAGAACGGCGAGATGGTCGGCGTGCCCACCGGCTTCACCGAGCTCGACCAGCTCACCAACGGACTGCACCCCGGCCAGATGATCGTGATCGCCGCGCGCCCCGCCGTCGGCAAGGCGCTTGCGCTCGACACCCCCCTCGTGACACCGACCGGCTGGACCACGATGGGTGAGGTCCAGGTCGGTGACGAGGTCATTGGGGCCGACGGTCGTCCGACCCGCGTGGTCGCTGCGACCGAGGTCATGACCGACCGACCCTGCTACGAGGTGTCCTTCTCGGACGGCTCGACCATCGTGGCCGACGCCCAGCACCAGTGGCTGACGGATACGCGCGCCAGCCGCAAGTCTTTTCAGGCCGCTCGTGACGGCAGGAACGGTCAGCGCAATCAGCGGACGTTCGCCGCGATCCGGACCACGGAGGAGATTGCTGCGACGGTGCGCACGGGCACAGCCGACGCACGCCTCAACCACAGCGTGCCGCTGGCGGCTGCGCTCGCCCTCGCGGAGCGGGAGCTCCTGGTCCAGCCGTACACGCTGGGGGCCTGGCTGGGAGACGGGACCTCTGCTGCTGCGCAGATCACGACGGCGGACCCCGAGATCGTGATGAGGCTCGAGGCCGATGGACTGGTCGTGACCAAGACGTCGTCCCCGATGCGCTATCTCATGCAGCTCGCCACCGAGGTGGTCGCTGAGCAGAGGAGCTGCGCCGTGTGTGGGACGCCGTTCACCAACCCCGTCGCCTACGTCAGGACGTGTGGCAAGTCGTGCGGGGGGCGCCTCAAGACGTTTCAGAAGCCGATCGCCACGCCAGTCTGCCCCGACTGCGGCGGCCCCACCACGACGGGCCGCCAGTGCATGGCATGCCGGAAGCATCATGGAACCCTCCAGGCCCGCCTCCGGACGATCGGCGTCCTCGGCGACAAGCACATCCCCGTTGAGTACCAGCGGGCCAGCGAGTCCCAGCGGCGCGCCCTGCTGGCTGGCCTCCTTGACACCGACGGGACCGTGTCTGCAGGCGGGTGCGTGCAATTCACCACCACCAGCCTGCGCCTCGCCGAGGACGTACATGAACTCATCTCCGGCTTGGGCTACCGAAGTGGCATGTGCCGCAAGAAGGTGCGCGGCCGCTCGGCGGCGAGCTCGACGGCCTTCACGATCACCTTCTCCTCGGACGAGGACGTGTTCGTGCTGGAGCGCAAGAGGCTGCTGCACAAGGAGCTTCGTCGCCGCCAGTTCCAGCGGAGAAACTCCCGCTTCATCACGAAGGTGAAGCCCATCGCCTCGGTGCCCGTGCGCTGCATCCAGGTGAGCAACGACGACCACCTGTATCTCGCCGGCAGGTCAATGATCCCGACCCACAACTCCACGCTCGCGCTTGACATCGCGCGGTCGGCGGCGATCCACAACCAGCAGGCCACCGTCCTGTTCAGCCTCGAGATGAGCAAGACCGAGATCACCATGCGACTGCTCTCGGCCGAGGCCTCGATCCAGCTGCAGAAGCTGCGCAAGGGCGAGCTGCAGGACGACGACTGGACCAAGATCGCCCGCACGACCGGGCGGCTCAGCGAGGCGCCGTTCTTCATCGACGACTCGCCCAACATGTCGCTCATGGAGATCCGCGCCAAGTGCCGCCGCCTCAAGCAGCGCAACAACCTCAAGCTCGTGGTCATCGACTACCTGCAGCTGATGAGCTCCGGCAAGCGCGTCGAGTCCCGCCAGCAGGAGGTCTCGGAGTTCTCCCGCGCCCTCAAGCTCCTGGCCAAGGAGATCGAGGTGCCGGTCATCGCCCTGTCGCAGCTGAACCGTGGGCCCGAGCAGCGCACCGACAAGAAGCCGATGGTCTCGGACCTGCGCGAATCGGGCTCGATCGAGCAGGATGCCGACATGGTCGTGCTGCTGCACCGAGAGTCGATGTACGAGAAGGAATCTCCCCGCGAGGGCGAGGCCGACGTGATCGTGGCCAAGCACCGAAACGGTCCCACTGGCACGATCGTGGTCGCCTTCCAGGGCCACTACTCCCGCTTCACCAACATGGCCACTAACTTTTAGACGGATGTCGAGATGCAGCGGAGACTTCACAAACGCACTTCGGATGTTTCATAAACCTCGTGTAATGGATCCCCATGGGTGGTGTTGCCCCTGCGGAGGTTCACTCCGTGCACACCATTGGCAAGACACTGGACAAAATGCTCGACGTCTTCAGCAACTCCTCCGTCCTGGGACCGGAGGGTCATGCCGTGGTCGAGGCAGTTGTCGAGATGCAGCCAATCTTGCGCAGCGACGCTTCGTATGTAACGTACTCATTTGCTTATGGATGCGCGGTCAATCCAACGGTCGCGTTATGCATGGTCCCGCCGCCGGAGCGTCCGGTGTCGCTTGGCCCAGTGAGCCCCGGCTGCTATCAGTGGGGGCTGTCAGGATGGGGCCGCCCCCGAGAATCGGGTGCATGTCCAAGAAAAGGGCGGGACGAGCGCTTGCGACGCTCGCCCCGCCGGAGGTCATCTAGACAACCTCGATGTAGCAATCGCCAAGTCTAGAGACCTCCCGAACCCGGCCCAACGTGGGCCGCGAAGGAGGTGGCGATGTCTCCGCATCGCTGTCACGTCAAACTGGTGGGTCGCGCGTGCGAGCACGACCTCTGCGTCACCCTCACCCGAGGGGTCCCGCCGGAGCTGCGCTGCGAGGAGGCAGCTCCTGACGGCTACGGTCGTGGCGGGGGCTCCTCGTGCGGCTGCCAGGTCCCACCACACATCGAGGATGTTGTCGCTCGCGAGCTGAGGGACAACCTTGATGAGAGTCGCCGCCGAGGCTTCGTGCTGATCCGGGCGGCCTGACCCTCGGTCTTGCCCCCGCCTCGAACGGCGCGGGCAAGACCGCTCCACCGAGAGGCTGGCGTGATGGGCAAGGATGGGGCCACGCACCACGAGAGGACACCTCACCTTGCCGTCGAAGCCGGACGCCAACTTCATCTGGTCGATCGCTAACCTGCTGCGCGGGCCCTACAAGCCCAAGGAGTACGGCGACGTCGTCCTGCCGATGACGATCCTGCGCCGGCTGGATTGCGTCCTGGCGGCGACCAAGGACGCTGTGCTGTCCGAGCAGAAGCGCTCCGGTGACCGGACGGCCAAGGACCTGCTGGACGTCAAGCTGCGCAAGGCAGCGAAGTACTCGTTCTACAACACCTCGCCGTACACGCTCCCGTCGTTGACGGGCGACAGCGCCAACATCAAGGCCAACCTGCTCTCCTACGTCGACGGCTTCAGCGACAACGTCCGCGACGTCTTCACCCGGTTCGGGTTCGAGGAGCAGGTGCAGCGGCTCGAGGAGGCCAACGCCCTCTACTTGGTGGTCCAAGAGTTCGCCAAGCTCGACCTGCGACCCCAGCACGTCAGCAACACCGAGATGGGATCGGTCTTCGAGGAGCTGATCCGCAAGTTCGCGGAGGCGAGCAACGAGACCGCTGGTGAGCACTTCACCCCCCGTGAGGTCATCGCCCTCATGGTCGACCTGCTGCTGGTGGGCGACGAGGACGCGACCACCCCGGGCAAGGCCGTGAACCGCCGCGTCTACGACCCCGCGGCCGGCACCGGCGGGATGCTCTCGACGATGGACGAGCACCTGCGCGAGCAGAACCCGGCCGCCCGGCTGCTCATGGCCGGGCAGGAGATCAACCCCAGCTCGTATGCCGTGTGCAAAGCGGACATGATCATCAAGGGCCAGCCGGTTGACGCCATCGCCCTGGGCAACACCCTCACCGACGACGCCCACGCGGGCAAGGACTTCCACTACTGCCTCTCCAACCCTCCGTTCGGAGTGGAGTGGAAGACCTCCCAGCGCGAGGTCGTCAAGGAGCACAAGCAGCTCGGCTTCAACGGACGCTTCGGCCCCGGCCTGCCGGCCGTCTCCGACGGGTCGATGCTCTTCCTGCTCCACCTGATCGACAAGATGCGCACCGTCGACCCCGACGACGAGAACGTCCGCGGCCGGGCCGCGATCGTCCTCAACGGATCGCCGTTGTTCACCGGGCGCGCAGGGTCGGGCGAGTCGGAGATTCGCCGCTGGGTCATCGAGTCCGACCTCCTCGACGCGATCATCGCCCTGCCGACCGACATGTTCTACAACACCGGCATCGCCACCTACATCTGGGTCCTCGACCGCAAATAGCCGACCGAACGGCGCGGCTACGTCCAGCTCATCGACGGCTCGCAGATGTTCACCAAGATGCGCAAGTCCCTCGGATCGAAGCGCAAGGAGTTGTTGCCCGCCGACATCGAGACCCTCGTCAAGCTGTATGCCGCCTTCGACGACGCTGACGACAATCGCTCCAAGGTCTTCCCGGGGGAGACCTTCGGCTTCCACACCATCACTGTCGAACGACCCCTTCGGCTGGCCTACCAGGCGACGGCCGTGCGGATCGACTAGGCGATCCAGGCCAAGGCGGTGCAGAAGCTCGACGAAAGCACGCAGGAGCAGCTCCGCCGCGCGTTGCAGACCCTCGACCGCGAGACCGTGTGGAGAGCGCGGCCGGCTTTCGATCAGGCCTTAGGCCAGGCGCTCGGCGCCGCCGGTCTCCAGGTTGGATCACCGGTCCGCAAGGCGATCCACGCAGCACTGAGTGAGCGTGACGAGTCCGCGGAGGTCTGCACGGACGCCAAGGGCAACCCCGAGCCGGACCCAAAGCTGCGCGACACCGAGAACGTCCCCCTCGGTCAGGACATCGACGAGTATGTCGCTCGCGAGGTCCTCCCGTACGTCCCCGACGCCTGGGTCGACCACGCCAAGACCAAGGTCGGCTACGAGATTCCCTTCACCCGGCACTACTACGAGTACGTCCCGCCGCGTCCGCTTGAGGAGATCGACGCCGACGTCAAGCGGCTGATCGCCGAGATCCAGGACCTCTTCGCGGAGCTCGACTCGTGAGCGAGATGATCCGGCTCAAGTACGTCAGCTCGATCAACGAGGACGTCCTAGAGGAGGATGCCGATCCTGGCTTTGAGTTCCTGTACGTAGACATCTCGGCCGTAGGTCAGGGGACCCTCGCGCTTCCGGCCGAACCAACCCATTTCGCAGTCGCTCCCAGCAGAGCCAGGAGGCTCGCCGTAGCTGGCGACACCGTCGTCTCCACGGTGCGGACCTATCTGCGGGCCGTGACGGAGGTGCCCGCAACTGAGGGCCCCCTTGTCTTCTCGACAGGGTTCGCCGTGATCAGTCCGGACCGGCAGCGTGTGTACCCGCGCTATCTGACGTGGCAGCTCCAGGCAGACAACTTCATCTCCACCGTCGAGTCCATCAGCGCTGGCGTCAGTTACCCTGCGACATCGGCCGCCGCTATTGGAGACATCGGCGTTCGGATCCCGCCGCTGAATGTCCAGCGTGCTGTCGCCGACTTCCTCGACCGCGAAACGGCGAAGATCGATGCGCTCATCGCCAAGCAGGAGGAACTTGTCGACGCGCTCAACGAACATCGGACAGCCGTCGTTTCCTCGGCTGCTCCATCCTCGCTCGAAGCGATGGGTTGGCCGTTGGACAAGCTCGGCCGTCGGACTCGCATCGGCAATGGTTCGACACCGAGCCGCGACAATCCCGACTACTGGGAGGACGGGACGATCCCTTGGATGAACAGCTCCGTCGTTAATCAAGCACTTGCGGTGGGGCCCTCGGCCCTCGTGACAGAGTTGGCCGTGGCTCAGTGTCACTCGCCCCCAGTCAGGGCAGGCAGTCTGCTCGTTGGCCTGACGGGACAGGGCAAGACTCGGGGGATGGCCACGCTCACCGGCATCGACACCACCACCAGTCAGCACTTGGCATTCGTCCAGCCCTCAGAGCGGCACTGGGACTCCGGCTTTCTGCTTTGGCAGCTTCGCGCGTCATACGGCGAGCTGCGCCGAATGAGCGATGAGAACGGCAGCACCAAGGGGGGACTGACCTGCGGCGATCTTGCATCCCTGAGGGTTGCGATGCCACCCCTTGAGCAGCAGACGTCCATGGCAGCGAGGATCGACCGCGAGACGAGGCGAATCGATGCAGTGGTCGACAAGGCACGGGCGCTCATGGGCACAATGCGGGAACGGCGTGCGGCCTTGATCACGGCGGCGGTGACGGGCACGTTGGACGTCACCACCTACGGGAAGGCGGGCTGAGGCGTGGCGGTGGAGCATGAGCGGCAGCTCGAAGACGAGTTATGCGACTACCTCGGGGCGCATGGCTGGGTCTACGAGCCAGGCTCCACCGGCTATGACAAGAAGCGGGCGCTGTGGCCCGCTGACCTGTTCGCCTGGCTGGAGGCCACCCAGCCGGAAACACTCGCCGCGGTCGTGAAGACCGACAAGGACCGGCAGCGACTGCTGGACCGGCTCGCCGAGTCGCTGGACCGTCCCTTGGATGCGGGCGGAGGGACGCTGGCGGCTCTGCGCTACGGGTTCAAGTTCACCAAGCAGTTGGACCTGTGCCAGTTCCGTCCGGCGGAATCGATGAACCCGACGACCACGAAGCGCTATGCCCAGAACCGGCTGCGGGTCGCGCGGCAGGTCTACTACTCGGAGAACAAGACCGACTCGATCGACCTGGTCTTCTTCATCAACGGGTTGCCGGTTGCCACAGCCGAGCTGAAGAGCGAGTTCCAGCAGGACGTGCATGAGGCGATCCGCCAGTACCGGCACGACCGCCCACCGGTAGACCCGAAGACCCGGCGCCGGGAGCCGTTGCTGAGTCCCGGTCACCGGGCGCTGGTGCATTTCGCTGTCGACAACTCCGAGGTTTACATGACCACCCGGCTCGACGGTCCGGAGACTCGCTTTCTGCCCTTCAACCGCGGCAACGCCGGCCACGCCGGGAACCCGCCGAACCCGCACGGGACGGCCACGGCATACCTGTGGGAAGAGGTGCTGGCCACGGACACCTGGCTGAACATCCTCGGCAAGTTCATGCACGTCCAGGTGACCAAGCGCAAGGACCCGCCGACCGGCAGGGTCAGCCGGTCCTCGACGGTGATCTTCCCGCGCTACCACCAGCACGACGCCGTCACGAAGCTCCTCGCCGACGCGAAGGAGAAGGGCCCCGGGCAGCGCTACTTGGTCCAGCACTCGGCTGGCTCGGGCAAGACCAACTCGATCGCGTGGCTGTCGCACCAGCTCTCCACGCTGCACGACGCGGCCTCGGTCAAGGTCTTCGACTCGGTGCTCGTGATCACCGACCGGACGGTGCTGGACGACCAATTGCAGGACGCGATCTACCAGATCGACCACAAGCGGGGCGTGGTGCTGCCGATCGGGCAGGGCACAGACAGCGACTTCGCCAAGCGGTTCTCCTCCAAGTCGCAGGCCTTGACCGAGGCGCTGACCACCGGCGGGGCGATCATCGTCGTCACGATCCAGACGGTGCCGTTCGCGCTGGAGGCGATCCGGGAGTCGAAGTCGCTGGCGGGTAAGCGGTTCGCGGTGATCATCGACGAGGCCCACTCCTCCCAGACGGGAGAGTCGGCCAACAAGCTGCGACAGACCCTGTCGGGCAAGGTTCTCGACGACGTCACCGAAGAGGACGGCACGGTCGGCGTCGACGACCTGGTGCGGCTGGAGCTCGAGGGGCGCGGCGCGCTGCCGAACGTCTCCTTCTTCGCCTTCACTGCAACCCCGAAGGGCAAGACGCTTCAGCTGTTCGGCACCTCCGACACCGGGGAGGAGGTCGACAAGGTCCCGTTCCACCTGTACTCGATGCAGCAGGCCATCGAGGAGGGCTTCATCCTCGACGTGCTCACGAACTACACGACCTACCGGACGGCGTTCCGCCTGGTCCACGGCGGGCAGGACTACGACTCCGAGACGGTCGACAAGTCCAAGGCGATGAAGTCGGTGATGCGGTGGGTCAAGCTGCACCCCTACAACATCAGTCAGAAGGTCGCGATCATCGTCGAGCACTTCTGCTCCAACGTCGCGCCCCTGCTCGACGGCAACGCCAAGGCCATGGTCGTGACCGACTCCCGCAAGTCCGCGGTGCGCTACAAGCGGGCGATGGACAAGTACATCGCCGAGCACCACCTCACCGACGTCGCCACCCTCGTCGCCTTCTCCGGCTCGGTCGACGACCCGGAGTCAGGTCCGGATGAGTTCACCGAGCACTCGATGAACAGAGACCTGCGCGGCCGCACCATCCCGGAGGCGCTGGGCACCGACGAGTACCAGGTGCTCATCGTGGCGAACAAATACCAGACCGGGTTCGACCAGCCGCTGCTGTGCGCGATGTATGTCGACAAGCGGCTCGACGGTGTGCAGTGCGTCCAGACCCTCTCCCGGCTCAACCGCACCTACCCGGGCAAGACCACCTATGTCCTGGACTTCGTCAACCACGCCGAGGACGTCCTCGACGCGTTCAAGGTCTACTACGAGGGCGCCTACCTCACGCAGGCCAGCGATCCCAACATCGTCTTCGACCAGTGGGACAAGCTCGCCGGCGTTGCTCTCTTCGACGACGTCGACGTTGACACCTGCGCGAGGGCCTACTGGGGCGACGGCTCCACGAAGCCCAATCAGGGGAAGCTGTCCGCTGCTCTGGCGCCGGTCAAGGAGAGGTTTAACACGGCATACCGGCGGGCACTGCAGAGTCGTGACGACAGCGAGGTCGACCGGCTCGACACCTTCCGCCGGGATCTGCGCACCTTCGTCGGCACGTATGACTTCCTCGCTGCGATCGTCGACTACGACGACGTCGACCTGGAGAAGCGGGCGACCTTCGCGCGGTTGCTCGCCGAAGCACTCAAGGACTCCAACCGGCACGAGGACACCATCGACCTGGCCGATGTCACCCTGACCCACCACGCGCTGCACAAGCAGCCCGATCAGGACCTCGACCTCGATGCGGGCGAGGCCGAGGGGTTGGCGTCGGTCCTGGCAGCCGGTTCACGCGGCCGTCACGACGTCGACTTGGTTCCGTGGTCGGAGGTGCTGGCCCACATCAACACCCTCTTCGACGGCGACGGCCTCTCCGACGGCGACCAGGTCTCCGCGGTCGAGACCGTGCTGCGCAAGATGCTCGAGAACGACGACCTGCGGGCCCAGGCAGTTGCGAACAACAAGCCGGACTTCTTCTCCGGGCCAGACCTGTGGCACACCATCCAGGAGGTCATCGTCGAGGCCACCGACAGCCAGCAGCGCGGGCTTGAACGCCTCGCCGCCGACCGGTCCCGCGAGGAGATCCTGACCATCATGGGGATGATGAAGCTCTGGGAGACACTGCGCGGGTCAGCCTGACCCCACTCCAAGCTCAGGACGTTGGCCGGCCGGCCCCCACCCCGGTGACGGGGTAGCGCTCCAGGGCCCAGCGGCGCTGGCCGGCGGCGCGTTCGAGTGCGGCGCGATCCTTGGCCAGCAGGTCGCCGCGCTGAAGCCACTCCTCGAGCGTGTCGACCTCCCACGCGAGACGTGCTCGCACCCGGTCGAACATCTGACGGCAGCTGCGCGAGCAGAACCTGGTCGGTCGTCCGGCCGCGTAGCCGGAGGGCCACGCGCACATCTGATCGCACACGGGATTCAGGCAGGGGTACTCGGTCCCCGGCTGCACGGTCTCGTCCAGGCCGCGTACGACGTCAATCGGCGACGGGTCCGCGACGGACTGCAGGTAGGTCTGCAAGGTTCGCTTCAAGGCGCCACCTCGGCGCTCGGGATGCTGGTCAGGCATCGTGGTTGGTAGGCGCCCCATGTTACCTCCTCTAGTCATTAATCCTGAGTCTAGATGTGGCTCACCGGTCGATTTATGACTAGCCGAGCTGACCTGCGCAAATGCTCACATGTGGACAGGTCGCAGCAAGGAACCCCCGGCAGGCACGCTCGAGGAGCGACACGTCACCGGTTTCCACCGCCAAGCTGCGGGGCCCGCACTCCTGGACGGAAATGGTTGCGCGAGCGGCAACACTCCGCTAGGTTCCCCTTAGGTCTCTATGCCCCCGCTCCAGACGGAGTGAGGGCGCACCGGCTGCTACCGGTACGCCCTCAGCGACAGACCCGAGTGAACGCTGCGAAAGCGAGGATCCGTCATGGGTCAGTCTAGGGATGCCGCGTGCCCGCGGCCAGCCCGTGTGGTCTCTTGGACGTTCCGGTTCGACGCCGGCCCTCAGGTCTGGGACTGGACGACCGGGCCGCCTGATGTGCGCGCCTTGCGTTCGATCCGTGCCCCACGGTCGACGGAGAAGAGTCGCCACATCCCAGTCCAGGCTCACTCCGTCACCCTCGAGGGTCCGATCCGTCTGGAGTCCGGGCTCGAGCACGATCTGGTGCGTGAGCTCGACCGAGACCCGGACGTGGTCTGGATGGTGTCGCAACCCGCCCGGCTCGCGCTCAGCACGGCGAACGGCCGGTCCAGAGTGCACACTCCCGACCTCCTGGTCCAGTGAAGTCCAGCAGAGTGGTGTACGACGGACCTGAGTGAGCGCGTGCCTCCAACGTAGGCGCGGCCACCGGGTGGATCCTTCGAGTGATCTGCGAAAACCGACTCGAAGAAGGAACCACAACGATGACCGCTGTACCCAGTATCGACCCTGCCCGCTTCCTCGACGAGCAGCTGTCCCAGGCGAGCCCTGATCTGATGCGGGAGCTGCTCACCACGTTCGTCAACGCACTGCTCTCCGCCCAGGCCGACGCGGTGTGCGGCGCCGGCTACAACGAGCGGAGCCCGGAGCGGGTCAACTCCCGCAACGGCTACCGCCACCGCGACCTCGACACCCGGGTCGGGACTCTCGACGTCGCAGTGCCCAAGCTCCGCCAGGGAAGCCTGTATCCGGAGTGGCTGCTCGAACGCAGGAAGCGTGCCGAACGAGCACTGACCAGTGTGGTGGCGACCTGCTACCTGCTCGGGGTCTCGACCCGGCGGATGGACAAGCTGGTGGCGACCCTCGGCATCACCGGGTTGTCGAAGTCCCAGGTCTCGGTGATGGCCAAGGAGCTCGACGAGCAGGTCGAGCAGTTCCGCACCCGTCGGCTCGAAGAGGCCGGGCCGTTCACCTTCGTCGCCGCCGACGCGCTCGTGCTCAAGGTCCGCGAAGGTGGGCGGGTGGTGCCGGTGCACGTGCTGGTAGCCACCGGCGTGAACGCTGATGGGCACCGCGAGATCCTCGGCGTGCAGGTCACCACCAGCGAGGACGGCGCCGGCTGGCTCGCGTTCTTCCGCGACCTCACAGCCCGCGGCCTGGCCGGCGTCAAGCTCGTCACGTCCGACGCGCACGCCGGGCTCGTGAACGCGATCGCCGCGACCATCCCGGGCGCTGCCTGGCAGCGCTGCCGCACCCACTACGCAGCGAACCTGATGTCCGCGACCCCAAAGTCGTCCTGGCCATGGGTCAAGGCGTTGCTGCACTCGATCTACGACCAGCCCGACACCGACGCCGTCCACGCCCAGTTCGACCGTGTCGTCGACGCCCTGGCCGAGAAGCTTCCCGCCGTCGCCGAACATCTCCAGGACGCTCGTGCCGACATCCTCGCGTTCACGCCGTTCCCAAAGGAGGTCTGGCGTCAGATCTGGTCGAACAACCCCAACGAACGGCTCAACCGCGAGATCCGCCGACGCACCGACGTGGTCGGGATCTTCCCCGACCGCGCATCCATCATCCGGCTCGTCGGCGCCGTCCTGGCCGAGCAACACGACGAGTGGGCCGAAGGCCGCCGCTACCTCGGACTCGACGTCCTCGCCCGCGCCCAAGCCGTCGACACCCAGCACGCCGAGGAGGTGAGCACCGACCTCGAACTTCAGGCCCTCACGGCCTGACCGACACGCCCAACCGAGGGATCAACCTCATACACCACCCCAGCGGACTTGACCCCTGGTCCTCGGGCGGGAGGGTGCCGTGACCATCTGGGACGTCCGGCCCGTCGAGCGGCAGGACGAGAAGTTCGTCGAGAGCCGCGACCTGACCGAGGCGGCGTGCGACGAGGTGGGGTGGGGCTACCGGGTCTACGGGGGAGGGTCGCCCGTGCGGCGGGACAACGTGCGGTGGCTGACGGCATACCGGCGGGCGATGCCGTGGTACCCGGCCGCCCGGGACGAGCTCCTCCGGATCTGCCGGGATCCCGGCGCGACCGTCGGGGTGGTCCTGGACGCGGACCGCGGTGCGGGCCACCTGGTCAGTGCGATGTGGCACTACGCCTGGATCAGCGCCCTCGTCGTCGACCTCGACCAACCGATTGGCCGGACGACGCCTATTCGTGCGCTCCGGGACGTGCCATGAGTGACCCGGCCGTTCCCCTCACTCTCGGGTCGCGGATCCTGACCGCGGACGGCTACGCGGTCGTCACGGACCTGGAACGCCATGGGGTGCGTCTGCGCTTCTCCACTGGAGAAGACCGGTCCGTGGCCTTCACCCAGCTTCAGGCGCGAGCGGTCGGTGAGGACGGTCCACAGGCCGTCCATGCTTCCCTGTTCCCGTGGTGGCCCCAGCTCGAGGAATCGGTGCGCCGCGAGGCACTCTTCAAGCAGGAGTGCGTCCTCGAGGCACGGACCGGGTTCCGTTTCGGGCTGCGCGAGCTCGCCCAGCCCGGTGAGCCCTTCTACCCGTTCGGCGACGACTTCGGCCTCAGCCTGGCCGCGCGGTACCGCGAGATGAGCAAGGTCGTCTCCTTCGAACGCTCCGTCGACCGGGCGGTGATGCGCCGGGTCTACGACGGGGAACTGCAGGACCACCGGATCGCCCCCCGCACTCTGCAACGCTGGGACAACCTCTGGGTCGGCGGTGGGCTGCGCACCCTCGTGGACGGGCGAGCCATCAAGGGCCGCCAGGCCTTCGATGTCATCGACGCCGACTTCCGACGGATTGCCCTGGAGAAGTTCGCGCAGTACGACGGCTCGAAGAGCCGCCCGAACCTGCAGGAGATCGAACGGCAGGTCCGCGTGGCCCTCAAGAACGAGGGCATCACCGACCCGCACCTGCCGGACCGGATCACCCAGGAGTTCCTCAGCTACCACTGGCGCGCGACCGGGTCCTCAGTGCGGGCCCAACGCTCCAAGGCCCTGCGCCGAGTCGCCGGTCACCAGAGCTACCCGGCCCAGCACCCGTCCGAGCTCGCCACCGACCTGACCATCGCCAACAACTTCGTCCTCGACCCCCTGCGGGAGCGCGCCATCAACGTCGAGGTCGGCGTCATCCATTCGATCGCCACCCGGGTCATCCACGGCATACGAGTGTTTCCGCGGGGAGCCCGCGGCATCGACGTCGGGCTCCTCGTCTATGACGCCATGCGGCAGTTCGCCATGGTCGTCGACGGAACCACCATCGACGACTTCCGCTGGTGCGGCATCCCCGAGTCCCTCGACCTTGGCGGCAACCCCGTCCACATCGGTAGACGACCCGCCGTCAAGCGTGACCTGACGATCCAAGGAGTGCACTACCTGCCCGGGGTGGCCCCCACCGCGCTGCGCAGCGACCACGGCAGCATCTTCGTCGGCGAGCACTTCCGTGCCCTGCTGAACCATTTCGGCATCGAGTTGCGCCTCTCGCGCGGCAAAAAGCCCACGGACAACCCGCACTCCGAGCGGAAGATGGAGGACCTCGAACGCGCCTACCAGCAGGTGCCCGGATACAAGGGCCGCTCCATCCACCAGCGGGGACGCTTCATCGGCATCGAGGCGGACGAGCCGCTCCTGACCGCCGACGAGCTCGAGCGCCACTTCCGACGGTGGGTCGCCCTCGACTACCACCGGATGCCGCACGACGGACTCACCCTGCCCGGAGCACCGGGCATCCGCCTGACCCCCTTGGAGATGCACGACGCCCTCGCGGACGCAACGGGCCGGATCCTCGTGCCGCAGCACCCCGATCTGCTCTACCAGTTCCTCCCGATCATCTGGCTGTCCCCCGGGCACGCCGGTGTCGAGCACAAGAACCTGACCTATGACGCGGCCGTCCTCGAAGAATTCCGCTCGGTCAGACCCGGAACCTTCCGTGCGCAGGACTCGGCCATCCCATTCCACATCGACCCACGCGACGTCACCCGACTCTGGTTCCGTCACCCGGACACCGACCGGATCCACGAGGTCCCGTGGAAGGCGCGACACCTGATCCACGCACCTCTCGGCGATGTCGTCCGCGACAGGGCCCTGGAACGCCTCAAGGAACGCGGGGGCAACCGGTCCATCAACAAGACCCGCGTCATGCGCCAGATCATCGATGAGATCGGCGAGCTCACCGCAGCCCCAACCACGGACGAGTGGCGCTCCAAGCTCGCTGCCGCGCAACTGCGTTGGGAGCAGTCGCAACGCGACCACGCCGAGGTCGCCGACGCACACCTTCAGTTGGAAGAGCAGGCCGCAGCAGGACTCCCGAGGATCCACGGAGCAGAGGGGAACACCACCCTCGACCGGGCGCAGGACTCCTCCTTTGACTTCGACGCCCCGCTTCCGGACTACGACGAGGAGGCGATCTGATGGACGCACGCCTGTGGCACCATGAACCGCGCCGGGTTTGGTGGAGGGTCTTGATCTCTACGGGAGAGTGGAGTCATGCCTGCACCGAGGAAGTACAGCGACGAGTTGCGTGAGCGTGCGATCCGCACGGTGAACGAGACGATCAGGGAGAACCCGGGGATGCCGGTCAAGCGCGCCTGCAGCCAGGTGGGTGAGCAGCTGGGCATCCCGGGGCCGACCCTGCGGAACTGGTTCCGAGGCCCTGGCCAGTCACCCGGGTCGACAGCGACAACGACCGATCCGCACGAGCGGCTCGTGCAGCTGGAGAAGGAGAACCGAGAGCTGCGCCGGGCAAACGCGATTCTGCGGTCGGCGTCGGCTTTCTTCGCGGCGGAGCTCGACCGCCCCTCAAGTCGCTGATCGACTACGTCGACCAGCACAAGGACCAGTTCGGGGTCGAGCCGATCTGCACCGTCCTCACCGAGGCCGGCGCCAAGATCGCCCCGAGCACCTACTACGCGGCCATGAAGCGCCCGCCGTCGAACCGGGCCCTGACCGACGCCGCCCTCGATGAGCGCATCCAGACCACCTACGAGGCCAACTACCAGGTCTACGGGGTGATGAAGATGTGGAAGGTGCTCAACCGGCAAGAGGTCCTCGACGAGCACGGCCGGCCCACCGGACGGCGCTACCCGCCGGTGGCGCGGTGCACCGTGGCCAGGCGGATGAAGGCGCTGGGCCTGGTCGGCGCGGTCGCCGGCGACCACAAGCGACCGCGGACGACGATCCCGGCCAAGGACGTCCACCCGGCCGACCAGCTGAACCGGGACTTCACCGCCCCAGCCCCGGACGACCGGTGGGTCGCCGACATCACCTACGTGCCGACCTGGGCCGGGTTCGTCTACGTCGCCTTCGTCATGGACCTGTTCTCCCGGCGCGTCGTCGGCTGGCGAGTCACCAGCTCGCTGCACACCGACCTGGCCCTGGACGCCCTCGAGCACGCCATCTGGCAGCGCCAGCGTCAGGGACGAGACCTGACCGGCCTGGTCCATCACGCCGACCGCGGCGTCCAATATCGAGCCATCCGCTACACCGAGCGCCTGGAGGAGCTCGGGATCGTTGCCTCGGTCGGGTCCAAGGGCGACTCCTACGATAATGCCGCCGCCGAAGCGCTGAACCGCGTGTTCAAGACCGAGCTCATCCGCCGCCAAGGCCCGTGGAAGACGCTCGAGCACGTCGAGCTCGAGGTCCTGCGGTGGGTCGACTGGTACAACACGACCCGCCCGCACTCCTGGTGCGACTACCTCGCACCCGCAGCGTACGAGAACGCCTACTACGCTGCCCGCAACCCTTCGACGGCAACCGCCGCCGAAGCACACACGACTCTCCACTGAACCCGGGGCGGTTCACCAGCAAGCGACCGCACCATCGATCGCTCTGCCCTCGCCTGTCCCGGTGGAGGTGTTCGACGAGCTGCCGGACGCGGCCCAGGACGCCTACTGGGAGCTGCTCAGCTCCGGGTTGGCCACCGTCGTACTGCCGTCGGTCCTGGCGCGGCGGGCAGCCACGCGACTGACCCGGCTGGTGGGACGCAACACCCTCCGCCCGCCGGGTGCGAAGGCCATCGGGTCGGTCAGCGCCCCGTTCGCGGTCGGGAAAGTCGACGTTCGTCAAGGACTGGGCCCAGGCGGCATACCGGGACCTGCTCGGCCCCGCCTGCGCGGACCCGCGGCCGACGTGGAACCCCGAACCGGGTGTGACCGCGGACTGGATCCCGCACGTCTACATCACGCTGCGGGCGGCCTCCAGGATCCGTGACGTGCTCGCCGCGCTGCTGCTGACGATGGGCTACCCCAGCGAGGGCCTGGTCCGGGTCACCACGACCCGGGTGGTGCACGCTTTCCGCCAGCACGGCGTGCGGCTGCTGCTCATCGACGACGCCCACTTCCTCGACGTGTCCAACAAGGACTCCCGCGACATGCTCGACTTCCTCAAGTACCTCAACACCGAGCTCGGCGAGCTGAGCGGCACGATGATCCTCATCGGGGCCGACCTGCACGACTCACCGATCTACCTGGACCCGCAGATCAACTCCCGCCTCGAACGCGTCACCCTTCACCCGTACGGCTTCGGCACCGAGGAGGAGAAACGGGACTGGCAGCGGTTCCTCAAGGACGCCGAGGCTGTCCTGCTGCCCTACTTCGACTGCGCCCCGGCCGGGGTGTTCGCCCGAGACCTCGCCGGCCACATCTGGCGTCGCACCCAGGGCTACGTCGGCGACACCGCCCTCCTGCTCACCGAGGCCCTGCTGGCCGCGTTCGACGACGGCTCGGAGACGATCACTACCGACCACCTCGACGCCGTCCCGCTCTCCGCCAGGGCCACCGCCGGCGAGGTCGACCTGCGCACCGCCACCCCCAAGGCGTCCAAGCGTCGGGCCAAGGTCGGTGCCTCGTGAACGCATCGCTCCTGCCGGTCCGGCCCGCGCCCTGCCCCGGGGAACCGCTGTCCTCGTATGCGGCCCGGCTGGCAGACGCCAACGGCCTGGCCCGGGGCCGGGTCCTGCCGACGCGACGGCACGACATCGACGTCCCGCCGAGCGAACTGTCCACGATCGGCTCCCTCGCCGCGCTCGACCATGCGGCGGCGACGCAGCTGACGATGGACCGCTACCCGCTGACTGTCCGTGGCCACGGTCCCCAGCGTCGCCACGGGTGGCGACTGCACCACGCCGTGGCCTGGGTGTGCCCGTCCTGCACGGTGCCGACCGGCCACCGGGAGCTGCTGTGGCAGACCGCGCTGGTTCCGGTCTGCCTGCGCTGCTCCTGCTACCTGGTACGAGCCGGCTCCCCGCACGCCGCGGTCCCCGCACACCCGCGCGTCCTCGAGGTCGTCCAGACCCTCGTAGGGCTGGCCGAGGCCTCGGTAGCGGACCGCGATGCCAGGCAGGTGCTGTACCGGCGGCGTCGCCGCTGCCAAGACCTGGCCGCCACGATCGGCAGCGACTCCTTGGGCCGCGGTGGCGACCTGCCTCCGGTGGACCTCGCCGCGGCTCGAAGGTGGGGTGCCTACCCCTGCCCGGACCCAACCACCGTCGCAGCGCTGCTGGTCCTCACCGGCCGACGTCGTGGTCGACGCAGCAAGCCCGCTCACCTGCGCTGCCATCAATCGGCCCTCTTCACCGACGCCGACCGCGACCGGCTGGACTGGTTCCTGACTCGGCTGCGTCACCACGTCCACCAGGACGGGCTGCGCCCGGACCACGTGCCCAGCATGCTCCCGCCACCCCCAGGTGAGGAGGAGCGGAAGCCCGGGGCGTGGCTGTCGCTGACCCGCGCGGCCACCGCCCTGCACATGCTCATCAGCCAGGCCAGCGGCCAGGCCGAGACGCAGGGAGAGGCGATGGCCGCCCTGGGGGTCACAGGCATCCCCTCCTGCGTGCTCATCGACGGCGTCCACGCCGGGCAGGGCCTGCGCGAGCAGGACGGCGACCTGCTCACCACCGCGTTGCAGGAGCTGCTCGCAGCCGGGTTGATCGACTACCAGCGCCGCCGCGACATACTTCGGGCCGTCACCCGGCTGCCGAGGACCACCCTCCTGCGGCTGCCCTCGGCGATCACCACGAAACCGGCGTTCAGGAGGCTGGCGCTGGCGTGGATGTGGACCCGGTTCACCCACGGCCCCATGCGCTCCAGCCCCTGGCCGACCACACCCGACCGCGACGTTCACGCCTTCAACCAAAACATCGACCCGGAGACGCGCCTGCTGCTTCACGAGACCGGGCAGCAACTCATCGCCGACACCGACCTGCTCCACATCCCAGCGATCCAGACCACGTGGGCCGGCATCGCCAGGAGGTACCGATGACACCCGACGACAACACACCCGGCGAGTCAGTGGAGTCAGTGGAGCGGCTGGCCAGGCGTCTGCTCCGGACGATCGACGACACCCCGATAGGCGCGATGGACGCCACCTTCTACGCCCACTACTTCGAGGAGCTACGCCTGATCGTCGACGCCTTCCTCGACCCCACACAGGCTCGGTCGCCGACGCCGGAGCAGCGGGTCTGGATCGTCTGGGACTGCCAAGACCCCGTCGCCTGCTACCTGAGCGAGCAGGAGGCCACCGAGGCACGCGCCGACCTGCAGCACCAGCTGCGGTGCGCCCACGGCCCCGACCTTGAACTTTCGGCCAGCATCACTATCAGCAGCGCGACCCTCGAACCCGCCCGGTGCACCCAGACAGGAGTCCGTCGATGAGGGGCATCAGCCGCGAGGCTCTCGCCCGCGCCGCCGCCTGGAGCCTGGAGGACGGAAACTGCAAAGGCATGGCCGCCCGCTGGGGCCGGTGGGAACGCCACTACCTGGCAGCCGAGGCCGTCGACGACCGAGCCCGGGCGCTGCTGGCACCGGCCGAGGTCTGCATCGGATGCCCCATACTCGTCGAGTGCGTCGACCTGGCCGAACTGTCCGGGTACACCGGCATCGCCGGCGGCCGCGCGTACCGCAACGGCCGCGAAGACACCTACCGCCTCCGCGACCCCAACAAGCCACGACGCAGGACCGCATGACCATTGCATCCGCGTTGCCGATCTCCGTCACACCCCGCGACGGGGAGTCGATCGAGTCCTGGCTCGAGCACCTCGCCGACGCCAACGGCCTGACCACCGCCCAACTCCTGACCCACCTTCGTAGCCGCGGCGCCAACACCCGGTATCTGACGCTCGCCCCCGCGCCGGCGACCATCGCCGCCCTCGCCGCGCTGGCCCGCATCCCAGAGCAGACCATCACAGCGGCGACCGTCAGTGCGTTCGACGGAACCGCGCTCGACCTGACTGGCCTCGACCCGGACGACCGGCACTCCTACCGGCAGGTCGCCGCCCGCGGCTGGACCCCCGCCCACGGCACCCAGATCTGCCCCACCTGCCTCGCCGAGGACGGAGCCTGGCGCACCTGCTGGCGCCTGCTCATCGTCACCGCCTGCACACGCCATCGCACTCTGCTGGTCGCCGAATGCCCGGGCTGCAACCGCCCGTTCCGCGACCAGCGCTACTCTCACCTGCGCCGGGTCGGCGCCGCCACCGTGTGCGGGAACCCGCTCGCGGCCGGACCTACCAGCCAGTGCCAGCACGACCTCACCACCATCTCTGTCGAGATCGCCGACGAAGAAGTCCTCGCCATGCAGACTCGCGTCGAGGACGCCCTCAGCCGGAACGCCGTCGTCGTCCTGGGCGGCCGGGTCGACGGGGCCATGTACCTGGCCGACCTGCGACACCTAGCCATCCTCCTGCTGCACCTCGCCAGCCAACCCGGCGCCCGCAGACTCGCCACGTGGCCAGCCCGCCTCGCCGCGGAAGCGCAGCGGCGCACCGGGGATCGTGGACCACGCTGGGGCCTGCGCCCGCCAGAGGACCCAGGGCTGCGGGCAGAGACGCTGGCCACCGCCGACGCGATCCTTAAGGCGCCCGATCTCGAGGCCGCCGCGGCTGCGTTGATGCCGTGGACCGAGCTAACCCCGCCCACGAACGAGGGGCCGCTTGGATGGCTGGCAGATCGGACCGTCATGACGCCGACGCTGACCAGGCTCGTGCTGTCTGCACGGTCAGGTCACCGCCGTCTGTCCCACCACCTCGACACCCACCCGCCATCCGGAGTTGCGATGAAGATCAACCACAAGGTCGTCCCACAGGTCATCCCCCACCAGCAGTACACCGAGCATCTGGCCGGTGCCTCCGAGAGCGGCGAGGAGACGGTCCGACTCTTCGCCTCCCTCTCATTGGCCAGGATGCATCCCGACGTGACAACCTGGGCCGCCGCCGCCGAAGCCCTCGGTATGCCCGGACCCATGGGCACCCGCTGCGCACGCGCTTGCACGCGCACCATGCTGATCGCTGCACCGGATTGGCAAGATCGGATCTGGGCAGCCATCCAGGACGTGGACCGGCGGGACTACCGCGCCACCGAAGCCAAGATCGAGCACCGTCGGCACCTGACGAGTCGTTGGTTCCAGGAGTGGGCTCGCCAGTACCGTCCCGGCACCCGCTACACCAGCTCGCCCTACGGACTGACGTGGCAGTGGGTCCACGTTGCCCACGCCCATATCGACATTTCGCCCGCCTGGGGAGGCAAGACGCCCACGGCCAAGGACCGCGCCCTCTACCGCCTGTTCGAGAACTCCCTCGATGACCAGCAACAGCTCGAACTCGCATACGCGCTCCACAAGCGTGCGTGATCTGTCAGCCTGCCCTATGCGCGACGTCTTCGCAGCGCGTCCACGAGTCGTTTCCACCAGGTCGAGTGTGCTGGAGCGCGATCGGCTGCCGCTGCAGTCTGGTCTCGCACGATGGCCGCCCGCGTCGCAGCAACGCCGATGGGCGGTAGCCACTCGACCGCGTCCCGAGTGATCAGGTAGTGCGACCGGCAGAACAATTGGCCATTCCCGACGGATGGTCGCAAAGTTACAGACCCGTCGAACGTGAGGGTCCAGCCGTCACTCGCGAGCGGGGTCACAGCCTTCGCTCCACAACCGCACGCACAGAGGTGCACGGCGGTCGAGTACTCCATCGAGATGTAGAGACGTCCCTGCTCGAGGTCGCTGGGCACATACGTCACGTAGATCGGCTCAAGTCTGTGCAGACTCACGCTACGCCGGCACCTTCGCCCGAGTCCGCTTGCTCGGAGATCCGTGCGTACTTGTTGAGAGTCTCGTTGGTGTCGATGCGATAGGTACTGTGCAGTTCGCCCTCAGTATCGGCGTAGAACTTCAGCCACTTCTTGAAGCGGATGACGGCCATCACCGCGGCAGCCATGTTGAGCTCGGCGACCTGGAGGTTCGTGTCGTACTCGGCGGCGTCACCGGCGACGACGGAGATTAGCCCGCCTTGGGTCACGTGGTCGGTTGCACCCGGGAGCCCTGTGGTGACGCGAATCTGCCCCGCGATCCCGCTGTCGTCGCTTACCCCAATGCCGGTGTCGATGAAAGGGACGCCGGCCGCGATGAGCGAGTTCACAATCGTCCACTTGTCGGGTCCAGAGTCCATCGCCAGAAACACGAAGTCAGCGTCGGTCACTTCCGAGACATTGGCTGCGGTGATGTAGGCGGCGTGGGGGTGGATGTTGCGGCGCATGCTGGCGTACATGGCCGCGTAGAAGTCGACCTTTGCCATCCGCGCGTTCAGGTCAACGACGGACGCGGCGCCTGGTGCTCGAAACGCGTTGTGCGTGCTGAAGGTGTCCCCGTCGTAGAGGTGGACGTTCCGGATCGGGGTCTTGGCGAGCAGGTCGAGGATGTAGGCGCCGGTGCCGCCGAGGCCGACGATCGCGACCTTCGACAACTCAAGCAGCTCGTTGCGGGCAGTGATGCCGGCACGGCTGGAGAAGGTGTCGAGGTAGACGAACACCCCGTCGTCTTCGTCCGTGGTGAAGGGCTTGCCCTGCAGGGGTGTCACGGTCGGATCGATCGCCTGCGCGGGCCCGAGCAGGATGGCTGCGTAGGTCATGACCTTCTCGTAGAAGTCGACGTACCCGTCGGGCCGGGGCTTCTGGGAGAAGCCGACGGCGGGCGTCAGCTCCGGTCCGGCTGCCCATCCGGAGGTAAGGCCGACGTTGGCGAACCCGGGCGAGATCTCACCCCCGTCTTTGTTGCACGGAGCCGACCCGACAAACGCCATGACGTGGTTGCTGGGCTTGACGGTTCGATCGCCGGCCGTCTCCAGCGGACAGATGAACGATCCTGCCTGAACTTCCCCTTCGGAGTCGACGTACGGGATGTCGTCCACAACGAGGTAGTTCTTGACGATCCGGACGGTGTAGCCCTCGCTGGCGAGGCGCTGCAGGTCGGGGCTGTCACGAACGAGTCGTGAGGCGGACATCGAAGCTCGTTCCCTTCTTCTTGACCTTGACCGACTCGCCAGCCACGAGGGTGCCGCTGCCTCCGTGGGGCGCGATCGCGTTCTTGTAGGCGACGGTGAAGATCGCTGCCGGGTCGTGGCCCGGGAAGGCTAGCGCGCCCAGGCTCTCGTAACTGACGATCTCGTCGTCGAGCGTGTGCGGGGTCCCGTTGATGACCACCGCGTAGGTCTTCGCGTGCGTCTGGACGCTGGTGTTGTCGGACATGTTGGCTCCTGAGAGGTTGGTGAACCGGCGGTTTCCTTGGCCCGTACATGGTAGCATGATGATCATCACCTAAGGGATGATGACAAGATGACAACTCGGCGTGTCGGAGTCTGTCGGGCCGGAGTGGCAGCATGGGCCGCCTAGGATCCGTGAGGTGCGGGTCTTCATCTCTGGGGTGATGGAACGAGGTCACGTTGCGCGTCGAGTACCACGACGAAGTGCTGCGCCGGCTCGCCGAGGAGTTGGCGTACGCACCGAAGGGGTGGGACCCGACGGTCATCAAGTCGTATCGGAAGAAGGTCCAGCTCATCACCGCAGCGGTGGACGAGCGTGACCTGTACGAGATGCGGGGTCTGCGGATGGAGAAGCTGAAGGGCGACCGCCAGGGCCAGACGTCGATGCGACTCAACGATCAGTTCCGGCTGATCCTGACCTTCAAGACCGAAGGAGGCCGCGTAGCGGTGCTCCTTGAGGTCGTGGACTACCACTGAACATCGATAGTGAGAACGAGATGAAAGCAGTACTAGCCGAGGTGTTCCCCCCAGGGGAGTTCCTCGCCGACGAGCTCGAGGCCCGCGGCTGGACTCAGGCCGAGTTTGCCGCCATCCTCGACCGCCCGGCGCAGTTCGTCTCCGAGATCATCTCCGGTAAGAAGGAGATCACTCGCGAGTCCGCTGCGCAGATCGGCGCTGCCCTCGGGACCAGCGCCGAGATGTGGCTCAGCCTCCAGGACCAGTACCTTCTCTGGCTGCAGAAGCAGGACTCCAAGTCGCAGAGTGACCTGGACGACGTTCGCCGTCGTGCCCGTCTCAACGCCAAAGGTCCCATCCCGCTACTCAGGAAGACAGGCGTCCTTACCGGCAAGTCGCTGGACGAACTCGAGGACGAGGTCATGCGGTTCTTCGAATTGAAGTCGCTCGATGATGAGCCGCGCCTTGCGGCCGCCGCCAAGCGCTCCAATCACGGCGAAGCCCTCTCCTCCCTCCAAACCTCGTGGCTGTACATGGTCCGTCACACTGCACGCCACAAGGCGCCAACGGCCAAGTACTCGCGGAAGGCTCTCGAAGCCGTCGGTGCGGCCTTACCGCGCATCCTCAAGACCCCTGGGGACTTTGCCACCTTGCCGGAGATGCTTGGCCGCGTCGGTGTCCGACTGGTCTACGTCCCCGCCCTCCCAGGCGCGAAGATCGATGGCTGCGCGATGATTGTCGACGAGACCCACGTCATTGGCCTGTCTGGTCGAGGGAAGCGACTCGACAAGGTGCTTTTTGCCCTTGTGCACGAGATCGCTCACCTGACTCATGGCCACGTCAAGAACGATGCGCCGATCGTCGAGACGATAGACGTTGACGACGACCCCGATGACCACTCACGTGAGGCGACCCAGGAACGTGAGGCCAACAAGACAGCCGCCCGGTGGGTCCTGCCGGATGGGCTGCCGGAGCTTCCTAATCGACTGAGCGGGCCCTGTATCACTCAGGCCGCGGCAGATGTGGACCTCGCGCCGATCGTTCTCGTGGGCCACTTGCAGCATCTCAGGAAGTTGGACTGGCGCACCACGTTGGCGAAGGGCGCCCCGAACGTCGATGCGGTGCTTGCCCGGTGGTGACTACTGGACCGCGCGCGAGTTGCGGACTCTGGTGGAGTGCCGCTCGGGGAGCGGTGGGAGCCACGTCTACGGGCCGACACCCGAGGCGTGACCAGGGAATCACGAGGGCATGGCTGGAGCAGGTGTCAACTCCGACGGCCATCCCCGACGCTCCGTGCCGTTGCCAGTAAATTGCGCAAAGCGCAGCCGCCGCGCCGGTTGCGCAAGATATTGCGCCGAGACCGTGCAACCTTCGCTGCACCTCGACATTTCGCGAGAGCAGGGCCGAATGTTATCGATTGCCCCGACGGCTGACACGCTCCTGTCGCTCCCGGGTGGGAGGCTGAGCCTGTGGCGAGCAATTCGACCTTCTTCGAGTCGCCGCAGGCAGCGGCCGATGCCCGCGCCACGAAGGAACCGTCCCACGAGGCGATTAGCGACGTCGCCGGGGTGCTGAGCGAGTTCAACGCTGGACGCCTGCGTGAACCGCTCGTATCTCGCCAGGTCCGAGCTCACGCGCCCGGTGTCCCATCCAGCGCGGCCGTCGTAGATCGGCAGCCCGGCCACACCGGTGGCGGCCACACCGATGGACCACATGCCGCCGTAAGAGGCTCGGTGTGTCGACGACGGGTGAAACCTATGCAGGAAACGACGGGCGAAAACTGAGCAGCCCGGAGGAACCTGTCAGGGGTGATCACTGTGGAGGACTGGGCCGAGATCCGTCGGCTGCACCGTGCTGAGGGCCTCTCGAAGGCCGCCATCGCCCGCCATCTGGGCATCTCCCGCAACACCGTCGCCGCCGCGCTCAAGTCCGACCGGCCACCCCAGTACCACCGCCCACCGTCCGGGTCGCTGGTCGACCCGTTCGAGACACAGATCCGCCAACTCCTCGCGCAGTACCCGACGATGCCCGCGACCGTGATCGCCGAACGCATCGGCTGGGGCCACTCCATGACCATCCTCAAGGACCGCATCCGCATCCTGCGCCCGTACTTCCAGCCACCAGACCCCACCGACCGGATCACCTACCAGCCCGGCGAACTCGCCCAGTGCGACCTGTGGTTCCCCGCCACACCCATCCCCGTCGGCCACGGCACCGAACGGATCCTGCCGGTGCTGACCATGACCTGCGGCTACTCCCGCCACACCAGCGCGGTGATGATCTGTTCCCGCAAGGCCGGCGACATCCTGGCCGGCACGTGGCACATCCTCACCCAGTGGGGGCGCGTCCCGCGAACGCTGGTGTGGGATCGGGAAGCCGCGATCGGCGGCACCGGCAAACCCTCGGCCGAGGCCGCCGCGTTCACCGGCACGCTGGGTGTCCGCCTCCACCTCGCCCCGCCCCGCGACCCGGAGTTCAAGGGCCTGGTCGAACGCCGCAACGGCTACCTCGAAACGTCCTTCCTGCCCGGCCGGGTCTTCACCAGCCCCGCCGACTTCAACACCCAGGTCACCGACTGGCTGGCCACCCACGCCAACCAGCGCCGTATCCGCGCCCTCGGGGCCAGCCCCACCGAACGCTGGACCACGGATCGGGCCGCGATGCTCGACCTGCCACCCTTGCCGCCCGTCGTGGGTCTGCACCACCGAGTCCGCCTCGCCCGCGACTACTACATCCGTATCGACGGCAACGACTACTCCGCGGACCCGCGCGCGATCGGCCGGTTCGTGACCGCGACCACCACCGGCGACCAGGTCCGGATCCTGTGTGACGACGCCCTGGTCGGGCTCCACACCCGCTGCTGGGCGACGGGCCAGACGATCACCGACCCCGCCCACCAGCGCATCGCCCACGACCTGCGCCACGCCTACAACCAGCGCGCCCGCCACACCCCGACCACCCGCGCCCACGACGACGGACACGTCGTCGCGATCCGCGCCCTGCCCGACTACGACGCCCTGTTCGGCGTCGACTTCCACACCCACCAAGGAGCCTCATGACCAGCAAGACCACCGCCCCGAACACCCAGCCCACCACCACCACGGGCTTCACAGCGTCTACCAGTCAGGACGGGGAACGGATCGCTTCCCAGCTCGCCTTCCTCACCCGCGTGCTCAAGATGCCCACCATCGCCAAGACCTGGTCCGAGATCGCCGACCAGGCCCGCGACCTGGGCTGGTCCCACGAGCAATACCTCGCCGCCGTCCTCGAACGCCAAGCCGCCGACCGGGAAGCCGCCGGCACCATGATGCGGATCCGCACCGCCCACTTCCCAGCCATGAAGACCCTCGAGGACTTCAACTACGACCACCTCCCGTCCCTACGCCGCGACCTGCTCGCCCACCTCGCCACCTCCACCTACGTGTCGAAGGCCGAGAACGTGGTCCTGCTCGGGCCGCCCGGCATCGGCAAGACCCACCTCGCGATCGGCCTGGGGATCAAGGCCGCGCAAAACGGCCACAGCGTCCTGTTCGACACCGCCAGCGCCTGGATCAGCCGACTCCAGACCGCCCATCAGGCAGGGCAACTCGACGCCGAACTCAAGAAGATCAAGCGGTACCGCCTGGTCATCGTCGACGAGGTCGGCTACCTGCCCTTCGACGCCGACGCAGCCAACCTGTTCTTCCAACTCGTCGCGTCCCGCTACGAACAAGGCTCCATCATCGTCACCAGCAACCTGCCCTTCGGCCGCTGGGGCGAAACCTTCTCCGACGACGTCATCGCCGCCGCCATGATCGACCGCCTCGTCCACCACGCCGAAGTCCTCGCCCTCTCAGGCGAGTCCTACCGCACCCGCGCCCGCCGAGAACTCCTCACCAAAGACCGCAACAACTAGGGGCAGAGAAGAAGATGCGTGGCTGGGGGGCACCCCACCTCGCGCCAGGGCTCACCCATCAACACGTCAGCTGCTGCTGTACTATTCAGCACATGCTGACCATTGCTTCGCGTCTTGACGCCCTGAACCGAATCGGACGGGCCCTGGCTGACCCCACCAGAGCGCGCATCCTGTTGAGCCTGCTGGATGCGCCCTCGTATCCCGCCGAACTCGCCCAGAGTCTGGACCTGACCCGGTCGAACGTGTCGAACCATCTGGCCTGCCTGCGTGACTGCGGCATTGTCGTGGCCGAGATGCAGGGGCGCAAGGTCCGCTACAACATCGCCGATCATCACCTGCGCGACGCTCTCACTTCGCTGGTCGAGGTGACACTGGCCGTGAACGACGCCGCACCCTGTCTCGATCCGGCCTGCAGCGATAGCGCCTGCCAGGAGGTCCGCTGATGTTGGCCACCATGATCCAGGCCGTCGGCCTGTTCGTCGCGACCAACATCGACGACGTCATCGTGTTGTCGCTGTTCTTCGCTCGTGGCGCTGGCCGCGCAGGAACCACGCGACGCATCGTCGTGGGTCAGTACCTGGGATTCCTGGGCATCCTTGGCGCGGCTCTCCTGACTACTTGGGGCGCGAGCCTGGCCCTGCCGGAATCCGCCATCCCCTACTTCGGTCTGATCCCCCTGCTCTTGGGGCTTCGCGCCGCGTGGGAGGCATGGCAGGGCGAGGACGATGACGAGCTCGATGACCGCAAGAAGGTCGCGCCGTTGACCGTCGCGGCTGTGACCTTCGCCAATGGCGGGGACAACATCGGTGTCTACGTCCCCGTCTTCCTCAGTGTCAGTCCAGCCAGCATCCTGACCTACAGCGCAGTCTTCCTGCTGTTCGTCGCAGTCCTCGTGGCCATTGCGAAGTTCGTGGCCACCCGGCCGGGCATCGACGAGTCCCTCGAGAAGTCCGAACACATCCTGTTCCCACTCGTCCTGATCATCTTGGGCGTCGTGATCCTTGTCCAAGGAGGCGCTTTTGGCCTGTGATCTCAGTCGGACGGCGCCCGGACCTGCTCAGTTTTCAGGCGTCGATTCCTGCTCACTTTTCGGCCGTCGTTGACACGGTGAGCCACGGCGGCTGCGATGCCGACGGCTTGCCGTACCAGGATGGGCATCATGGTCGGGAACAGCATCTGGCTCCCGTCACGAACCTCATCACTGAGCCGGGTTGTGAGGAGCCGGATGACGCCGTCCTCGGAGACCTCGACCTCGAAGACATCCTCGTTGAAGCGACCGGTGCCTCGGTCCACCAACACCCGACCGCTGTCGAGCCCGCTGGTCATCGCCGCGCCGTCGCTGCGTCTTTGAAAGGTCGCGGAACTGGACAGGTTGGGTGCGAACGACTGGCCGAGACCGTCTGGAAGTCTCCCGCCCTCGGTCAACAGAGAGTAGAGCTGCGCGTGCGCGTCCTGTGAGTGTGTCTCGGACAGCATCATCTCCGGTTGGGGGGTTAGCGGGACCGCAACGACGAACAGGTGGGCTTGGCGTCGAAGATCCGCCGGGATCGGGTCCCGCTCGACGTATCTGGCCAGTTCGTGGCGCGCTGGCTCCACGTCTGCTGCTCTGCCTGCGTGCAGGCGCCGTACCTCCTCGTCCGAGAGCCGCGTCCGTGTCTTGTCGCCTCGGCCGTAGTACACGCCCTCGACCATGTGGGGGGCTTGCCCAGAAGCTGCAACCTGCACGACGAGGTAACCCATGCCGGCGTCCTTGCCGCCTTGAATCGGGGCTGTTGTGACCGCGAGGGGCGGGTCGACCAGTGAGCGAGCAACCTGCTCCACGCGTTCGCTGAGTCCGTGTAGCGGCTGGGGTTCCAGTTGGGGAAGGGAGTCCTTGACCTCCGCAACGCCCACAAGCAGCGTGCCGCCGTCGATAGCGAACTGGGCGAGGTCGCGAGCAAGCTCCTTGTTGGCGGCTCGACCTGGCGCGATCTCGCGCTTCAGATCGAGGAAGTGCGTTTCCTCGAGCAGCCCATCTCGCAAGGCCGATTCGATGTCACCCTCCGTTGTGGGCGACCACCGTGGTGTCCGCGGGCTGAGGTATGCGTCAGTCACGAACGTGATCATCCCTGATAAGTGCGCCGCACCGGTCGGCTGAGCCAGGACGGACTCGACCGGCGCTGCGTCATGCCAGGCCCAGCGTGATCGTGAACGACGCGCCCTGCCCGAGACCGGGGCTGTCCGCGGTCAGGCTGCCGCCATGGGCGTCGACGATGGCTTTGCTGATGGTGAGACCGATACCGGAGCCGGTGCGGTCCCGGGTCCGAGCAGAGTCGCCTCGGTAGAAGCGTTCAAAGGCGTGAGCGAGCTGTTCTGTGGTCAAGCCCTCCCCGTTGTCCGCGACGGTGATGGTCGCCTCCCGATCGGCCCGGCCGCCGACAATGGTCACGGTCCCCCCGACAGGGGTGTGCCGGAGCGCGTTGGACAGGAGGTTGGTAAGAACCTGTCCGATGCGGTTGCGGTCGACGGTGACGTGCAGACCCGCGATGGCGTCCGTGTCGACCACGAGGTTGACGCCCTTGTCGGCGTAGTGGTCTCGCATGCCCTCGTGGGCGGCCCACAGCAGTGTGGTCAAGGGGATGTCTTGCCGGTCGAGTCCGAGGCGGCCCTCCTCTGCGGTGGAGACTTCGTCGATGTCGTCGGCCAAGCGGGCCAGCCGGCCGGTTTGCTCGGCCAGTGCGGTGCGGGACTCGGGGCCAAGTTGCGCCACCCCGTCGTGCAGTCCCTCGTGGTAGGCGCTGAGGGTGGCGATCGGTGTCCGCAGCTCGTGGGCCAGGTCGGACAGCATGCGCCGACGGGTGTCCTCGACCCCTTCCAGGCGTGCGGCCATGTCGTTGAACGTGTCGGCGAGGGTCTCTAGTTCGGTGCCGGCCCCCATGCTCGGCACCCGGGTCCCGTAGTGACCTCGGGACAGTTCTCGGGCAGCACCAGTGATCTGGTTGAGCGGATCCCGTAGGCGGCGGGTGAGGAACCAGCTGACTGCGGTCGCAGCCAGTAGCGAGATCAGCAGTGCGCCACCCACGGAGATGAGGGAGGCATCCCGGTAGGCCATCTCGATGTGGGCCAGCTCGGGCGAGTTCTCTCGATGGCCGGACTGAAGAAGGTGATCGTGGAAGATCGGGGGACCCACCAAGGTGGCGACCAGCCCGGCGGTCAGGGCCCCGGCGAGCAGCACGATCGTCTGACCTGCGAGAAGGCGACCGGCCAGACCTCGTGGCCATGCCCGGCTCGGAGCTTGTCTGGCGGTCATCCTCGGCCCATCCGGTAGCCGACACCCCGGACCGTCGCGATGTACTGGCCGCTGTCCGGGCTGTCCCCGAGCTTCTTGCGCAGGTGGGCGATATGGACGTCGACGAGGTGCTCATCGCCGACCCAGCCGCCCCCCCAGACCTCCTCGATGAGCTGCCGACGGGAGAAGGCCATGGTCGGACGCGCGGCCAGGACCATCAACAGGTCACGTTCGGTGGGTGTGAGGGCGACCGGTTCGCCGTGCAGGTGGACCTGCTGACCGGCCGAGTCCACCCGCAGCGCGCCGAACACCCACGCGGGCTGACTCTGGGTCTGTGCCGGTGAGCCGGCCCGCGGGCGGCGCAGGACGGCTTGGACGCGCGCGACGAGCTCACGGACGCTGAAGGGCTTGGTGACGTAGTCGTCTGCCCCCACCGACAGCCCGATGAGGGTGTCGACCTCGTCCTTGCGGGCGGTGACGACGATGACGTAGCAGTCGCTGAAGGTGCGGATCTGCCGACACACCTCGATGCCGTCCAGGCCGGGGAGCCCCAGGTCGAGGATCACGACCTCCGGTCCGGACTCGCGGACCAGCGCCAGTCCCTCCGGACCGGTGTGGGCGACCAGGGTCTGGTACCCGGCGCGGGACAGGTAGGCGGCGACCATCCCGGCGAGGGTGGTCTCGTCCTCGATCACCAGCACGGTCGCTGGCGCATCTGATGCTGTCGTCCTCACATCCGCCAGTCTCTCCCACGCGCGTGCCGCGTCCACGGGTGCCTGCGCACGACCCACGGGGATCTTCGTCAAACCTGAACCTGGCGGCAGTTGGGCCTTCAGACCGGGACCCGACGCTGGATCGTGCCGGGCACCTCTCACGTCCGGTCAGATCGGGAAGGAGCCCGCCGATGATGTGGGGAAACGGCTACGGCATGACGTGGTGGATGTGGCTGGCGATGGGAACCGGAACCTTGGCGTTCTGGGTCGTCATCGTCCTGGCCCTGCGGGCACTGCTCCCGGGTCGGGAAAAGAGGGACGTTACGCAGCGTCCTGACCCGTTGACCCTGCTCAAGGAGCGCCTGGCCAGCGGCGATGTCAACCCGGAGGAGTACGAGCAGCGGCGACGTCTGATCGTCGACGGTCACTGACTCACCAACGCACTGCACGAAAGGCACCATGAGCACTCACGCACTGACCCGCCGCAACCTCCTCCTGGGCGGCCTCGGGGTGGCAGCCACCGCGACCCTGACGGCCTGCACCGGCGCCCGCGGCACCACCGGCACCCCCACACGCACCATCGGGGCACCGGCCCCGGTCACACCATCGGCCGGGCAGAGGGTCGTCGAGAAGGCACTCACCGCCAAACCGGTGACCTTGGACCTGGGTGGCCGGTCGGTATCGACATGGGCCTACGGCGAGACCGTGCCCGGTCCCTTGGTGCGGGCCAAGGCAGGTGATCTCCTGCGAATCAACCTCGACAACCAGCTCCCGGCCGACACCACGATCCACTGGCACGGCATCCGGCTGCGCAACGCCGCCGACGGCGTGCCCGGACAGACCCAGGACCCCATCCGGCCCGGCTCCACGTACGTGTACGAGTTCACCGCTCCCGACCCCGGCACGTACTTCTTCCACCCTCACGTCGGAGTTCAACTCGACCGGGGGCTGTATGCCCCGATGGTCATCGAGGACCCCAACGAGCCCGGCAACTACGACACCGAATGGACTCTCGTGCTGGACGACTGGGTCGACGGCACCGGCACCACCCCGGACGAGGTCCTCAAGAAGCTCATCGCCGACGGCGGCCCCGCCACCGGCTCCATGGGGGGCATGGGTGGCATGGGTGGCATGGACCACGGCTCCATGGGCGGCATGGGAGCCGGCCCCTGGGGTGACGCCGGGGACGTCGCCTACCCCCTGTTCCTCATCAACGGGCGACCACCGAACGACCCGGATGTCCTGACCGCCAAACCCGGGCAACGGGTCCGGCTGCGGATCATCAGCGCCGCCTCCGACACCATCTTCACGGTCGCCCTCGGCGGGCACCGGCTCACCGTCACCCACACCGACGGGCACGCGGTCGAGCCGGCCGAGGTCGACGCCCTCTACATCGGCATGGGTGAACGCTACGACGCGGTCGTCACCCTCAAGGACGGGGCCTTCCCTTTCGTGGCCAGGCCGTTCGGCAAGACCAGCGGCGGCCAGGCCATGGCCCTGGTCCGCACCGGGAGCGGGACCCCTCCCGGTGCGGACATCACCCCGAACGAACTCACCGGACAGATTCTGATCGGCTCCCAGCTCCAGCCGGCCCCATCCGCGAAACTCCCCGAGCGCGAACCGGACGCCCAGGCCCAGCTCACCCTGAACGGCTCCATGAAGCCCTACCAGTGGGGCATCAACGGCGCCACGTTCGGCGACAACGACCCACTGACCGTCAAGGCCGGGCAGCGGCTGCGGATCCACGCCACCAACATGACGATGATGACCCACCCGCTGCACCTGCACGGTCACACCTTCGCCCTGCCGTCGGGGCTGCGGAAGGACACGGTGCTGATGGCGCCGATGCAGTCGTTCGCCATCGACCTGGACGCCGACAACGTCGGGGACTGGATGATCCACTGCCACAACATCTACCACGCCGAGGCCGGCCTGATGATCGCCCTCAACTACACCGCATGAGGCGCCTGCAACGAGATGCTCTCGTCGCCGCCGGGATCGTCGCGGCGCTGGCCACGCTCTCAGCGTGCGCCGGTTCGGTGACCCCGCAACCGGGACGTGCCACATTCTCGACGATGACCAGCGCCCCCGCCGCGGAGCAGGGTTCGTCCACCCGGCAGCCGACAGCTCAGCCGCCGATCGCGATCACCCATATCCATGCGGTCGCCCGCCACCCGAGGACGGGAGACTTGCTGCTGGCCACCCACGAGGGCCTGTTCCGGCAGATCGACGGGCAACTGCGCCAGACCGGGCCAGTCATCGACCTGATGAGCTTCGCCGTCGCCTCCGACGGCACCTTCTACGCCTCTGGACACCCCGGAACCGAAACCGACCTGCCGCAACCCGTCGGTCTCATCACCTCCACCGACGGCGGCGCCACCTGGCAGGTCGCGTCACGCGGTGGACAGTCCGACTTCCACGCCCTGACCGTTGGTGCCGGCACGGTCACCGGCTTCGACGGTGCACTCCGCACCACCACCGACAACACCACCTGGACCCAGCACACCATCCCTGCGCCACCACGCGACCTGGCAGCCGCTCCCCGGACTGGCACCCTGCTCGCCACCACCAGCAGAGGCCTATTTACCAGCACCGACAACGGCACCACTTGGACCACGCTCTCACCGCCCGAGGTCGCCGTGCTGGCGGCCTGGGCCGACGACTCCACCGCCGTGATCGTCACCACCACCGGCCGCCTGGCCACAAGCACCGACTCAGGACGTACCTGGACCCTGCACCCCAAGAGCATCGGCGCAGCCGAGGCACTGCACGCCCAACGCAGCCCGGACGGGCAGCTCGAGATCATCGCCGTCGTCGGCGACACAGTGATCCGCACCATGGACGCCGGCGCCAGCACACAGATCCTCGTCCAGTAACGGCGCCAGGGATCTTGACCCGTCCTTCACCCGACCTCGATGTCGCCAACACGGTGACCTAGGACTCTGAGATGTCAGGCACCAACGCCCGGACCCTAGGAAGGAGAGACCCAATGAAGTCCCAGCCGCAGAACCCCACGCAGAGCTACGCCCCGTTCGCTCCGCCTCCCCCCGCCCCCACGGATCAGCCGACGCCGGAGCACTCCCCCTCCGGGGGTCATTCCCACGGATGGCTGATGTGGCTGATGTGCCTACCCATGCTCATCCTCGTCGGTGCTCTCATCGTCACCGGGGGACTGGGTGCCGGCGGGCTCCTCTACGCCCTCGGCTGCCTGGCCATGATGGGCGTGATGATGCTGTGGATGAACCACGGCAACAACGGCGGCATGAGGCATTAGCCAGCTGGGCCAAGTGACCTTGACCAAATCTCAGCCCCACCACTGTCGGACCGCGACGTGTGTGGCGAAGGCTCGACCAGACACCCGAACCCCCCGAGGAGACCTCCGATGCCCAGCCTCACCTCGCGCGCCGCGCTGCTCACAGCCGCCGGTGTCCTGACCGCCGCCACGCTCACTGCGTGCTCGAACACCACCGACAGCTCCATGCCTGGCATGGACCACAGCGCGACACCCATGACGAGTAGCGCCACCGCCGGCTCCTCCGCCGACTCCAAGGCCGGGGACGTCATGTTCGTCCAGATGATGATCCCGCACCACCAGCAGGCGATCGAGATGGCCGACATGGCCCTGTCGAAGACCACCGCCTCAGGGAAGGTCAAGGGGCTGGCCACCGACATCAAGAAGGCCCAGGACCCCGAGATCGCCACCATGCGCGGATGGCTGACGTCATGGGGAGCCTCGCCGTCGGCCAGCGGCGGGATGGATCACGGCAGCGGCATGATGAGCGCCGCCGACATGAACAAGCTCAAAGCCGCTCAGGGCGCGGACTTCGACCGGATGTGGATCACGATGATGATCGACCACCACCGAGGAGCGGTGTCGATGGCCGAGCAGGTCCTGGCCACCACCCAGGACCCGGACGTCAAGAAACTGGCCGACGCGATCATCACGGCTCAGAAGGCCGAGATCACCACCATGCAGGGCCTGCTCTGACCCACCCACCCCACGCTGGAGAGACCATGACCGAACACCACCAGCACGTCGGCCATCCAGCCGCCGCCGAGCAGCTGGTCCGCGACCCCGTGTGTGGCATGACCATCGACCCCACCACCGCGTTGAGCGCCGAGCACGACGGCCGCCGGTTCCACTTCTGCTCAGCACACTGCCAAGCCGCGTTCACCGCGAACCCCGCCAAGTACATGGAGACGGTCTCGGAGGATACGTGGCCCGCGCCGCCATCCGACACCAACGGGCATGGCGACGCGGTCGAGTGGACCTGCCCCATGCACCCGGAGATCCGCCGGGACGCACCAGGGTCATGCCCGATCTGTGGGATGGCGCTCGAGCCGGTCACGCTCACCGCAGACAGCGGGCCCAGCCCGGAACTAGCCGACATGACCCGGCGGTTCTGGATCGCCACCGCACTCACCATCCCCATCGTCATCCTGGAGATGGGCCGGCACTTCATCCCATGGCTGCACGACACGATCCCGGGCCCAACCTCCGTCTGGCTGCAGTTCGCGCTCGGCACACCCGTCGTGCTGTGGGCAGGGTGGCCCTTCTTCACCCGCGGCTGGGCCTCGCTGCGCACCCGCAACCTCAACATGTTCACGCTCATCGCAATGGGCACCGGCATCGCCTGGCTGTTCAGCGTGATCGCCACCCTCGCGCCGGGCGTCTTCCCCAGCTCATTCCGTGGGGAGGATGGCACCGTCGACGTCTACTTCGAGGCCGCAGCGGTCATCACCACCCTGGTCCTGCTCGGGCAGGTCCTCGAGCTGCGGGCTCGCGAACAGACCTCCGGAGCCATCAAGGCCCTGCTGGACCTGAGCCCCAAGACCGCCCGCCGCATCACCGACGACAGCACCGACGAAGAGGTCCCCCTCGACCAGGTCCAGCTCGGGGACCGGCTACGGGTCCGCCCCGGCGAGGCCGTCCCCGTCGACGGCACCGTCCAGGAAGGTCGGTCTGCGGTTGATGAGTCCCTGGTCACGGGTGAGTCAATGCCCGTGACCAAGGAGGCCGGCGACACCGTGATCGGCGGCACCATCAACGGCAGCGGTGGGCTCGTCATGGTCGCCGAGAAAGTCGGACGCGACACCATGCTCGCCCGCATCGTCGCCATGGTCGCCGACGCGCAACGCTCCCGCGCCCCCATCCAGCGGATGGCCGACAAGGTCTCGGGCATCTTCGTCCCGATCGTGATCGTGGTCGCGGTCGTCGCGTTCATCGTCTGGGCGCTGGTCGGGCCGGACCCCAAGCTGGCCCACGCCTTGATCGTCGCCGTCGCCGTCCTCATCATCGCCTGCCCTTGCGCCCTGGGCCTGGCCACCCCCATGTCGATCATGGTCGGTGTCGGGCGCGGCGCCGGCCTCGGTGTCCTGATCAAGAACGCCGAGGCCCTCGAACGGATGGAAAAGGTGGACACCCTCGTCGTTGACAAGACCGGTACCCTCACCGAGGGCCGGCCCACTGTGACCAGCATCGTCGTCACCGACGGGCGCAGCGAGGAGGACCTGCTCCGCATCGCGGCGGGCGTCGAACGCGCCTCCGAGCACCCCCTCGCCCAAGCGATCGTCACCGCAGCCAGCGAGAAGAACCTGCCCATCCCCGACGTCACCGACTTCGACTCCCCCGTCGGTCGCGGGGTTCTCGGTACCGTCGACGACCACCGAGTCGTCATCGGCAGCGCTGCCTTCCTCACCTCCGAAGGCATTGACACCGCCGGCTTGGCCGAGCGCGCCGACCAGCTTCGCGCGGACGGGGCCACCGTCATCCACATCGGCATCGACGGCCGACCCGCGGGGCTGTTTGCCATTGCCGACCCGGTCAAGCAGACCACCCCGGCTGCCCTCGAGGCACTGCGCAAGGAAGGTATCGGCGTCGTCATGCTCACCGGCGACAACCGCGTCACCGCCAACGCCGTCGCCAAGACCCTCGGCATCGACCGCGTCGAAGCCGAAGTACTGCCCGACCACAAGAGCGACATCGTGTCCAAGCTGCGCGCCGAAGGCCACGTTGTCGCCATGGCCGGCGACGGCATCAACGACGCCCCAGCACTGGCCGCAGCCGACGTCGGCATCGCGATGGGTTCAGGCACCGACGTCGCCATGGAAAGCGCCGGCGTCACCCTCCTCAAGGGAGACCTCACCGGCATCGTTCGCGCCCGACGCCTGTCCGAGAAGACGATGTCCAACATCCGCCAGAACCTGTTCCTGGCCTTCATCTACAACACCCTCGGGATCCCCATCGCAGCCGGAGTCCTCTACCCCGTCCTCGGACTGCTGCTCTCCCCGATCATCGCCGCTGCCGCTATGGCTTTGTCCAGCGTCAGCGTCATCACCAACGCGCTACGCCTGCGCACCCAGAACATCACCTGACACAGCCACACTCAACCGCGGAGGGCACGCGCTGCGCTAAGAAGCCCAGTCGCCCCGGATATCACGAAGGGACCCGCTGGCATGCCCGAGACAACTGCCGCGCAGCTCGACACCGAGCCAACAGGCAACGACGCTCCCGAAAGCCACGACACCGGCACTCGGGGACGGATCGCAGCGGCATGGGTCTGGCTCAAGGCAGCCATCGGGGTGGCCCTCGGTCTCCTCCCACACCTCGTCCACCACATCGGACTGCTCGCTGGCGTCGCCCTGCTGACCGGTACCGCAGGCAACCTGCTGCTGTACGTGGTCGGGCTGGTGTTGAGCATTCCCCTGCTCCGACGCCTGCACCGGCGCTTCCACACCCGCTGGGCCCCCACCCTGGGAGTCCTCGCCTTCAGCGTCATGTTCGCGCTCTCTGCCTTCGTCGTCGGACCCGCCCTCACCGCCGGCGACACACCCTTGCCCGCCCCGACCGTCACCATTCCGCCCGACCACAACAGCCACCACTGACCTGCGTCACCCCTGCCAGCCGAATCCATGACCCCCGACATTCTCAACCCCCTCGGTCAAGTCCCGGGTAGTGGTGGGGTCTGTCGCTCTAACGGTGTAAGTGGCCTGATCGCCCTGGAAGGGGCAGGAGGGTCGTCATGACCGAGACACTGAAGCACGTGGACGAACTCGAACCGCAGGAGCCACTCGAGGACGCCTCGGGTGAGGCGTTCGGCGCGGCAGCGCCGGACGGGCAGCCCCCGGCTGGGCAGGATCTGTCGGCAGCGAACGCGGCCGTGATCCGGCAGATGGTGCTGGCTGCCAAGGACGCCGGGATGGACCTGACCGGCCCGGATGGGCTGCTCAAGCAGCTGACGAAGATGGTCGTCGAGACAGCTCTGGATGAAGAGATGTCCGAGCACCTGGGCTACGACAAGCACGACCCGGCAGGGCGTGGCAGCGGCAACTCCCGCAACGGGATGCGGTCCAAGACCGTGATCACCGACAACGCCGGCCCCGTCGAGATCGAGGTGCCCCGGGACCGCAACGGCTCGTTCGAGCCGCAGCTGGTCAAGAAGCGCCAACGCCGCCTGGGTGACCTGGACGCCATGGTCCTGTCCCTGTACGCCAAGGGACTGACCACCGGCGAGATCTCAGCTCATCTGGCCGAGGTGTACGGGGCATCGGTGTCGAAAGACACCGTCAGCCGCATCACCGACCGCGTCGTGGAGGAGATGACCACGTGGTGGGCGCGGCCGTTGGAGAAGGTCTACGCCGCGGTCTTCATCGACGCCATCGTGGTGAAGGTCCGTGACGGGCAGGTGCGTAACCGGCCGTTCTACGCCGCGATCGGGGTGGATCTGAACGGCTGCAAGGACGTGCTGGGGATGTGGGCCGGTGACGGGGATGGTGAGTCGGCCAAGTACTGGCTGGCCGTGCTGACCGAGCTCCGCAACCGCGGGGTCAAGGATGTCTTCTTCGTCGTGTGCGACGGCCTGAAGGGGCTACCCGACAGCGTGAACGCGGTGTTTCCGCAGGCCATCGTGCAGACGTGCATCATCCACTTGATCCGCAACACCTTCCGCTACGCCAGCAGAAAGTACTGGGACTCGATCAGCAAGGACCTCAAACCGATCTACACCGCCCCCACCGCGGCCGCGGCACGGGACCGGTACGAGGAGTTCGCCGAGAAGTGGGGCAAGGCCTACCCCGCGATCCGCACCCTGTGGGAGAACGCCTGGGGTGAGTTCATCCCGTTCCTGGACTACGACGTGGAGATCCGCAAGGTGATCTGCTCGACCAACGCGATCGAGTCGCTCAACGCCCGGTACCGACGCGCGGTCCGTGCCCGAGGGCACTTCCCCAACGAGCAGGCCGCGATGAAAGTCCTGTACCTGGTGACCAGGAGTCTGGACCCCAAGGGCACCGGCCAGACACGATGGACCATGCGTTGGAAGCCAGCGCTGAACGCCTTCGCCATCACCTTCGCCGACCGCATGCCGGCCGCCGAAGACCGCTGAGTATGAAAACGCCACTTACACCGCTAAGCGGACAGTCCCTAGTGGTGTAGCGGTGGGTGTTCCTTCGTTGGGGGTCAGGCTGTGAGGGCGGGCAGGTTGTCGCCTCCGATCTCGGGGCCGGTGTCGGTGTCGGTGTCGGTGATGAGGTTGATGCGGCAGCGGGCGAGGACGTCGAGGCCGAGGTAGCGGCGTCCTTCGGCCCATTCATCGGTTTGCTCGGCCAGGACGGCTCCGATCAGGCGCACGATCGCTGCCCTGTTGGGGAAGATCCCCACGCTGTCGGTGCGGCGGCGGATCTCGCGGTTGAGGCGTTCGGCGGTGAACCGCGCCGGGTTTGGTGGAGGGTCTTGATCTCTACGGGAGAGTGGAGTCATGCCTGCACCGAGGAAGTACAGCGACGAGTTGCGTGAGCGTGCGATCCGCACGGTGAACGAGACGATCAGGGAGAACCCGGGGATGCCGGTCAAGCGCGCCTGCAGCCAGGTGGGTGAGCAGCTGGGCATCCCGGGGCCGACCCTGCGGAACTGGTTCCGAGGCCCTGGCCAGTCACCCGGGTCGACAGCGACAACGACCGATCCGCACGAGCGGCTCGTGCAGCTGGAGAAGGAGAACCGAGAGCTGCGCCGGGCAAACGCGATTCTGCGGTCGGCGTCGGCTTTCTTCGCGGCGGAGCTCGACCGCCCCTCAAGTCGCTGATCGACTACGTCGACCAGCACAAGGACCAGTTCGGGGTCGAGCCGATCTGCACCGTCCTCACCGAGGCCGGCGCCAAGATCGCCCCGAGCACCTACTACGCGGCCATGAAGCGCCCGCCGTCGAACCGGGCCCTGACCGACGCCGCCCTCGATGAGCGCATCCAGACCACCTACGAGGCCAACTACCAGGTCTACGGGGTGATGAAGATGTGGAAGGTGCTCAACCGGCAAGAGGTCCTCGACGAGCACGGCCGGCCCACCGGACGGCGCTACCCGCCGGTGGCGCGGTGCACCGTGGCCAGGCGGATGAAGGCGCTGGGCCTGGTCGGCGCGGTCGCCGGCGACCACAAGCGACCGCGGACGACGATCCCGGCCAAGGACGTCCACCCGGCCGACCAGCTGAACCGGGACTTCACCGCCCCAGCCCCGGACGACCGGTGGGTCGCCGACATCACCTACGTGCCGACCTGGGCCGGGTTCGTCTACGTCGCCTTCGTCATGGACCTGTTCTCCCGGCGCGTCGTCGGCTGGCGAGTCACCAGCTCGCTGCACACCGACCTGGCCCTGGACGCCCTCGAGCACGCCATCTGGCAGCGCCAGCGTCAGGGACGAGACCTGACCGGCCTGGTCCATCACGCCGACCGCGGCGTCCAATATCGAGCCATCCGCTACACCGAGCGCCTGGAGGAGCTCGGGATCGTTGCCTCGGTCGGGTCCAAGGGCGACTCCTACGATAATGCCGCCGCCGAAGCGCTGAACCGCGTGTTCAAGACCGAGCTCATCCGCCGCCAAGGCCCGTGGAAGACGCTCGAGCACGTCGAGCTCGAGGTCCTGCGGTGGGTCGACTGGTACAACACGACCCGCCCGCACTCCTGGTGCGACTACCTCGCACCCGCAGCGTACGAGAACGCCTACTACGCTGCCCGCAACCCTTCGACGGCAACCGCCGCCGAAGCACACACGACTCTCCACTGAACCCGGGGCGGTTCACGGGGTTGTTCGACCAGATCTGGTTCCACACGTCTTTGGGGAAGGCGGTGAAGGCGAGGATGTCCGCGCGGGCGTCCTCGAGGTGCTCGGCCACGGCGGGCAGCTTCTCGGCCAGGGCGTCGACGACCCGGTCGAACTGGGCGTGCACGGCCTCGGCGTCGGGCTGGTCATAGATCGAGTGCAGCAGCGCCTTGACCCACGGCCACGAGTTCTTCGGCGTCGCGGACATCAGGTTCGCCGCGTAGTGCGTGCGACACCGCTGCCACGCGGCGCCAGGAAGGCTCGCCCCGATCGCGGCGACCAGGCCGGCGTGCGCGTCGGACGTGACCAGCTTGACCCCAGCCAGGCCGCGGGCGGTCAGGTCGCGGAAGAACGCCAACCAGCCGGCGCCGTCCTCGCTGGTGGTGACCTGCACCCCGAGGATCTCGCGGTGGCCGTCGGCGTTGACGCCGGTCGCGACCAGCACGTGCGCCGGCACCACCCGGCCCCCCTCGCGGACCTTGAGCACCAAGGCGTCGGCTGCCACGAACGTGAACGGCCCGGCGTCCTCCAGGCGTCGGGTGCGGAACTGCTCGACGTGCTCGTCGAGCTCCTTGGCCATCACCGACACCTGCGACTTGGACAGGCCCGTGATGCCCAGGGCCTGCACGAGCTTGTCCATCCGCCGTGTCGAGACCCCGAGCAGGTAGCAGGTCGCCACCACCGAGGTGAGCGCCCGCTCGGCCCGCTTCCGGCGTTCCAGCAGCCACTCCGGGTACAGGCTGCCCTGTCGCAGCTTGGGCACGGCGACGTCGAGGGTGCCGACGCGGGTGTCGAGGTCGCGGTGCCGGTAGCCGTTGCGGGAGTTCACCCGCTCGCTGCTGCGTTCGCCGTACCCGGCGCCGCACACCGCGTCGGCCTGGGCCGAAAGCAGCGCGTTGACGAACGTGGCCAGCAGGTCACGCAACAGGTCAGGGCTCGCCTGTGCCAGCTGCTCCTCGAGGAACCGGGCAGGGTCGATACTGGGTCCAGCGGTCATCGTGGTGTCCTTCTTCGAGTCGGTTTTCGCAGATCACTCGAAGGATCCACCCGGTGGCCGCGCCTACGTCGCAGGCACGCGCTCACTCAGGTCCGTCGTACACCACTCTGCTGGACTCCACTACGCCCTCAGCGACAGACCCGAGTGAACGCTGCGAAAGCGAGGATCCGTCATGGGCCAGTCTAGAGATATCTGCACGACGACGCCCAGGTGCACCGATCATGCAAGGTGGCCCGCACCCGACCGTGCAGTCTTGCCTGCATCTCGACAACGGATGTCGAGATGCAGCGGAGACTTCACAAACGCACTTCGGATGTTTCATAAACCTCGTGTAATGGATCCCCATGGGTGGTGTTGCCCCTGCGGAGGTTCACTCCGTGCACACCATTGGCAAGACACTGGACAAAATGCTCGACGTCTTCAGCAACTCCTCCGTCCTGGGACCGGAGGGTCATGCCGTGGTCGAGGCAGTCGTGAAGTCCCGGGAGGAGCACGCCGAGCGCGTCGCCCAGGCAGCCAAGGAAGCCAGGGTTAAGCAGGTGGAATCACTCCTGCGGTTCCAGCAGGTGACTGGAGATCACGAAGGCAAGCGTGAGCGCGTGCAAGCGCCCGGCAGTGAGCTGTCCGCAGCCCGAGCCGAACTGGCGGGTCCGGGGAGGCACGGCCGGCTCAGCGGTATGTTCGGCTACTTTGCACGACCGCGCCGGTGAGGGTCGATCTGTGCAAAGTAGCCCGCGGGCGGCTGTGCAACCTAGGCCGCATCTCGACAACGGATGTTTGTCGAGAAGCGCTCTAAATTAGAGCAATCCACATTCTGTCTAAGATGTCCGGCGCCCTCTGTCGATATGCACTCAATCTTGCAAGAACGGGGTCGGCTCCCGACCCACGGATTGCTCCTCGACAACGATGGCGGGGCTGCGGCCGCACACCCGCCGCCGCCCCGCCCCAGCCGGTAGTCATTTTCTGCGCAGAACCTCTCGAAACGCAATTGCGGTACAGAGAAGCGCCGGCACCAGCATAATAATGCCGAACGCAGTGTTCTTCATCAAGAAGGCCGCCACAACCATAATTGAGAATACGATCCCCAAAGAAGTGGCTGTTGCCTGGACGTTTTTATTCACCCTGCTCCTTTCTATAGGCCGTCACAAATGACGGTGCCGCTACAGTTATCCCTAGCGCGACAGCGATCTCTACGCCGGTGGCCGCGCCCGCAGCGGCGAGGGCGAGCCCGACGTCAGCGGACAGCAACCCCATACCCATGTTGCACCCCCAGGACTCTTTAGAAGGCCAGTTTCCGGTGGGGTCGGTGGCGTTGGAGGGGTTGCCTGCGGCGTAGAGGTAGGGGTTGGTTGAAGCGTCCGGTGGTGGGGTCGTACCAGCGGTTGTCGTTGCGTGCGTCCGGCTCGGGGATGCCGAAAATGTGCGGGCTGCCAACGTTTCCTGGTGAGTAGCGGACTCTAGTTTGAGCAGCATGGCTGTGAGCAACCCGGACGCTGAGCGTCCTGCCTTTCATGCAGTCGCAGAGCTGGTGTTAAGAGATTGGGGGGCGGTTCGGGTACTCGGCATGCGCGGATTCGCCTGCGGGAGCATCTTCACGTCGTCACCTGGCCGGCGGGGCGTTCGCGTCCGGGCGGCTGCCGGCGGGCCATCCGCTGGCCGACGAGGTGGCGGACGCCGCCGAGGCCGTCGGGGCGGTGCGACCCGTGGCGGCGGCGCGCCCTACGGCTCGGATCTGCGCCTCTACGCCGCGGCCGGGGTGCCGACGCTCCAGTACGGCCCTGGCGACGTCCGGCTCGCGCACTCGCCGCGGGAGTCGGTCGACCTCGGCGGGTTCGTCGTGGTCACGCGTGTGCCCTGCGTCCTCGCCGTCCGCCGGCCCCCTGACCCCCTGGACCGCGCTGAGACCGTCCGGATCCCGGGCGGGGTTCCGCCGGGGGCGCGCACCGCCTAGCATCAGCCGGTCAGCAGCGTCGCGACGAGAGGACCCGCCATGCCCCTGGATAACCCGTTCTACACGCCCGAGATCCAGGGGCCGTACGAGCTGCGGTCGATCGGCCGCTTCGAGCTCGAGGAGGGCGGCGTCATCCCCGACCTCCAGCTGGCCGTCGCGACCTTCGGCGAGCTCAACGAGGCGAGGGACAACGCGATCCTCGTGCCGACGTGGTTCTCCGGGACGCACGCGACGTGGTGGCAGGTGTACATCGGGGAGGGTCGCGCGCTCGACCCGACGAAGTGGTTCCTTGCCGTCGTCAACCAGATCGGCAACGGCCTCTCGACCTCGCCCCACACGACCGATGACCCGTCCATCGCCATGTCGCGCTTCCCGCAGGTCCGCATCGGCGACGACGTCCGTGCACAGGAGCAGCTGATGCGCGAGCACTACGGTGTCGAGCGGTTCGCGCTCGTCGTCGGCGGCTCGATGGGCGCCCAGCAGACGTGGGAGTGGGCCGTCCGCTACCCCGACAAGGTGCTGCGGGCCGCGCCGATCGCCGGGACGGCGCAGAACACGCCGCACGACACGCTCTTCGCGAAGACGCTCATGGACGCCATCACCTCCGACCCCGGCTGGGCCGGCGGCGAGTACGCCTCGCACGAGGATGTGCGCGACGGCCTGACCCGGCACGCGGACATCTGGGCGACGATGGGGCTGACGACGGACTTCTGGAAGACGGAGTTCTGGAGGGGCGTCCAGCCGATCACCGAGGGCCTGGAGTTCTCGACCTACGAGGAGTTCCAGCAGAACTTCGTGCGGGCCCTCTTCACGATGATGGACCCGAACGCGCTGCTGACGATGGCCTGGAAGTGGCAGCGCGGCGACGTAGCCCGCAACGCCGGCGGCGACCTCGCGGCCGCCCTCGCGCGCGTCACTGCCAAGGTCTTCGTCATGCCGATCGAGCAGGACATGTTCTTCCCGCCGCGCGACTGCGAGCCCGAGGCCGCGATGACGCCGGGCGCCGAGGTGCGGATGCTGCACAGCATCGCCGGCCACTACGGGCTCTTCGGCTTCGAGCAGTCCTATCTCGACGAGCTGGACGCGCACCTGCGCGAGCTCCTCGACACCCCCGTCTGACCCCGCCTCATCGCGACCGTGGGTGAGATCGCCGAGGACCACCGGCGATCTCACCCACGGTCGTGGGAGGGGGAGGGGTCGTCGGCACTCCCGCCGAGGACCCGGGGGGATGGGCGTGTGGGGGATGAGACCCGGGGATGACCTCGCGGACGGCGCGACTCTGGCTGGCCCCCCGGGCAGGACCTGCCTCGACTGCGGCGATCGCCCGTCGCACCGTGTCGGGGTCCTCACCGAGGGCCTCGGCGAGCCAGAGCAGCCCGGGGGCGCACTGGAACCGGTTGTAGGCCAGGCGCGGGTCCGTCGAACCCTGCTTGCGCCCGTAGGCGCCGACGCTCGCACCCAGCCCGGCGTCGAGCCAGGGCCCCGAGCCATGCACGAGGTGGTAGGCGGCATGAGGGACGGCGAAGACCAGCACGGAGCCGAGCCCCAGCGCGGCCAGGTCGCGACTGCGGCGCCATACCGCCGCTGACAGGATCGGGACCGGGGGCGGGAGGCGGCAGACCGCCATACGCTGCAGGCATGAGCGAGGAATCCCTCCACCGCATCCTGGAGCTCCCGGACCGCACCGGGGTCCTGACCACGATCAAGCGCGACGGCCGCCCGCAGATGTCGGTCGTGAGGCATCACTACGACCCGGCCACGCGCACGCTGTCCGTCTCGGTCACCGACGACCGCGCCAAGACCCGCAACCTGCGGCGGGACCCGGGAGCCAGCTACCTCGTGGCCGGCGACAGCCAGTGGGAGTATGTCGTCGCCGAGGGCACCGCCCGGGTGGGCGAGGTGGCGAGCGATCCGCACGACGCCGCGGCGGACGAGCTCGTCGAGCTCTACCGCCAGCTGAGCGGCGGGCACCCGGACTGGGAGGAGTACCGCGCGGCGATGGTCGAGCAGCGGCGCCTCGTGCTGCGCATCGTGGTGGACCGCGTCTATGGCATGGCGCCGTGACGCGCGGGCGCCTCGCGGGACGTGGTGTCGGGGCCCGCGCTCAGGCGTCGCTCACTGCGTGCACTGCGGTGCTGCAGTGGTCGTGGGCATGGGTGACGCGCGCCGCTTCGTCGTGACCGCGCTGATGTGAGGGCGCAGGGCCTGCGCGATCGCCAGCTCGTCAGGATCCCCGTCGTGGCTCTGCTCGTGGGCCAGGGCCGCCCGAAGGATCGCCCCGGTCAGCAGGGCATCACCCGGGTCGAGCCCGCTGAGGCGGATTCGCGTCTTGAACGGGGCATCGATGGCCACGACCCCGTGGTTGGGGCAACCACCGAGGCACTGGACGAACCGGGCGCGGAGCGGCCTTCCGTCCACCTCCTCGGGCCCGTTCTGGGCCACCAGGGCGGCCTGCATGCGGGGGCCGAAGGAGCCTCGGTTGGGCCGGTCGTAGCGGGGACAGGTCCCGCAGATAAGAATCGTCATGATGGTGGGTGCGAAGGTGGGGCGGGCCAGCCGTACGTCGCGGCCGCCCGCCCCACCCGTCACGGTCGCTGCAGGACCGTCTCGGCCGCTTCGTCGTGGAGGATGTCGGCGGCGTCGCTTGGTGCGGGTGGACGGAATGCTTCGTCCTCAGGTTCCTTGTGGAAGCGACCGTCCTTCATGACGAAGTCCATCTTGGAGGGGTCCTGGAGAATGGTGATGTCCTCGAGGGGGTCACCATCCACGACGATCAGGTCGGCGAGGTAGCCCGGTTGCACCTTGCCCAGCTCATCGGGCTGCAGCATGATCTCACCGCCCCATGCCGTCGCCGCGATGATCGCCTCCATCGGCGTGAAGTCGAGCAGCTCGACAAAGTGCTGCAGGTCCCTGGCATAGGTGCCGTGCGGGGTCCAGGCGAACCCGTAGTCTCCACCAGGCAGGATCTTGACGCCCCGGCGGTGCATCTCCTTCAGTCCCGAGATGGCCGCATCCAGCTCTCGCTTGTAACCGACCGCCTCGGCTGCCTCCTGGGGGAAGCCGAACGCCTCCGCCTCGTAGAGGGTCGCAACGAGCCAGTTCAGTCCAGGCGCCACGAACACCCAGTCGCGGTTGGCCTCGAGCAGGTCGAGGCCCTCGGCGTCCGTGTAACTGGCGTGATAGATGATGTCGACCTTGTGCCGCAGGCACATCTTGACGCTCTCGGCGGAACGTGCGTGGGCGCATACCCGGCGCCCACGACGGTGCGCCTCGGTGACGGCCGCTGCGACCTCCTCGTCGGAGAAGTAGGTGTCCTCGGCGTGCTTGGACCCCGTGATCTCCTCCCCGGTCATCGAGAGCTTGATCTGGTCCACGCCGATGTCGACCAGCTCTCGCACAACTCGGCGCATGCCTTCGGGGCCATCGGCGAACTTGGTGATGCCCTTGACCAGAGCACCTCCGGTGACGGCGATCTCAGGTCCGTTGGCGAGATATCTCGGGCCGGGGAATCGACCGGCAGCGATGGCGTCGCGGCAGACGACGTCCAGACGGTCCTTGGCGGACGCGGCGCCCAAGCACATGGTGTAGCCCGAGTCGAGATAGGTCCGCGCAGACTCGAGGGCGAACAGGAGGTGCTCCTCCACCGGGAGCGTTCCGAGGCCGTCCAGGTCTGCACTGTTGTTCCACGTGAAGTGCGTGTGGGCGTCGCACAGCCCGGACATCAGCGTGCGGCCGCGTCCGTTGATGGTGCGTGCGCCCTCAGGGGTCGCGTCGACGTGCCCGACCTGACGGATCCGTCCGTCCGTCACCAGGACGTCGCCCCGGTATGGCTGTGCACCAGTGGAATCGATGATGTTGACGTCCCGGAAGTGGACGGCGTTGCTGGTCGTACTCATGACTGCTCCTCGTTGAGCGTGCAGGTCGGGATGGTGGTAGGGCAAGACGTGTGGGGAGATCTCTCCACTTGACTCAGAGATGAGCGACGAGCTGCTCGGTGACCTCGGTAGCTGCCTCCAGGGCCGTCCAGTGACCCACGCCCGGGAGGATGACCACCGAGGCGTTGTCGCGAGCCTCGGCGAGGCGCTGGCTGGCCGCCGGCGGTCCCACCTTGTCCTCGTCACCGGTGATGAGGAGCAGGGGGAGGTCAGCAGGCAGGGCGCCAGGCTCGGTCGCATTGGCGAGCGCCTCACAGTTGCGGGCATAGCCCTCAGGGTCTTGGCGCATGATCAGCTCGCGTACGAAGGCGGCTACCTCGGGCTTGGACTCGCGCGTCTGCGCGGACAGGGCGTTGGCCACGACGCCCGGCGCGACGGCCGCCGTGCCCTGGTCGCGCAGCAAGGCTGCGCGATCCCGCTGTGCCTGTCGAGCGGCCTCGGCAGGCACGTCGACGGCGCCGAGGAGGACCACCTTGCGGACGAGGTCTGGGTGACGGGACGCGAAGGATCGCACGACCAGGGTGCCCATGGAGTGGCCGACCACGTCAGCCGGCCCGCAGTCGAGCTCCCCGAGCACGGCTGCAAGGTCGTCGGCGTGGGATTCGATGCTGATGTCGGCCGCGAGCTCTGACCGACCGGCGCCGGCGCTGTCGACACGGATGACCGTGTGGTTGTCCTGCAGCGCGTCGGCCTGCACCTGGTAGAAGTTCGAGGTGCCACCCAGACCATGGACCATGAGAACGGCCGGTCCGCTGCCGCTGATCTCGACAGCCAGTTCGTGTCCGTTGATGTTCATTGTGTTCCAGCTCCTTCGGGTTGGGGCATGTCTGAGGGCTCAGGCCACGCTGTTGCGCTGGGAGCCAAGCCCGGTGATGGAGACCTCGACGACGTCGCCGCTGGTCATGAACTTCGGTGGCTCGAAACCGATCCCGACCCCGGCCGGCGTGCCGGTCGCGATGATGTCTCCCGGTTGCAGGGTGATGCCGGCCGAGATCGTCTCGATGAGGGTGGGGATGTCGAAGATGAGGTCAGCCACGGTGGCGGACTGCCGCCTCTCACCATTGACGAAGCTCTCCACGCGGAGGGTGGTCGGGTCCGGGATCTCGTCTGCGGTCACCGCCAGCGGGCCCATGGGGCAGTGGGTGTCAAGGGACTTCCCGATCAACCACTGCTTGTGCTTGCGCTGCAGGTCGCGGGCGGTGAAGTCGTCGATGATCGTGTAACCCCACACGTGCTCGGCTGCTTGCTCCCGCGAGATGCCGCGTCCGCCCACGCCGATGATGACGCCCAGCTCGGCCTCGTAGTCCAGCTCTGAGGTGACCCCGGGGTGGGGGTCGATGTCGTCGTAGGGTCCGGTGACCGAGCTGGGAGCCTTGGAGAACACCACCGGAAATTCGGGGATGGCCTCGGAACGGTCGGGGGAGTCGTAGCCAGATCGTCCGAACTCGACCACGTGCTCCCGGTAGTTCTTGCCGACGCAGAAGATGTTTCGCCGGGGCACCGGGATGGGTGCGAGCACCCGAACCGACGAGACGGCTGTCGAGGGCAGGTCTGCCGGTTGGGCGAGCTGCGGGGCCAGCGTCGACCAGCGCTCGATGAGGTCGACGAGATCGGCTCCCCCCGGCAGCGTGTCAGTGAGGTCATGGACGACGGCGGTGTCGCCCTCCCCCGTGACCAGACCGACTCGCCGGACCGAGTCCCCGTGGGTGAAGGTCATGAACTTCATGCTGCTCCAATCGAGACCAATACGACCAATGTAGACCACCTCCAGAGTAGACGGCCCGTCCCCTGCCGTCTACCCCCTAGATTCCTGCTGGCAGCGTCGCGACCATGCTGGCCTATTGGTCTGAATTGGTTTATCAGGTTAGACTTGGGCATGCTCAGCCCGGATCGCGCGTTGCGTGCCCTCGTCGAGGACGGGATCTCCCGTGGTGAGCTGGCGCCTGGGTCCAAGCTGCCGACGGAGCGTGAGCTCGTTGCGACGCTGCAGCTGCCGCGAAGTGCTGTCCGCCGTGCGCTGTCCCGCCTCGAGCAGGAGGGGATGGTGGTGCGCCAGGTGGGCCGGGGGACCTTCTTGCGGGAGGGCTACGTGGCGGAGGGGGTGGCCAGGGACGCCAGTCCGGCGGACATCATGCAGGCGCGCATGGTCCTCGAGCCCTCCGTCGCCGTCCTCGCGGCGCATGCGGCGACCCAGGCGGACCTGGCCCGCATCGCCAGCTTCGCCGATCAGGGAGGCAGGTCGGAGGACTTCGACAGCTTCGAGACGTGGGACAGCAAGTTTCATCGGGCGATCGGCGAAGCGACGCACAACGATCTGGTCCTGGCCATGTTCGACGTCATCAACGCTGGTCGCGCGCTCCCCGTCTGGGGAAGCCTCAAGCGGCGCACCTCCACACCGGAGCGACGACGCTGCTATCACCAGCAGCACGTCAGCATCCTCGAGGCCCTCAACGACCGTGACCCTGCTGGGGCCGAGCGCGCGATGCGCGCTCACCTGAAGTCCGTCACGGACAACCTGATCGGCAACGCCTGACCGCGGTCGTGCGGTGACGCGTTCGGGGCCCCGTCGGGACTTCCACCGGCACACTGCAAGCATCCACCCCGACTCGAGGAGCCTGCGTGGGCCAACTCGTCGATTTCACGAACGTGTCGGCCCAGGGCCTGGAGTCCTCCGCGGTCAGCGATGCGCTCGCCGGGCTGAGGGCGAACGAGGCGCGCTACTTCCACACGAAGTACGGGCACGAGTTCACGGTCAGCGAGGCCGCCGACGCCCCCTTCACTCGAGCACGTCTGATCGGCGGCCGGGCCTCCTGCGCGGTTGTCGAGCGTGCACCCCGCGGGCGCGACGCCGACAAGGATGCCGATGACAAGTCCTGAGCAGCGGGCACCCTCGGCGGCGCACAAACCTCTAGACGGTGGGGCCCATTGGCCCCTGCTCGGCCGCCTCGCCGGGCTGGGATGGTTCACCCAGATGGGAGAACCCGCAGCGACCCAGGCCGTGTGGATGCTGTTCGACGATCCCCTCCTGCGACAGGCGATGGTCGATAGTCGTTGACGTGGCCCAGCTACGTGCCATGTGCGCCACCCTGTCGGGCCATTTCATCGCCCCTTTCTCTGGTCCCGATCTCGTGGGTTGGCGCGAGCGCGAGGGCGACCTGCAACAGTTGGTGAGGGAGGTCACCAGGGGCTTGACGGATCCCAGCTCGCGTCTCTTGCCCGCGCGGGACATGGGTGCATTCTGGGGGAGATATGTCTGTGTCTGGCCGGGCCGCGATAGTTACTGCGCTGTGGCCGTCGTTCCGAGGCTTGCCGACGTGGGTGGTACACCCCTCTGGGTCTTGTTCCACCAACAAACGGATCTGTTCCACCTCATCCGCGCTCGGATCCTGAGCAGCGTCGCTGGGCGTAATGCTCGGCGAGATGACGGATCCCTGTGTGGCCTGGGTCCTGCGCGCCCGATGATTGACGCGACCCACGTTGTCAGGCCGGGCCGGCTGAACCCGTCCAGCGGATCTCGCCGTCGATCATCACGTCCGTGGGAACGAGACCGAGGTGTGTGGCGACACGTGAAGATGCCTCGTGGTCGGGGTGGATGTGGGCGACGAGGTGGTGCACGCCGCGCCGTGCCAGCTCCTTGACCATGAGGCGGGCGGCGCCGGTGGCGTGGCCACGGCCTTGCCAGGGCGTCCCGATCACCCAGGAGATCTCGGCGGTGTCGCCGTCGACCGGCACCGTCGCCTGCACGTAGCCCACCGGCCGTGGGTCGGGGCCTGCCAGCACGATCCAGTTGAGCCACTGCTCGGAGCCGTCCGCCGAGCGTCCGACGACCTGCCGGGCATAGCGGGCGGCCAGCTCCTCGCGGGTGGGCGGCTCGCCGCCCGTGAACAGATGGAGCGACGGGTCCGCGAGGACCTCGACCATGGCGTCGGCGTCCGCGACGCGCAGCGGCCGCAGGGACAGGGCGGGCGTCATACGGCCAGTTGATCGGCACCCCGCGAGGTCCGCAACCCCGATCCCCGCCGGACACAGTCTCTCGGCCGATCGTCAGGAGCCTGGACCGGACCCGTCAACGCTCCTGACGCGACGAAAATCAATGGCCCGCCGCCACGCTCACGCACCGCTCCCACCCCTCACGCCTCGCGACGACGGACGCCGTGCGACAGCACGTCGGCGCCCCGACCCCCGAGAGGAGGGTCGGGGCGCCGCACAGCCCGGTCAGCGCGTCGCGACGGGGTGACTGACGACCGTCGAGGGCCCGGGGTGCGCCGCGTCCACCGGCGCGCCGACGCCGTTGACGACGGAGTCGATGCCGCCGTCGCCGTCGAGCCACCGGGTCAGTAGGTGGTTGAGGCGCACGCCGGGCTTGGTCGGCGCGACGAAGGCCGTGGACAGGTGGATGCCCTGGTGCTGGTTGAAGAAGCTGTAGCTGCCCATGCCCCAGCCCTCGAAGGAGCGCACGCCAGACGTGACCTGGAATGCCGGGTAGCCCTTGAAGGCCGGGGTCATCATCCAGGCGGACTGGGACGGCACGTCGTACGGCTTCTCGTTCTGGAAGAAGTAGACGCGGCCGCGCTCGCCGTTCCAGACCACCTCGGTGCGCTGGAAGTGCTCCACGAACAGGCCGTATGCCGTGACGTCGTCCCCGTTGACCACGACGCCGTGATCGGCCGGGTTGGTGGCCCACCCGACGCCCGCACCGTGGTCGGCGCGCCACGCCCAGATGTTGTCGAGGACGACGTCGGAGGCGTCGACCGTCATCGCCGTGGTCGTGGACCCGGCCGCCGCGCCACCCACGCGCAGGAACACGTCCGACACGAGGGTCGGTGTGTCCCCGGACCCGCCGGACCGGCGCGTGGAGCCCGCGTTGCCGTGCGCGTCACCGACCTGGAGGATCGTCTTCGAGCGCTTCGCGCCCGCGTCGATCATGACTCCGCTGATCGTCACCCCCGGCACGGAGGCGGTCGCGAGCACCGGCTGCCCGGTCCGCTGCGACAGGGCGGGCAGGCCCAGGCCGAGCACGACCGTCCCCGGCCGCGTGACCTTGATCGTCTGCTGCAGCGAGTAGGTGCCCGGGGTGAGGAGCAGATGCTTGCCCTCGCGCAGGGCCTTGTTGATGGCGGGCACCTTCGAGGCCGGGGTGGCGATGACGAACTGGCCCAGCGGGATCTCGCGCCCGGCCGCCGTGGCCGGGCCCGCGCTGTCCGTGCGCACGCCGGGCACGAGGACGGCGCGGGTGCCGTCCGGCCGGGTCACGAGCCGCGGGGTCTCCCGCACGACGGGGGTGCGGTCGATCGTGGTGTACGGCCCGGGGTCGGTGCTCGGGAAGGTCGTCGCCGGCGCGCCGGGCGAGCCGACGAACATCTGGTTCCACACGCCGTTGCTCCACCCCGGCAGGGCCGTGTTGCGGACGAAGAACTGCTGCTGGGAGCCGTTGACCACGGGCGGCCCGGTCAGGGTGGAGTTCGCGATGAAGCCGCCGCTGGCGTACTGCGGCCCGGCGGTGCAGTAGTCCATGAGCGTGGTCCTGCCGTTGATCACGACGTCGCGCATCGGCGCGGCCTGGGACACCGCCCAGAACTGCGTGTCCTTGCGGCAACCCTCACCGCCCGCGACGTTGATCGTGAGGTTGGACAGGGACCGCCAGAAGTTGTTGAGCGCGATGCAGCCGTTGGCGTCGCACTGGTTGTAGACGTTGATCGAGCCGTGCACGACGACGTCCGCGGGGGTCCGCCCCAGCCCGGCGACCTGCGTGCCGTAGCCGACCTGCACGACCAGCGGGTCCGCCGCCGAGCCGTACGTGCCGGGCTCGAAGAGGATGGCGTACCGCTCCGGCCCGAAGTGGTTGGGGACCTGGCGCTGCGCCACCGCGTCGAAGACGCCCCGGATCTGCGCGGTGGTCATCGTCGGCTTCAGGACGAGCACGTTCGGACCGAGCTGCGGGTCGGCGTAGGCGCTCAGATCCGTGGCCGCAGCCGACGACGCCGCGGGCAGGCGGGCGGGGGCGCCGGACGCGGCATACGGCATCGCGTCGGCGGGTGCCGTCGCGCCGATCGAGAGGGCGAGGGCCAGGGCGGCCGTGCCGATGGCTCTGCGAGGACCGGTGGTGGCGAGGGGGTTTCGCATCATGACTCCTTCGTGATGAGGCTGAGTGGCTCCGCGGTGGCTGGTCGCGATCAGCGACGAGTGGCGTCGCCGTCGTCCAAGCGACCGGCGTCACCGTCATGCAGGTCGTCCGCGTCTCGGCCGTACTCCATGGGGTCGATGATCCGGACGTCGGCGTCGCCCTCGACCCGGTCGGTGCGGGTGGTGTCCATCACGGGGGTGGAGTCGTCCCGCGTCGCGTCGACGGGTGCCGTCTCGATGCGCGCCGCCTCGACCGGGGCGGTCTCGACATACGTCACGTCGTCGTCGGACGACTTCTTCCTGCCGGCCATGGCGGCAGCCGCGACACCTGCAGCGGCCAGGCCGACGCCGGCGGCGACGGCGGTGGGGGAGACCCCGGCCTTGCCGCTGTCCCCGCGCGACAGGGCGGCGTCCTCGACGCCCGGGGTGCCCGCCTGCGCGCCCGCGCCGACCGTGCCCCGCCAGGCGCCGGTCGCGTAGCCCTCGGCCTCGATGAACGTCTTGAAGCGCTCGAGGTCGCCCTCGGCCTGCTTCCCGACGATGTCCAGCTTGTCGCCGGCCTTCTCGACGAGACCCTCGGGCTCGTAGGACAGCGACAGGGGCACGGACGTGCGGCCGTTGCCGAGGTCGCGGAAGGTGACGGCGCCGGCGTTGGTGGCGCCCTCGGTGGCGGCCCAGGCGACCTTCTGGTCCGGGATCTGCTCCAGGATGCGCGCCTGCCACTGGCGGCGCACCCCGGCGATCTCGGCGACCCCCTCGAGACGGTCGTCGCCGAGCTGGGTCACGCTCTGGACCCCGCCCATGAACTGGGGGAAGTCCTCGAACTGCGTCCACTGGTTGTAGACCGTGCTCACCGGCACGGACACCTCGATGGACTTCTCGACGTGCGTCGCCATTGACCTCTCCTTGCCCCGCCGCGTGCTGCTGGTGCGGCTGTCGTGTGGATCCGGTCGTTGCAGTATGGCGAACAGCGGCGCCCAACGGTGGCTCCCGCCGGGACGGGCTCAGAGCATCAGCAGCGCCTCGCTGCGCTCCCACAGGGCCTGGGCCAGGCCGGCGTCGTCGGCCTGGGGGTTGACCTTGGTGACCAGCCGGTTCTTCTCGTAGTAGCCGCCCGGCTCCCAGGTGCTGCCGGCCGTCCCGTCGGCCAGCCAGGTGAGGCGGGCGCCGCCCTTGTCGACGTCCTCCAGGATCAGCCGGCGCAGGGGGGTGTGGTAGACGAACCGCATGATGCTGGTGGTGTCGTTGGCGAAGTTGGTGCGGATGCCTCCCGGGTGGAAGCACACGGCCCGCACCCCCTGGTCCGCGTGGCGGCGGTCCAGCTCCCGGGTGAAGAGGATGTTGGCGAGCTTGCTGTCGCCATACGCCTTGTTGGGGCTCCAGCTGCGCGCGTTGTCGAGGTCGTCCAGGTCTAGCCGCCCCATCCGGTGGGCGATGCTCGAGGTCTGAACGACGCTCGCCCCCGACTCGACGAGCCGCCCCATGAGCAGGTGGGTCAGCAGGAACGGGGCGAGGTGGTTGACCTGCAAGGTCTTGTCGAACCCATCCGCGGTGGTCTCCTGCGCGAAGACGCCGCCCGCGTTGTTGGCCAGCACGTCGATGCGCGGGTAGGCGGCCAGCAGCTCGTCCGCGAGAGCGCGGACCTGAGCGAGGTCACCGAAGTCGGCGACGTGGTGCGGCGCCCCGAGCTCGCGCGCCACCTCGGCGGTCTTGGTCGCCGAGCGCCCGACCACGACGACCTGGTGGCCGCGCTCCCGGAGCTGTCGCGCGGCGGCCGCGCCGATCCCGTCGCTCGCGCCGGTGATGACGATGGTCCTGCTGTGGGTCATGGTGGATCCTCTGCTGGAGGTGGTGGCGGGTCGTGCGCAGCGCCTGTCCCGCCTATGCGCCGGGACAGGAGCAGCGGCCCTGAGAGCCGATACTGCCCGACCCGCACCGTCAGCGCCCGCTGACCGGCCGCACCAGCGGGACCACGAGCCGTCGGACGCCCCGCCGGGCATGGCGGGCGGCATACGGCCAGCTGATCGGCAGCCCGCCAGGTCCGCGACCCGGGTCCCGGCCAGTTCCCTCCACCCACGACTGCTACGATTGCTACGGCAGGCGATCTGCGGAGGAGGAGGCCATGGAGACCATCCCGCACAGGGAGCTGCGCAACAACAGCAGTGCGATCCTGGCGCGGGTCGCGGCCGGCGAGTCGATGGCGGTGACCAACCACGGCACCGTGGCAGCCATCCTGTCCCCGCCGACCGCGTCCACGCTCGCGCGACTGGAGCTGGCTGGGCAGCTGCGCCCCGCGAGGCGACCACGCACCGACTTCACCCGCATCCGGCGAGTGGCCTCGGAGCCGTCCTCGGACATCCTCGCCGACCTCCGCGGCGACCGATGATCCGATATCTCGACACCTCTGCCGCGCTCAAGCTGCTCGTCGACGAGTCCGAGTCCGCCGCGCTGGCTGACGCCCTGACGCGGGGAGCACGGGACGGCGACCGTCTGGTCGCCTCGATGCTGCTCCACACCGAGCTGCACTGCGCCCTCGGGCGTCGGCGGGAGCTCGACCCGGTGTCGGTCCGGGACACGCTGGACGCGGTCACCCTGGTCGACGTCACGCGAGACGACCTGATGCGCGCGGCATCATCCGGATGGGGCCTGCGCAGCGCGGACGCCATCCATCTCGCGACCGCGCTGCGCCTCGACGTCGACGAGATGCTCACGTATGACGACGAGCTCGCCGCCGCAGCCCAGCGTGCGGGACTGCGCGCCAACGGTCCCCACTAGCACGGCCACCCGCTCGACACGTCCTGTCGCGGCCCGGAGAGGCAGCGGGCTTGACCCTCCCATGACGGGAGACGTCAGGCTGTCGCCATGACCCTCGTCCCCATCGGCACCTTCGCCCGCATGACGCACCTCAGCGTCAAGCGGCTGCGGCACTACCACGACGCCGGGGTCCTGCCCGCGACGACGGTGGATGAGCGCACCGGCTACCGCTACTACGACGTGGAGCGGGCGGACGACGCGCGGTGCCAGACTGCTGCCACACGACAACGTCGTGCAGGCGGTGCAGGACGCCATGTGGCAGCCGGTCTATCCGGAGGCCCTCCCGCACTGACCTCCGGGTCAGACCTCGCGCGGCCGGCGGACCTCGTCGCAGCGACCCAGCCGCACGATGATGGCCGCAGCGAGGGCCGCGACGGCCAGCTGGGCCAGGGCCTCGACCACCGTCGCCGTCGCGTTGGACTGGCGGGTCGCCAGGTCGGTGCCGACGAGCGCGCCCTGGATGCCGAGGGCGACGTTGTTGCCGATGTGCAGGCCCATGGACCCCTCGAGCCCGGCCAGGCGTCAGACGAGGTAGGAGAAGAGCAGCGCGAAGGCCATGAGCGCCAGCCACACCGTCAGGTTGGAGGCGGCGTGGATGGACGCGAAGAGGATGCCGAAGACCAGGCTGGCCACCCAGTAGCGGGCGGTGGAGGTCCCCAGCTTGCCGAGGACCATCTGCATCGAGAACCCACGGAAGATGAGCTCCTCGGCCATGGACTGCAGCGGTATGACGATCACCGCCGCGAGGACGCCCAGCAGGGCCGGCGTGGTCAGCTGCGCGCTGCGTCCCTTGACCACGCTCATGATGGTGAAGAGGATCCCGGGGCACACGAGCGCCACCAGGGCGGCACGCACCAGCAGCCCCCAGCGGATGCCCGGCAGGTGGGAGAAGAGGTCATCCACGCGCATCCTGAAGACCATCCGGGCGACGGCCACGACGACCAGGCCCCACAGCGCGATCGGGAGCCCGGCCTGGAGTACGCCGCGGGCGGGGGACGTCGGCTGCGTCGGCTCGCCCTCGACGGACGCGCCGATCCCGAGGAGCGTGCCGGCCCCGACCGCCACGAGACCGCAGCCGAGGACCAGCAGGGCGAAGCCGGCCAGCACCCGGCCCCAGCCGTAGGGGCCGCGACGGACCGTCGGCCACTCGAGGAAACGCGCCAGGCGATCGGTGGCGGACAGTGACGAGATGTCCCGGCTGGTCTGTGTCATGTGACACCCCGTAACGTCATACATTGGGACGATCTGGGAAACCCGGGGAGAACTCTCGGTGCAGGCGCGCGGACCTCAGGTCACCTGGTAGACGAGGTGCACGACGCCGGACGAGAACCGGTGGGCGTCGACCAGACGCAGCCCCAGCCGCAGCCCCGCCGGCAGCCAATGCGTGCCGCCGCCGACGATCACCGGGCTGGCGTAGTACTCGACCTGGTCCACGATGCCGGCCAGCAGCGCCACGGCAGCCAGCTCGGGCCCGCCGATGCCGACGTCGCCGTGGGTGTCGTCGACCAGGCGCCGGACCTGGGCCGGGTCGAAGGTCCGGGCCAGCGTGGTGCGGGAGGTGGTGACGTCGTCCAGCGTCCTGGAGAAGACGACCTTGTGCTGGCTGCGCCAGAGCTCGCCATACTCACGCTCGACGGGGTGGGCGTCGGGCTCGGTGCCGTAGGTCTCCCAGACCCGCAGGACCTCGTAGAGGCGCCGGCCGTAGAGCTGGGTGACCGCGCCGCGCTCCCGAGCGTTGAGGTAGGCGTGGACCTCCTCGTCGGGCGCGCACCAGCCGAAGTCGCCGGTCGTGTCGGCGACGTAGCCGTCCAGCGAACCGATGCTGGTGTAGACGAGCCGTCCCATGCGCCCATCATGGCGCGTCGACCACCTCTCGTTGAGAGGCGACAGATGGGGGTTTTCGGCGCCTGATGGGCCCGGTTTGTCGCCTCTCAACGAGGGGAGGCGGGTGCGAGGACGGGAGGCGGGGCGAGGGGGCGAGGCGAGGGGGCGAGGACGGGAGGCGGGGCGAGGGGAGGCGAGGGGGCGAGGCGAAGGGAAGGTGGGCTCACGGGCCTGTCACCGCAGAGGGCCCCCGGCCTCGAGGTCGTCGACGAGCTGCACCGCACGCGCGATCGCGAGCTCCGGGGTCCACGACGACGGCGGGCGAGACGGGTCCAGGGCCGCGCGGGCCCGGTCGGCATGCGCCGCGAGGGACGGCGGCAGGACGGCGCCCTCCTGCGCGAGCAGCTGGTCCCCGAGGCCCAGCAGCTCGGCGGCCACGGCGGGCCGGCGCCGTGCGAGAGCGGCCGCCATCCCCACGCAGCACTCGCCCAGCGCCGCGGCGGACACGAACGCGTGCGGCCCGACCATCGCGTGCCGGAACCACCCGGTGGCGTCCTCGTCCCGGCCCAGCGCGAGAGCGGCCCAGCCCGCGTTGGTCGCGACCGTGGCCGTCGGCTGTATGCCGAACCGTGCTACGGCCTCGCGCACGGACCGGTGCAGCAGGTCCAGGGCCTCCGCGGGGCGATCTGCGTCGAGCAGCGCCAGGGCGACCTTGGGCACGACGGTGACGTGGTGCACGGCACTCGTGGTGGGGCCGACCCGGGCCATGGCCTCGTGCGCGCTCGCGACCGCGGCCTCGGCGCGACCGGCCGCTGCGTCCAGGACGGCCCGCGTCGCCACGAGCTCGGGCAGGTGGTGGGGTGCCCGGTCGGTGGCGGTGCCGAGCCCGCGAGCGAGGTGGCGGTCGGCGAGGGGGAGGTCGCCGGCGGCATACGCATCGATCGTGAGGAGGAGCTCGAGCAGGCAGGTCCAGTCGGGGTCGTCCGCGAGGGCGAGGGTGAGCGCGTCGTAGTCCTGGGGGGCGAGGACGAGCCGGTGGGCGAAGGCACCGCGCAGGATCTGCAGCCGCGCGCGCTGGTGGTGCCCGAGGCCGGGGCGCGCGAGCAGCGTTGCCGTCCACCGGAGTCCCTGGGTCGGGGCCTCGACGAAGAGCCACCACCGGCACAGCGCGGTCACGATGTCCGCGGCCGCGACGTCGTCGCCGGCGGCCAGCGCGTCGTCGAGGGCCTCGTGGTGGTCCTCGTGGGTGCGCCCGAGGTGCTCGACGAGGGCGTCGCACAGGGGCACGTCCCGCCAGAGGCCGGCGAACCAGGAGCGGTGCCGCGCCCGGGCGTCCGCGAGCTCGTCGGGCGCGACGAGCTCCTCGCGCGCGAGGTCCCGGATGGTCCGCAGCAACCGGAAGGTCATGACCTCGGCGCTGCGGTCGACGGCGAGCAGGTGGTGGGTGGCCAGCCGTCGCACGGCGGCGTCGACCTGGGACGGGTCGAGCCCGGCGACCCCCCTGGCGGCCACGAGGGTGAAGGGTCCGGCAAAGACCGACAGCCTCCCGAGGACCCGGCGCTCGAGGGGATCGAGGCGCGCGACGCTCCAGGTGAGGGTGCGGCGCAACGACGCCTGACGGTCCGGGCGTCCGTGCTCGGTGGACGTCAGGTCGAGTGGTCGGCGCACGAGGTCGACCAGCTGCGCGGGTGACGTGATGTCCGCGGCGGCCGCGGCCAGCTCCAGCGCGAGAGGCAGGCCGTCCAGCCGGGCGGCGACCTCGGCGAGCACCCGCAGCTCGGCGAGCGAGCTGCTCCGGGAAGCGGATGAGCTGGTCACGCCACGGTCGTCGAGACGGTCGGCGAGCAGCCGGATCGCGGGGGAGGCGCGCAGCACCTCCGGCGGGCTGTCGGGGGGAGGGGTCGGGAGGGGTTCGAGCTCGAGGACGCGCTCTCCCACCACCTGCAGCGGGATCCGGGACGCGACGACGACCTGCACGTCGGGCGCACCCGCGAGGACGGCGAGGGTCAGCTCGGCGACCGGCTGCACCACCCACTCGGCCTCGTCGAGGAGCACGATCCCCTGCGCCGACCGCAGTGACCGGACGAGCGAGGTCACGGCGTCCTCGCCGCCGAGCGGCACGCCCATGGCGAGGGCCAGGTCGGTCGCCAGGTCGTCGGCGGTGCGGCCGCCGTAGCCGGCCAGGGTCAGGTGCACGACCTCCGCGCCCGGGCGCAGCGCGGCACCCACGTCGGCCAGCAGGCGCGACTTGCCGACGCCACCAGGGCCCGTGATGGTCACGAGCCGCCTGCCGCTGTCCAGGAGCTGGAGCACGGTGGCGAGCTCCTCCTCGCGGCCCACGGTCGGGGTGGCCGGCACGGGCAGCCGGCGACCGGGGTGCAGGGGCAGGGCAGCCGGACGGTCGAGGGCGCTGTCCTGCGCGAGGATCCGGGCGTGCAGGTCGACGACGGCCGTCCCGGGGTCGACCCCGAGCTGGGTCCGCAACGCCCGACGCAGCTCCTCGTGGACGAGGAGGGCCTCTCCCGTGCGTCCCAGGCGATGAGCGGCTCGCATCGCGATCATGGCGGCCCGCTCGTCCAGGGGGTTGTCGCTGGTCAGATCCCGCGCCGTCAGCAGGGCCTCGGCCGCGGCGGCGTCGCGGGCCTCGCGGCCGCCCTCGCGGGCCAGGAGGCAGGTGGCCAGGGTGGCCCGCACCAGTCGCCGCAGCTCGTCCAGCCGGACGCGCTCGGGGAGCACGACCTCGGCCTCGACCCCGTCGTATGCCGTCCGCCCCCGCCAGAGGGCGAGGGCATCACGGCACAGCCGCTCGCACCCCGGCCCGGCCACCGCCTCGGTGGCCTGAAGCGCCAGCTCGGTGAAACGGTCCGCGTCGACCTCGACCTCGGGCGGCACGAGGTAGCCGAGCGGCGAGGTCCGGACGAGGTCGGCCCCGAGCCCGCGGCGCAGCCGAGCCACGACGGTGTGGACGGCCGTGGCCGTCAGAGCGGCGCCACGCTCGCCCCAGACCTGCTCGAGCAGCGCGTCCCCCGTGACCGGTCGGCCGTGGCGGACGCACAGGACGGACAGCAGCGCGCGCGGCCGGTCCCCCCGCGGGGCGACCGCGATGCCGTCCTCGAGCTCGACCCCGAGGGGGCCGAGCACCCTTACCCGCACCTGGTCATGCAACCACAGGTGCGGACGCCGGCACCTCCCCCGCCGACGCGATCCACAGGCGCAGCACGGTCGGGTCGGACAGGTCCTGACAGGCCCCCAGCCTCGCCAGCCAGCCGCGCATGAGCCGATGCTCGGGCAGCACGTCGGCCCGCAGCTCGACCACCCCAGCCGCGCGCGCCGACCGGATCGCCTCCGCCACCAGTCGAGCCCCGATACCAAGTCCCTGCCACAGGTCCGCGACCATGACGGCGACCTCGGCCTCGTCGGTCCCCGCGGTGCGGAACCACTGCGCCATACCGACGGCACGCCCCGTCGCGCCGTCCACGGCCACGTGAGCCTGCTGCCGCTGCGCTGACACCTGGGCCCACCGGACGGCCACCGGCTCGGGCAGCCGGCGCATCCCGGTGTGGAAGCGCAGGTAGGCGGAGTCCGGCGACAGCTGCCCGACCACCTCGTGCACGGTCGCGGTGTCGCCGGCGGCGAGGGGTCGGACGTGGATGGCGCGGGGCACCCCGGCGCCGGTGGTCGTGAGCGTGGTGGGCGCGGGTTCGGTGGTGGTGGTCATGTCCCCTCCTGCTGGATGAGGGACGAGCGTCGGACGGGCCCCTTTCACCGCCCTGTCAGGGTCGACGCCCCCGGTGACAGGTCGATGACAGGCCTGGCCGGCAGCGTGCGGGACGTCGACCTGCCAGGAGGAGACCCATGACCCGCCCACCGTCGCTCGACCCCTTCTACGCCCCCGTGGACGGGTCCCCCGCGCCCGGTGAGGTCGTCCGGATCCGTGAGGTGGAGCTCGCCACCGGGGTCCCTGCCCGCGCGTGGCAGGTGGTGCACGGGTCGGTGGGGACCGGCAGCCGGCCCACGGCCGTCTCCGGCACGGTGCTGGTGCCGACCCGGTCCTGGCGGCGTCCGGGGGAGCGGCCGGTCGTCAGCTATGGCGTCGGGGTCCACGGTCTCGGCCGCGACTGCGCCCCGTCATACCTGCTGCGCACGGGTCACGAGCCCGAGCTGCCGCTGATCGGTCTGGCCCTGGGCCGCGGCTGGACCGTGGCGGTGACGGACGGCGAGGGGCTGGGCATGGCGGGACCGCACACCTACGGGGCCGGGGACCCCGGCGGTCACGCGATGCTCGACGTCCTGCGGGCCGGGACGTATGCCGTGCCGGGTGTGTCGGCCCGTGCGCCGATGGCCCTGTGGGGCTACTCCGAGGGCGGGCGCTGCGCGGCCTGGGCGGGCGAGGTCCACCCTGGCTACGCTCCCGAGCTGCCGCTGAGGGGTGTCGCAGCAGGGGGTGTGCCCGCCGACCTCCGGAGCCTCGCGAGAGCGCTCGACGCGGGCCCGTGCTCGGGTCTGGCGCTCGCCGTGCTCGTGGGCCTGGCGCACGCCTACGACCGGCCCGAGCTGTGGCGCATCCTCAACGCGCGCGGCCGCGCCGCCGCCGCACGCGTCGTCGACCTCGATGTCCGTCGGCTGCTGCTCGAGCACCGAGCTCCCTTGCGCGAGCTCACCGTCCGCGACCTGCCCTGGGACGCCCCGGACTGGGCGTGCGTGCTCGACGGGGAGCTCCTCGGCCGCCGCGCGCCGGTAGCGCCGACCTTGCTCTACCACTCCTTGCAGGACGAGGTGGTGCCGCGTGCGGTGGCCCGTGAGCTGCGTCGGGACTACGAGGGTCGGGGTGCGCTGGTCGACTGGCTCGACGTGGACGCCGTGGACCACCAGCGGGGCGCAGGCGCTGGAGCGGCCCAGGCCCTGGCGTGGCTGGCGAGGCGGCTGGTCCCCCGGCGGACCGGCTAGGGGTCGGCCATGACCTTGGACAGGGTGCGGTAGCCGGTGGTCGGTGTCCCCGTGCGCCACCCGTCGGTGGAGGGGGCTGCGTGGTCGGGCGGTCGGGCGGTCGGGCGGTCGGGGGCGGCTCGGTCAGGAGACGGTGACCGAGATGGTGTGGTGGCCGCTCGCGCCGTTGGGTGCCGGTGGCGCGGACTCGGCGGTCTGCGGCTCCCCGGTCGCGTCCACGGCCCGTATGGCGATCGTGTGTCGCCCCGCCGTGGCCGGCCATTCGTAGACCCACTGGCGCCAGGCGTCGGACGTGGCGTCCGCGCCGAGCCGGGCGTCGACCCAGGGGCCGCCGTCGACCTGCACCTGCACGCCCGTGATCCCGCGGTGCTGCGCCCACGCGACGCCCGCCACGGCGACGGTGCCGGCGGCCACGGTCGCCCCGTCGCGGGGGACGTCGATGCGGGACTGGGTCTTGACCGGACCGAGCGCCGACCAGCCGCGCGGTGTCCAGTAGCCCTGGTCCGCCGCGAAGGTCGTGACCTTGAGCTCGGTCACCCACTTCGTAGCGCTGACGTAGCCGTAGAGGCCAGGCACGACCAGGCGCACGGGGAAGCCGTGCTCGGGCAGCAGGGCGTGGCCGTTCTGCGCGACCACGAGCAGCGAGTCCCGGTCGTCGGTCAGGGCCTCCAGCGGCGTGCCGGCGGTGAAGCCGTCGACGCTGGTTGACAGCACCATGTCCGCCCCCTCGCGGACCCCGGCCTCGCGCAACAGCTCTCGCACCGGCCAGCCGGTCCAGACGGCGTTGCCGTTGAGCGTGCCGCCCACCTCGTTGGAGACGCACATCAGCGTGATCATCGACTCCTGCATGGGCTTGGCCAGCAGGGTCGACCAGTCGAGGGTGATCTCGCGGTCGACGAGACCGGTCACGCGGAGGGACCAGGTGGCGGGATCGACCTGCGGCACGACCAGCGCCGTGTCGATCCGGTAGAAGTCGGCGTCGGGGACGACGAACGGAGTTACCCCGGGGATGCCCAGCTCGGCCCCCGCGGGCACGACCACGGGCCTGGCAACCTTCGGCACGACGAACGCCGCCCGCGCGAGCGCCCCGGCTCGTGCGCCACCCGCCGCGAGGCGACCGACCGCCACGGCCGCCGCACCTGCCAGGACGGCGGCGACGCCGGACCCCAGCAGGACCCGGCGCGACACCTGAGGCGACTCGGTCGGGCACGCGCGCACCCGCTGCCGACCGCCGGACGACCAGCGCGACAGCGCCCACATCCCGGCCAGGCCCCCGACCAGCAGCGGGACCAGGTCGGTGACGGCGGCGTGCGGGCGGGACAGCACCGCCGCCATCGCGACCCCGACGAGCAGCGCGAGCGCCACCAGGGCACCCCGGGCCGTGCGGAGGGCCAGGACCCCGAGCCCGCAGGCGAGCACCACGAGGGTGACGGCGATCCCGGCATACAGCACCGCCTTGTCGTGGGTGCCGAAGGTCGAGACGGCAAAGTCCTTGAGCCACGGCGGAGTGCGGTCGACGAAGGCGCCCCCGACCGCGTCGATCGGGGAGGGCGTGCCCCGGGACCAGCCGCCACGCTGGAGGAGGCCGGCCAGCAGCTCGGCGACGCCGACGGTCACCGCCCCCGAGGCCAGCCCGACCCCCCAGGCGACCGGGCCTCGGTCGCCCGGCCGGTCCGCTGTCGCACGGTGGTCCAGGCTCACCCGACGACGGTACGCCCGTGGGCTGGGAGCCTGGGCGGCGCCGAGCTCCACGACCCCTCGGTGAGAGGCGACAGATGGGGGCTATCGGCGCCGGATGGGCCCGGTTTGTCGCCTCTCAACGAGGGAGGGGGCGAGGACGGGAGGCGGGGCGAGGGAGGGAGGCGGGGCGAGGGAGGGAGGTGGGGGTGGGCTCACCCGGCGACCGGGTGGCTGGGCCAGCCGGTGTAGCACTCCGCCACGTAGGCCCGGCCCTGCACCGTCGAGGTCACGGTCTCCAGCTCGCCCATCTGCCGCCGCACGTCGAAGGCGTCCGCGCCCGGCGGGGTGTGCAGCATCTGGGTCATCCAGTAGGAGAAGTTCTGCGCTCGCCACACCCGGGCCAGCGCGCGCGGGCCATAGGTGTCCAGCACCGCGAGATCGCCCGTCCCGAAGGCCTGCTCGAGCACCTCGGCGAGGACCTTGACGTCCGCGAGCGCCAGGTTGAGCCCCTTGGCGCCGGTCGGGGGCACGGTGTGCGCCGCATCGCCGGCGAGCACGAGTCGACCGTGGCTCATCGGCTCCTGCACGAAGGAGCGGAAGTTGAGCCGGGCCCGCTCGACGATGGGCCCGGTCCGGAGCTCGAAGCCGTCGCCCGCGACGCGGGCCTGCAGCTCGCTCCAGATCTGGTCCTCGCTCCACGCGTCGACGTCCTCGTCGGGGTCGCACTGGAGGTACATCCGCTGCAGCGACTCGGTGCGCTGGCTGATCAGGGCGAAGCCTCGCGAGGACTGCGCATAGATCAGCTCCGGCGCGCTCATCGGCGCCTCGCACAGGATCCCGAACCACGCGAAGGGATACTCCTTGCCGTAGATCCGGCGGCGCGCCTCCGGGACGAGCTTGCGGCACTGGCTGCGGGAGCCGTCCGAGCCCACGACCACCTGGGCGCGCAGCTCGTGGCGCTGGCCGTCGGCGTCGGTGAATCCCACGACGGGAGAGTCGGACTCGATGCCGGACACCGCCACGTCGGTGACGCCGAAGTGGACGGTCCCCCCGTCGCGCTCGCGCGCGTCGGCCAGGTCGATGAAGACGTCGGTCTGGGGGTAGAGCCACACCGAGGCTCCCACCAGCTCCCGGAAGTCGATGCGGTGGCCCTGGCCGTGCAGCCGCAGCTCGACCCCCTCGTGCTCGTAGCCGTCGCGCAGGATCCGGTCGGACACCCCGTCGAGCAGCATCTGGGCGCTGTCGGCTTCGAGGATCCCGGCCCGGTGGGTGGTCTCGATCTCCCGGCGGGTCCGCGTGTCGATCGCGACGGAGTCGATGCCCCGCTGCGCGAGCCGGTGCGACAGCATCAGGCCGGCCGGGCCGGCGCCGACGATCGCGACGGGGGTGGCGGTGACCGTGGTCATGACGAGCCTCCTTGCTGGTGATGGGGGGAGTGTCTCACCGGTCGCGCAGCAGCGCCCGGGCGATGACCACCCGCTGGATCTGGTTGGTGCCCTCGTAGATCTGGGTGATCTTGGCGTCGCGCATCATCCGCTCGACGGGCAGGTCCGCGGTGTAGCCAGCGCCTCCGAGCACCTGCACCGCGTCGATCGTGACGGCCATCGCGGTGTCCGACGCGAAGCACTTGGCGGCAGCCCCCGCCGCGCTCAGGTCCGGCCCGCCGCGCTCGGCCTCCTCCGCGGCCGCGTAGGTCAGCAGCCGCGCGGCCCGGACCTTGACCTCCATGTCGGCGAGCAGGAAGGCCAACCCCTGGAAGTCCCCGATCCGCTGCCCGAACTGCCGTCGCTGCCGGGCGTGGTCGACGGCGACGTCGAGCGCCCCCTGGGCCAGCCCGACCGCCTGCGCCGCCACGATGCAGCGGGTCCGGTCCAGGGTCCCGAGCGCCAGCCGCAGCCCCTGCCCCTCCTCACCCACGAGCCGGTCGGCGGGGATGCGGACGTCCCGCAGCCCGACCTCGCGGGTCGGGGACCCTTTGAGCCCCATCTTGCGCTCGAGGCCGCCGAGCTCGATGCCGTCGTCGGTGGCCTCGAGCACGAAGGCCGAGATGCCGCGAGCCCCGGCGTCGGGGTCCGTGACCGCGAAGACGACGTAGACCGCGGCCTCCCCGGCGTTGGTGATCCAGCGCTTGGTCCCCTTGAGCACGTAGTGGTCCCCGTCGCGGCGGGCACGGGTCGTCATCGCCGCCACGTCGCTGCCGGCCTCCGGCTCCGACAGCGCGAACGCGCCGAGCCACTCCCCGGAAGCGATCCGCGGCAGGTAGCGCCGCCTGAGCTCCTCGGACCCGCCGAGCAGCAGCGGCCACGCAAAGAGCTCGTTGCCCCCCACGACCTGCTGGGTGGTCGTGCACACGCGCGCGATCTCCTCGGCCACGACGGCGGCGCCGAGGAGGTCGGCACCCTGCCCGCCATACGCCTCGGGCAGGCCGACCGCGTGCAGGCCGGCGCGCACCAGCCCGGCCACCGACTCCCGGGGGAAGACGCCCTCGGCGTCGACCCGCGCGGCGTGCGGCGCGACCAGGTCGCGGGCCACCTCGCGGGCCACGGCCTGCAGCTCTCGATGGTCATCGTCCAGGCTGAACACCACTGTCCTCCAGGCCTCGTCGCTCGTATGCCGCCCCGCCCGCCGCCTCAGCCCAGGCCGAGCAGGCGGGCGGCGTTGTCCTTGAGGATGCCCGGCAGCACCTCTGGCCTGAGGTCGAGCTGCTGGACGTCCGCGATCCATCGCTCCGGCGAGATGAGCGGGTAGTCGCTGCCGAAGAGCACCTTGTGGCGCAGCATCCCGCCCGCCGCCCTGACGAGCTCGGGCGGGAAGTAGCGCGGAGACCACCCCGACAGGTCGATGTGGACGTTGGCCTTGTGCGTGGCCATCGAGATGGCCTCGGCCTGCCAGGGCACCGACGGGTGCGCCAGGATCACCTGCAGCGCAGGGAAGTCCGCGGCCACGTCGTCGAGCAGGATGGGGTTGGAGTAGCGCAGCTTGATGCCGCGCCCGCCGGGCAGGCCGGCGCCGATGCCGTTCTGCCCGGTGTGGAAGAGCGCGGGCACGCCGAGCTCCTCGATCGCCTCCCACAAGGGGTAGAAGGCCTGGTCGTCGGGGGAGAAGCCCTGCAGCGAGGGGTGGAACTTGAAGCCGCGGGCCCCGTGCTCGCGCACCAGCCGCCGGGCCAGGTCGACCGCGGCGGCGCCCTGCAGCGGGTCCACCGAGCCGAAGGGGACCAGCACGTCGGGGTGGCGCGCCGCCCGGTCACAGACCTCCACGCTCGAGATCCCCGGGTGGCCCAGGTTGGTCGTCGCGTCGACCGTGAAGACCACTGCGGCCATGGCGTGCTCGCGGTAGCGGTCGGCCAGGAACTCCACGGTGGGGGTCCGGTTGTCCGACGAGCGGAAGTGGGCCGCGGAGGCGTCCATCAGCTCCTGGTCCAGGGACAGGCACCCGTGCCCGTCGGACTCGACGTGGACGTGCACGTCGATGGCGGTGATGGCGTCCAGGTCGATCGTGAGCTCAGTCATGGTGCCCCCACTGCTCCTTCACGCGGTTCTTGACGAGCTTGCCGGAGGCGTTGTGCGGCAGCTCGTCGATGATGACGACGGACTTGGGGATCTTGTAGCGGGCCAGCCGCCCGTCGAGGTGGGCGAGCAGCTCTGCCTCCGAGGCGGTCTCGCCGGGGCGGAGGCTGACCACCGCCCGGCCGACCTCGCCCCAGTGCGGGTCGGGGACGCCGATGACGGCGACCTCCGCGACGGCGGGGTGGGTATAGATGGCCTGCTCCACCTCGGCCGGGTAGATGTTCTCCCCACCGGAGATGATCATGTCCTTGAGCCGGTCGACGATGCGCAGGTAGCCGTCCTCGTCGCGCGTCCCGAGGTCCCCGGTCCGCAGCCACCCCTCGTCCAGGAAGGCCTCGGCGGTGGCGTCCTCGCGGTGCCAGTAGCCCGGGGAGACGTTGGGGCCCTGGACGAGCACCTCGCCGGGCGTCCCGGTCGCGGCGTCCTGCAGCTCGGGCGTGACGGCCCGGACGTCGCTGAAGAAGCACGGCGTGCCCGCCGACCCGATCCGCGTGGCCCCCTCGTGGGCGCGGAGCATGGTGGCGCCGGGCGAGGACTCGGTCAGCCCGTAGCCCTGGATGATCATCAGGCCCCGGTCCAGGTAGGCGCGCAGCAGCGGCTCGGGCAGCGGCGCCCCGCCGGACTGCACGATGCGCAGGCTGGACAGGTCGCGGGTCGCCCACTGCGGGTGCCGCAGCAGCGACAGCAGCATCGTCGTGACGCCGAAGAGCCAGGTGATGCCCTGGGTCTCGATCAGCTCGAGCGCCCGCCCCGCGTCCCACGAGGACTCGAGATAGCTCGTGCCGCCCTTGAGGAACGTGGGGAACATCAGCTGGTTGAGGGCCGCGGTGTGGAAGAGCGGCGCGCTCACGAGCGACCGCTCGGTGGAGGTGAGGTCCAGGTCGACGAGCACGTTGTAGACGTTCCAGGAGATGTTGGCGTGCGTCATCATCACGCCCTTGGGGCGACCGCTGGTGCCCGAGGTGTACTGGATCATGAAGAGGTCGTCGAGCGAGACCGGCTCGTCCAGCACCTCCGCCGAGCCGTCCGCCAGCAGCTCGGCGAAGGGACGGTGCCCGTCGGCGCCGGCCACGCTGACCGTCTGCAGCCCCAGCCCGGCGACGTCGTCGGAGCCGAGCACGTGCTCGAACCCCTCGTCCCACACCAGGACTCGCGGCGCCGAGTCCTGCAGGACGAAGGCCGTCTCCGGCGGCGCGAGGCGGGTGTTGAGCGGCACCGTGACGGCGCCCAGCTTGGCGGTGGCGAACATCGTCAGGACGAGCTCCACCGAGTTGAGGCCGAGGTAGGCGACGCGGTCGCCGCGCTCGACCCCCAGGGCGCGCAGCCCGTGCGCGAGCCGGTCGGCGCGCTCCTGCACCTGCCCGTATGTCGTGGACACGCCCCGGTGGACGAAGGCCACGTGGTCCGGGGTCATCCGGGCCCGCCGTCGCGGCCACGACCCCATGCCGGCGTCACGCATGCGAACCCCCTTGAGCGGCCGCGGGATCGGTCTCAGGCATCGGTGAGGTGCCGTCGATGCCCGTCGCGACCTTGAGCGCGATCAGGGCCTGCAGCGCCTCGTCGCGCCGACGGGTCACCTCGTCGAGGTCCTGACCCGCGAGCTCCGCCTCGGTCTGCTCGGCGATGGTGCGGCACAGCTCGGGCGTCAGGTCCGGCTGCCGCAGGTCGGCCCACCAGTCGAGCATCGGCGGGCCGAGGTGCTCCAGCACGTGGGCGATCCCGCCCGGACCGCCCGACAGGTGCTGCGTCGCGAAGGGGCCGTAGAGCGCCCACCGCAGCCCGGGGCCCGACGCGATCGCGGTGTCCACGTCCGCGGCCGTGATCACCCCCCGCGCGACGAGGTCGTAGGCCTCGCGCCACAGCGCCGCCTGCAGCCGGTTGGTGACGTGCCCCGGCAGCTCGGCGTGGATCCGGATCGGGTGCTTGCCCAGGTGGGCGAAGACGGCCATCGCAGCGTCCAGGGCCGCCTCGTCCGTCCTTGCGCCCCCGACGATCTCGACGAGGGGCACCAGGTGCGGCGGGTTGAAGGGGTGCGCCACCAGGACGCGGCCGGGGTGCCCCGGGCAGGCGTCCTGGAAGGAGCTCGGCGTCAGGCCCGACGAGCTGCTGGTCAGCAGCACCTCGGGGCGGGCCGCGGCGTCGGCCGCGGCGAAGATCTCCCGCTTGACGTCGAGCCGCTCCGGCCCGGCCTCGATGACCAGGTCGGCGTCACGGACGGCGGCGGCCACGTCCCGCACCAGCGCGAGATCGCCGGTGCCGGTGCGGGTCTCGGGCGCCGGCAGCTGCTCGCGCTGCCGCTCGACGGTGGCCCGCAACCGCTGCTCGGCGTCGGGGGCGGGGTCCGCCACCACCACCTCCAGACCCCGTGACGTCGCCAGGGTGGCCCAGGCTGCGCCGATCGCGCCCGCGCCGACGACGGCGATGCGCGAGACGGCGGCGGGGGCGACATACGTGGTCATCGGTCGGCCTCCTTGTCCCTCGCGCGGCGCGAGCTCGCCAGGGCCACCACCGGATCCAGCGCATCCGGCACCGCGAGGGAGTCGCGGCTCGCCACCTGCTCGAGGGGCCGGCCCTGGAGGATCCGCTTGACGGGCAGCTCGAGCTTCTTGCCGGTGAGGTTGCGCGGTATGACGGGAAGCCGGAGCACCTCGTCGGGGACGTGCCTGGGGGACAGGGCGGTCCGCAGCTCCCTGGCGATGGTGCTGCGCAGCGCGTCGTCGAGGTCGACGCCGGCGTCCAGGCTGACCAGCAGGAGCAGGTGCCCGTTGCCGCCCTCGGGGTCCTCGAGGTGGACCACGAGGGAGTCGGCGATGCCCGGGAGGGACTCCACCACGCGGTAGAACTCGGCCGTGCCGAGACGCACCCCGCCGCGGTTGAGCGTCGCGTCAGAACGGCCCGCGACGTGGCAGGACCCGTTGGGGGAGAAGACGATCCAGTCGCCGTGGCGCCACACGCCCGGGTAGTGGTCGAAGTAGGTCGAGCGCAGCCGCTCGCCGTCGTCGTCGCCCCAGAACCCGACCGGCATGGACGGCATCGGGGAGGTGATCACCAGCTCGCCGAGCTGGCCGACGACCTCCTCGCCGCTCTCGGACCAGGCGTGCACGTCGGCGCCCAGGCAGCGCGCGGAGATCTCACCCGCCCAGACCGGCACCAGCGGGGAGTTCTGGACCAGGCCCGAGCAGACGTCGGTGCCGCCCGAGCCGACGTTGAGCTGGACGTCGGGGCCCAGCTGCTCGGTGACCCACGCGTAGCCCTCGGGAGGGAGCGGCGCCCCGGCCGACCCGATCATGCGCAGCGCCAACCGGTCGCGCCGGTCCCGCAGGTCGACGCCCTCCTTGCGGCAGGCCATGAGGTAGCCCGGGCTGGCGCCCATGATCGTGGCGCCCGTCTCCTCCGCGAGCCGCCACTGCCACTCCAGGTCCGGCCACAGCGGGTTGCCGTCGATCATCACGACGCCGGCGCGCACGAGCAGCGAGCTGACCAGGGCGTTCCACATCATCCAGGCGGTGGTGGAGAACCACAGCATCCGGTCGCCCGGGCCCATGTCCCAGGACAGCGCGTGGTTCTTCAAGTGCTCGAGCAGGATCCCGCCGTGCCCGTGCACGATCGCCTTGGGCTGCCCGGTGGTGCCCGAGGAGAAGAGCACGACGAGCGGGTGGTCGAAGGGCACCGCCTCGGTCGGCACCTGCGCGAGGCCGTCGACCCGCTCGGGCTCCGGTGCGGCGTCGAGGAGCTCGCGCCAGGACAGGGTGTCGGGGGCGCGCCAAGGGCCGTAGCCGAGATCGACGACGTGACGCACCGTCGGCAGGGCCGCGCGGATCTGGGTGACCTCGGCGGTGCGGTCCACGTCCTTGCTGCCGTAGCGGTAGCCGCCCACGACCAGCAGCACCACCGGGTCTACCTGGGCGAACCGGTCGATCACCGCCCGCGGCCCGAACTCGGTGGCGCAGCCCGCCCAGACCGCCCCCAGGCTCGCCGTCGCGAGGAAGGCCACGAGCGTCTCCGGGATGTTGGGGACGTAGCCGACGACCCGGTCACCGCGACGAACCCCCAGGCGCTGCAGGGCGTCCCGCGCCGCCGCCACCTGCTCGCGCAGCTGGCCGAAGGTCAGGTCGACGTCCTCACGGGTCTGCGAGCGCCCCATGACCGCCACGAGGTCCGCGTCCTCGGGTCGCCCCAGCGCGTGGTCGACATAGCTGAGCGTGGCCCCGGGGAACCACTGCGCCCCGGGCATCCGGCGGTCGGCGAGGACGGTGGCGGCCGGCATACGGCCCTGGACCTGGAAGTAGTCCCAGACCGAGCCCCAGAAGCCGTCCAGGTCGCTCACCGACCAGCGCCAGAGCTCGTCGTGGCTGGTGAAACGGTGGCCGCGGGTGCGCGCCAGCCACGCGAGGTAGCGCCCGACCTGGCTGCGCTCGAGCACGTCCGGCGGCGGCGCCCACACCTCGTCGCCCTGGGCGGCCGGCGTCCCCGGCGTCCAGCGGCCGGCGCTCATCGGGAGTCCTCGGTGACGCGGGCCGCCCGACCCTCGAGGAAGTCGCGCATGCGCCCCTTGGCGTCGTCGGTGCCCTGGGCGATCGCCGCCATCAACGACTCCATCAGGTAGCCCTCACGGGGGTTGGCCTCGGCGATGAGCGGAAGTGCCTGCACGACAGCGAAGTTGGTCTGCGGCGCGTTGCGGGCGATGCGCTCGGCGAGACCCAGCGCGTGGTCGAGGCCGGCGCCGTCGTCCACGAGGTACTGCGCGAAGCCGACCGCGTGACCCTCGACCGCGTCGTAGCGGCGGCCCGTGAGCATCATGTCGACCATGCGGTGCGCCCCGACGAGGCGCGGCACGCGGACCGAGCCGCCGCCGCCCACGAAGAGGCCGCGCTGGCCCTCCGGCAGGGCGTAGAAGGTGGAGCGCTCCGCGACCCGGACGTGCGTGGCGGCGGCGAGCTCCAGGCCGCCCCCGACGACCGCGCCCTTGAGCACGGACACCACCGGGACCGCCGAGCGCTCGAGGGTGTCGAAGGCGCGGTGCCACATCCGGGAGTGGGCGATGCCGGCCATCGTGTCGCGCTCGGCCATCTCGGCCAGGTCCAGGCCGGCGCAGAAGTGGTCGCCCGCGGCGTCCAGGACCAGGGCCCGCACGCCCGGGTCGAGGTGGGTGAGCACCTGCTCCAGGCCGAGGATCGTGCGGTCGGACAGCGCGTTGCGCTTGGCCGGCCGGTCGAGGGTGATGACGCCGACGGCGCCCTCGCGGCGCAGGGCCAGCGTCTCGGGGATCTCGCAACCGTCGTGCACGACAGCGGAACTCATCGGCCCTCCCGGATCATCCTAGAATAGCAGGTTTCCTGATAATGGCACGTGTGCGAGGTCGGCACAAGGGGCGGGCGCGATCCGGGGTCGCGGGCCTCATGCGGTTCAATGTCGGGGTGACCGACCGTGACCACGACGACACCCGCCCGTCGGGGATGCCCGCCGGCACGCCGTCACTGCTGTATGTCGTCAAGCAGCTGGAGCTGTCGACCCGGGCCCACCTCGACGCCCTGCTCCGCGACGCGGGGGTGACGGCGCTGCAGTACACCGCGCTCACCGTGCTCGAGCGCCGCTCCGGCATGACCTCCGCGGACCTGGCCCGGCACTCCTTCGTGCGGGCCCAGTCCGCGGCGGACCTCGTGGCGGGGCTCGAGCGGCGCGGGCTGATCCGGCGCGACCCCGACCCCGCCAACCGGCGCCGGCGGCTGATCAGCCTCACCGAGTCGGGGCGAGAGCTGCTGCGGGAGCAGGCCGAGCAGGTCGCCGAGCTGGAGGCGTGGATGGTCAGGGACCTCGACGAGGCGCAGCGGGAGGCCTTCGCCGAGGCGCTGGCGTCGTGCCGCGCGGCGATGCGGCTGCGCCCGCTCGACGCCGACTGACCCTGCGGCGCGTCGCCGGAGGGCGCCGGCGCGTCAGCGGGGGGTGCTGACGCGCAGCGTCTTGGAGCCCAGCATCGCCAGCGCACCGACCAGCCCCACCGCACCGAAGATGAAGAACCCGGCCGGGTAGGCGAGCCCCCGCTCGAGCAGGAAGCCGCCGAGCAGCGGCCCCGAGATGCCGCCCAGCCGCCCCACGCCCGCGGACATGCCGAGCGCCGTCGCCCGCACCGCCGGCGGGTAGTTGCTCGAGGTGAAGGCGTAGACCAGCACCTGCGAGCTGAAGACGAAGAAGCCGGTCAGGAAGATCAGGACGTACATCCCCAGCAGCGGCAGGCGGATCGTCAGCGCCGCGAGGAAGCAGGCCGCCGCGAGGAACCACAGGATCGCGGCCGACCGCGGGGTGATGCGGTCGCCGATGCGGCCGCCGACGAGCAGCCCCGCGATGGCGCCGACGTTGAGGACGAGCAGCATCCCGAGGGCGTTGCCGAGGTCATAGCTGGCCTTGGCCATGATCTGCGGCAGCCAGGTGTTGAGGCCGTAGACGAGCAGCAGCCCCATGAAGGAGGCGACGAAGATCGCCAGCGTGTTGCGGGCGAAGTCCCCCTGCAGGAGCAGCCGCAGCCCGCGCTGGTCGGTGGCCGGGTGCGTGGGCGAGGGGTCGCCGAACTCGCGCACCTCGTCGGTCGCCCGCTCGACGTGCAGCCCGTGGTGCCGGGCGACCGCCTCGGCCTCCTCGTGCCGCCCCATCGACTCGAGGTAGGACGGGGACTCGGGCAGCGAGCGCCACATCAGCGGCAGGATGACCAGCGCGGGGATGATCGCGACGACGAACATCGCCTGCCAGCCGAACCGCGACACCAGCACGATCGCCAGGGCGGCGGTGGCCACGGCGCCGACGTGGTAGCCGGTCATCACGGTGGTGGTGGCGTTGGAGGTGCGGTCCCGGTGGGAGAACTCCCCGACCATCGCGATCGCGGTGGGCAGGCAGCCGCCGAGCCCGATGCCGGCGAGGAAGCGCAGCACCATGAAGGTGCCGAGGTTGGGGGCGAAGATCGCGAGGAAGGTGAAGAGGCTGAAGGCCGCCACCGATCCCATGAGCACGCGCCGCCGACCGAGCCGGTCGGTGAGCAGGCCCAGGCAGAGGCCGCCGACCACCATGCCGACCAGGCCGAGGGTGGCGGTGGCCGTGGCGCCCGCCGTGGTGATGCCCCACTCCTTGCGCTTGAGCAGGGTGGGGATGACGGTGCCCAGCACGACGGCGTCGTAGCCGTCCATGAGGACCGCGGACCAGCACAGGGGTGCGACGTGCCCGGGCGATCCGAGCGGGGTGCGGATGGTGGCCATGAAGGAACCTCTTCGTTCTCCAGGTGTGGCACGAGTCAGACAAGCAGCCATTGATACAGGTTTCCTGTCATATGGCAAGAGATATGGCAAGACGGAGGTGCAGGTATTCGTTCGGCATGCGAACACTGGTGCAAATACCGAACACACTATAGCCTCGACCCAATGGGCCGCCCGAGAGGAGTGACGATGACGTCCGACCAGGAGACGTTCGACCAGAGCGCGGTGATCGACAGCGACTCGGCCACCAGCACGCAGGCCGACATCAGCGCCCAGATGGAGCAGATCCACGCGGGCTACGACCGGTCCCGCCGCGAGACGCAGCCGCGGCTCGACTTCCCGCCATACCGCTCCAGCGTGCTGCGGCACCCGACCAAGGCGCTGCACCGGGTGGACCCCGAGGAGATCGAGCTGTGGGCGCCCGCCTTCGGGGAGCGCGACGTGCACGCCCTCGAGGCGGACCTGACCATCCAGGACGGCGGCGAGCCGATCGGCGAGCGCATCGTCGTGACCGGACGCGTCCTCGACGGTGAGGGACGACCCGTGCGCCACCAGCTCGTCGAGATCTGGCAGGCCAACGCGGCGGGCCGCTACGTGCACAAGCGGGACCAGCACCCGGCGCCGCTCGACCCGCACTTCACGGGGGTGGGGCGGTGCCTCACCGACGGCGACGGCACCTACCGCTTCACGACGATCAAGCCCGGCCCCTACCCGTGGAAGAACCACCACAACGCCTGGCGCCCGGCCCACATCCACTTCTCGCTCTTCGGCACGGACTTCACCCAGCGCATGGTCACCCAGATGTACTTCCCGGGGGACCCGCTCTTCGCCCTCGACCCGATCTACCAGTCGATCGTCGACCAGGAGGCCCGCGACCGGCTGGTGGCCCGCTACGACCACGACGTGACCCAGCACGAGTGGTGCACCGGGTACCGCTGGGACATCGTGCTCACCGGCAGCCGCCGCACGCTCCTGGAGTCCGACGTCGAAGGAGACCAGCGATGACCCGCCTCGTCCCGACCCCCGGCCAGACCGTCGGCCCGTTCTACGGCTTCGCGCTGCCGGTCGAGCATGGCCACGAGATCGTCGCCCCCTCCCACCCCCGCGCGGTCCGGCTGCACGGCACCGTCTACGACGGCCAGGGCACGCCGATCCCCGACGCGCTCCTGGAGCTCTGGCAGGCCGACGAGCAGGGCCGGATCAGCCAGGAGCACGGGTCCCTGACCCGCGACGGGTGGACCTTCACCGGCTTCGCGCGGGTGGCCGTGGACAACGTCGGGCGCTACAGCGTGACGACCGTCGAGCCCGGCCCGACGACGCCGGGGCGGCCACCGTTCATCGCGGTCACGGTCTTCGCCCGCGGCCTGCTCAACCGGCTGCTGACCCGCGCCTACCTGCCGGACTCCGAGGGGCTGCAGGACGACCCGCTGCTCGCGTCGCTGTCGGAGGCGGAGCGCGAGACGCTGGTGTGCCGCCGCGAGGAGGACGGCTCGCTGCGCTTCGACATCCGCCTGCAGGGGGAGGGCGAGACGGTCTTCCTGGCCTTCGACGACGGCTTCACCGCCGGGCCGGGAGGCTCCGGAGGGCCCGCCTCGTGACCCCGCCCGTCGCCGGCGACCTCGGCCTGCTCGCGCCTGTGTGGGCGGGCACGCCGGTCGCCGACCGCACCGACGACCGAGCGGTGGTCCAGCGCCTCCTCGACGTCGAGCATGCCTGGCTGGCGGTCTGCGTCGAGGTCGGGCTGGCCCCCGAGGCCGCGCTCGAGGGCCTTGACCAGGGCGCCGGGGTCTTCGCCGCGGAGTCGTATGACGGTCCCTCGCTCGCCCGCCGCTGCCCGATGGGCGGCAACCCGCTCATCCCGCTGCTGGCCGACCTGCGCCAGCAGCTCGGGGACCACCCGGCCGCCTCCCAGGTCCACGCAGGCGCCACCAGCCAGGACGTGCTGGACACCGCCCTGATGCTCCTCGCCGCCGACGTCCTCGACGCGGCCCTGCCGGAGCTGGACGCGGCGCTGGCGGCCCTGGTCGACCTCGCCGAGCGGCACCGCGACACGATCGCCGTGGCGCGCTCGCTCGGCCAGCCTTCGCTGCCCACGACCTTCGGGCTCCGGGCGGCCGGGTGGCTGGCCGGCCTGTCCGCGGCGACCGACGAGCTGGCGCGGGCGCGGGCCGCGCTGCCGCTGCAGTGGGGCGGGGCCGCCGGCACCCGCGCCAACCTGGTGACCCGGCTCGCGAGCGCGGGGTTGACCGTGACTGCCGACGAGGGCACGGCCCTCCTCGCCGGACGCCTCGCCCTGCGCGACGTGCCGCCCTGGCACACCGACCGCCAGGTGGTCCTGCGCCTGGCCACGGCCGTGGCGGGCGTCCTGGCCGCGCTCGGGACCATCGCCGCCGACGTCGTCACCGCCTCCCGCCCGGAGATCGGCGAGCTGCGCGAGCCGGCCGCCCCGGGCCGCGGCGGCTCCTCCGCGATGCCCCACAAGCGCAACCCGGTGCTGTCGGTGCTGCTGCGCTCGGCGGCGCTGCAGGCTCCCGGACTGCTGGCCACCGTGGCGCTCGCGGCCGGCTCCGCCGTCGACGAACGCCCCGACGGCGCCTGGCACGCCGAGTGGTCCACGGTGCGGGACCTGCTGCGCCTCCTCGGGGGCGCCGCCCCCAAGGCCGCCGAGCTGCTCGGCGGGCTCGAGGTGGACCCCGCGGCGCTGCGCGCCAACCTCGACCGGGCGCTGCCCGACCTCCTGTCCGAGAAGCGCGCCGCGCTGCCGCCCGGGCAGCGGGACCAGCCCGACGCGCTCGGCGCGCCGGAGGACTACCTCGGGCAGGCCCACGAGCTGACCGACCGGATCCTGCGGGAGCACCGCGCCCGCGCGGCCGAGCGCCCCGCCCGCCCAGCACCAGACAGGAGACAGCACCCGTGATCCCCACCGTGGCCGCCACGCAGCTGAGCGAACCCGGACCCCCTGACGCCCCCAAGCCGCTGCTCGTGCTCGGCTCGTCGCTCGGCGTCGCCGTCGAGACCCTGTGGGCCCGCGTGGTCCCGGGGGTGGCCGACCGCTTCCACGTGGTCGGGTGGGACCTGCCCGGCCACGGCCGCAGCCCCGTCCCCACCGAGGGGTTCACCGTGGCCGAGCTCGCCGACGCGGTCGTCGACCTCGTCCGGCGGGTCCGTCCCGGCGGGGGACCCGCCTACTACGCGGGCGTCAGCCTGGGCGGCGCCACCGGTCTGCAGGTCGCGGTGGACCACCCCGGCACCTTCGCCGGGACGCTCATGGTCTGCTCCGCCGCCGCCCTCGGCGAGCCGCAGGCGTGGCACGACCGCGCCGCCACCGTCCGCAGCCAGGGCACCGCCGTCCTGGTCGAGGGCTCGGCCGCCCGGTGGTTCGCCCCCGGCTTCCTCGACCGCGAGCCGCAGACCGCCTCCCGCCTGCTCCACGAGCTGTCCCACGACGTCAGCGACGAGGGGTATGCCGCGTGCTGCGAGGCGCTCGCGGCATACGACCTGACCGGCCGGCTCGACGAGGTGCGCGACCCGCTGGTGGTGCTCAACGGGGGGGACGACCAGGTCGCGCCGCCCTCCGCGGCGCAGGTCATCGCCGACGCCGTGCCCGACGCGCGCGCCGTGGTGCTCGACGGGGTCGCCCACCAGGCGCCCGTGGAGGACCCGGCCGGGACCACCCGGACGCTGCTCGACGCGTTCGCCGGCGGCGCCGTGGCACAGGATTCCTACGACGCGGGGATGGCGGTGCGCCGGGAGGTGCTCGGCGACGCCCACGTGGACCGGGCGGTCGCGCGCACCGACGACCTGACCCGCGACTTCCAGGAGCTCATCACCCGCTACGCCTGGGGGTCGGTGTGGACCCGTCCCGGCCTGGACCGGGTGACCCGCAGCGCCATCACCATCACCGCCCTGGTGGCGGGGCACCACCACGACGAGCTCGCGATGCACGTCCGCGCGGCGATGCGCAACGGCATGACCCGCGAGCAGCTCTCGGAGGTGCTGCTGCAGAGCGCGATCTACTGCTCCGTGCCGTCGGCCAACACGGCCTTCCAGATCGCGCAGCGCACCCTGGCCCAGATCGACGAGGAGGAGGTCCGATGAGCGGGTTGCACGTGGCGGCGGACGTCGACGAGGCGGTCGGCGTCGTCCAGGACGGTGACACCGTGCTGATCGGCGGCTTCGGCATCGCGGGCCAGCCCGTGGAGCTGATCGAGGCGCTGATCCGCAGCGGGGCCTCGGGCCTCACGGTCGTCAACAACAACGCCGGCAACGGCGACGAGGGCCTCGCGGCGCTGATCCGCAACGGCCAGGTCGCCAAGATGATCTGCTCCTTCCCCCGGCAGAGCGACTCGTGGCACTTCGACGAGGCCTACCGCGCCGGGCGGGTCGAGCTGGAGGTCGTGCCCCAGGGCACGCTCGCCGAGCGGATCCGCGCCGGGGGCGCCGGCATCGGCGGCTTCTTCACCCCGACGGGCTACGGCACGCTCCTCGCCGAGGGCAAGGAGACGCGGGTCATCGACGGGCGGGGGTACGTCCTCGAGGCGCCGATCCGCGGGGACGTGGCGCTGGTGAAGGCGCTGCGCAGCGACGGGGTCGGCAACCTCGTCTACCGCAAGACCGCCCGCAACTTCGGGCCGGTGATGTGCACTGCGGTGACCCGCAGCGTGGTGCAGGTCGAGGAGCTCGTCTCTGTGGGCGCGCTCGACCCCGAGGTGATCGTGACGCCGGGGATCTTCGTGGACACCGTGGTGCCGGTGCGCACCGCCAGCAGCGACAAGGACGGACGGCGATGAGCGAGCGACCGGGCACCAGCGCCACGGCCACCCTGGGCAACGGCGGTGCCCTGGGCAAGGAGGAGCTCGCGGCCCTGGTGGCCCGCGACATCGAGCCGGGGTCCTTCGTCAACCTCGGGATCGGGCAGCCGACCCTGATCAGCGACTACCTGAGCGACGAGCAGCAGATCACCCTGCACACCGAGAACGGCATGCTCGGCATGGGTCCCCAGGCGCGGGGCGAAGACGTGGACGTCGACCTCATCAACGCCGGCAAGATCCCGGTCACCGAGCTGGCCGGGGCGTCCTACTTCCACCACGCCGACAGCTTCGCCATGATGCGCGGCGGGCACCTGGACGTGTGCGTGATGGGGGCCTTCCAGGTGTCGGCGGCCGGCGACCTGGCCAACTGGCACACGGGGGCCGCGGACGCCATACCGGCGGTCGGCGGGGCGATGGACCTCGCGATCGGCGCCAAGCAGACCTGGGTGATGATGTCGCTCTTCGCCAAGGACGGCAGCGCCAAGATCGTGCCGGAGCTGACCTACCCGGTCACCGGGCTGGGCTGCGTGAAGCGGGTCTACACCAGCGAGGCGGTCTTCCTGATCGAGGAGCGCGGTGTGGTGGTGCGCGAGGTGCACGGGACCACGGTGGACGAGCTTCGCGACCGGCTGGACGTGCCGCTGGTCGACGCGACCTGACGCCCGATGATGGCGCCGACGCACCCGTGGACGGTGAAGTAGCTCGCCTCCGTCACGGCGAGCGACGCCAGCTCGTGGTGGCTGCCGAGGGCCTCCAGGCCGATGCGCGCCCGGATCAGCAACGGCTCGACCTCCTCCACCCGGCCGGCCTTGAGGCGCTCGTCCGCGGCGGAGCGCGCGAACCTGGCCCACTGGCGCAGGCTCACGCGGGGCCGCAGCGAGCGCTCGGCCTCCTCGTGCAGCGCCAGGGCGCGCTGGACCTGCCCGCGCTCGAAGGCGAGGTTGCCGAGGGTCCAGGCGACCGGCCCGCGCACCGCGGGGTCGGTGCTGCGCTCCAGCCCGGCCTCCAGCTGCGCGACCAGGCGCTCGTCAGGGGTGGGGAGCGCCGCGAGGACGCACACCAGCGCGGCCGCCTGCACGGGGTCCTCGGCGGGCCGTTCGCCGATCACCGCCAGGGCGCGCTGGGCCAGGACCAGGGCGTCGGCCCGGTCGTCCGCGAGCCGGTGCGCCCGCGACGCGACCAGGCACGCCTGGGCCTGCAGGTCGGGCCGGTCCGCCGTCCACGGGTGGTCGGCGATGGCCTCGGCCAGGTGCGCCGCCGCGTCGAAGTTGGAGCGGTCCAGCTCGGCCTCGGCCTGCACCATCGACAGCTGCCACCACGCCTCAGGCAGGCCCAGGGCGGCCGCGAGGCCGGCGCCGGCGCCGGAGGCCTCCAGGGCCACGGGCACGACACCCATCCGCCACGCCCGGACCGAGCGCTGCACCAGCACCTCCAGCACGGCCCCCGCCTCGGGGCAGGCGTCCACCACGGGCGGGAACCCGGCGGCCCCCCACCACTGCCCCGGTCAGCGTCCCCCGCTCCCGACCCAGCCGGCGCTCGCAGTGCTCGACGACCCAGGTCGTGGGCTCCCGCCGGCCGGACTCCAGGTGGGAGACGTAGCTGACCGAGAGCTGGTCCCCCGCCAGCTCGGCCTGGGACATGCCGCAGGCCGTGCGGGCCTTGCGCAGGCGTTCGCCGAAGGTCACCAGCCACCTCCTCCTCGACCGGAAGGGCGACGCTCGACCTCCGGGGGTGCACCTGGGTGACGTAGCCGGCCCGCCGTGGGTTGGGCTCGGCGCCGCCAGCAGCCCTGCTCGCACCCGCGATCGGGCGCGGCTCGTCGTCAGCTGTCGAGCGAGCTCAGGTCGCCGGGCACGTCCACCGCGTAGGTCCGCAGCACGTCCAGCGGGACGATCGACAGGACCGCCGCGTTGGTCGCGGCCAGCCGGACCGGGGCGGCGACCCCCGCCTCGTGCGCCAGCCACCAGTTGCGCGCCGTCACGCACCACGGGTCCCCGGGCCGCAGCCCCGGGAAGCCGTAGGTCGGCCGGGGCGTGGACAGGTCGTTGCCGATGAGCTGCTGGTGGTGCAGGAACTCGCTGGTCATCACGGCGCAGATGGAGTGGTGCCCCAGGTCCTCCGGGCCGATCGTGCAGCAGCCGTCGCGCCAGAAGCCGGTCAGCGGGTCCAGGCCGCACTCCTCCAGCTCACCGCCGAGGACGTTGCGCTGCGCCATACGGCCAGTATGCCGGTCACGCGGTGACGGCACCGCGTCGGCGCAGCTCGTCCGTGGCGATCCGCGCGACGCCGACCTGGTCGTAGACCTCGGCCGCGACGAGCGCGAGGTGGCGCAGCTGCTCGTCGTCGAGGAGGTCGAGCCGGGTGAGGTCGCGGACGTAGAGGACGTCCGCCTCGACGAGCTGGCGGGCGCGCCCCTCGTCGGGGTCGGCCCACTCGTGGGGGGCGAGCGGCCAGGTCTTGGTGGTGACGAATCCCTGTGGCACGAAACCCTGCCCGCGCAGCTCGAGGTCGACCTCGGCGAAGGTCGGCTGGCCGCGGTAGAGCCGGTGGAAGCCGACCTCGACCTGCAGGCTCGTCGTGGCCGCCAGGGTCTCGCGGGCCGCCTGGAAGATCATCAGCTCGGCGCCCTGCACGTCGATCTTGAGGTGGTCGACGACCCCCAGGTCGGGGACGTCGTCGAGGCGGGTTGTGGTCACCGGGAGACGCTCGACGACCTGCGCCATACGCGGGAAGTCGGTGAGCAGCGCCAGCTGCGCCGGGTCGGGTTCGAAGATGCTCGAGAACCCCGACCACGCGCAGACGTGCAGCGTGTGCTCCCGGCCGTCGCCGACGGCGTGGGGCAGGTAGCGCTCGAGGTCCCCGGCGGCCTGCTGGAGCCGCCGCCACGCCTCCGGCTGCGGCTCGAAACCGGTGACCCGGCAGCGGCCGGCCCGCAGCATGGCGAGGTAGGGGGCCTCGTCCTCCAGCGGGTTGGCGCCGATGTCGACCACCTCGGTGAGCCGCCGCGGCGCGAGGATCCGTCGCAGGTCGTGGGTGTCGCGCATCGGTCAGGGCACCAGCGAGACGGTCTGGCCGCGCTCGACCAGCCGCAGGTCCCCAGGGAGCCCGTCGCGGGCGAACCGGCGCTCGAAGTCTGCACGGGGGGAACGGAAGACGCCGTAGTCGTCGAAGTGCACCGGGACCGTGACCGCCGGCCGGACCGCCTGCACGAGCCGGGCGCCCTGCCGGTCGTCCATCGTGACGAGCATGCCGAGGATGCGGGTGCCGCCGAGGTGGATCACCATCGCGTCCAGGGGGCCGCACCGGTCCACGACCGCGCGCAGCGACCGTCGGTAGAGGGTGTCGCCGGTGATGTAGACCCGGAACGGCCTGCCCGCCCCGTCGTCCAGCTCGAGCACGGACCCCATGACCGGGGGCAGCAGCGCCTGCGCCGGGCCCGGCGCGTGCCGCCCGGGCGTGGCGGTCACGCGCAGCCCGACGCCGTCCCGCTCGAGCGTGTGGGTGGTCCAGCGCCCCATCGCCACCGGGTGGAAGCCCCACCGGTCGAGCCGCCGCGCGGCGTGCGAGGTCGTGAGCACCGGTGCCTCGCGCCGCAGCTCGCGGCGCGCCACCCGGTCGAAGTGGTCGCCGTGCAGGTGCGACAGCACCACTGCGTCCAGGTCCGGCAGGGTCGCGGGGTCACGCGACGGCTCGGTGCGCCGCCTGCTGACCAGTCCCTTGCCCAGGTAGGCCAGCTGGTCCCGGTGCAGGAAGTTGGGGTCGGTCAGCACCGTGAACGGGCCGAGCCGCAGCAACGTCGTGGCGGTGCCGATGAACTCGCAGGTGGCGTCATGGGCGGGGGTCGGCGTGCTCATGGCTCCCATCCTGCGCGCCGCGCGTCCGCCGTGGGGCGCGAGCGGCCGGGGAATTCGGCGCGAGCGGCCGGGGAATCCGGCGCGACCGGCCGGTGTTGCGCTGGCCATGAACGTGCGCGAGATCCTTCCCCCCGGCGTGTCCCTGCCCGAGTCGGGCACCATCACGATGTTCTCCACCACCTGGTGCGGCTACTGCCGCCGGCTCAAGGGCGACCTGGACCGGGCCGGGATCGGCTACACCGAGGTCAACATCGAGGACGCGCCGGCGAGCGCGGAGCTCGTCGAGACCATCAACGGCGGCAACCAGACCGTGCCGACGGTGCTCTTCCCGGACGGCAGCTCGGCGACCAACCCGTCTCTGGCCGAGGTCCGGTCCCGGCTGGGCTGAAACCGGCCAGCCGATGCAGCGCGCAGCCGGCCCTCACCGGGCCGGCTGCGTGGTCGTCTGCCAGGGTGGAGGCATGGCTGGTGACGGGTCGACCTGGACGACGCACCCGCTGACGCCCGCGCGGTTCGAGGACTTCGCCGACGTCATCAACCCCAACCGCCGCGCCACCCACTGCTGGTGCCTGTCACACCGGTTGCGCGCCCGGGACATCGAGGAGCTCGGGGGCGGCGACCGGGAGCAGGCGATGCGCCGCCTCGCGGCCCGCCGCACCCGCCCCGGGGTCGTCACCTACCGCGACGGCGTCCCCGTCGGCTGGTGCCACCTCTCCCCGCGGTCGGAGATCCCCCGCCTGGTGGCGTCCGCGCTGATCCGGCCGGTCGACGACGTCCCCGTCTGGAGCATCATCTGCCTGGTCGTGCGGGGTGGCCACCGCAAGCAGGGCGTCACCGGTCCCCTGATCGAGGGGGCCGTGTCGTATGCCGAGAGCCGGGGCGCCCCCGCCGTCGAGGCCTACCCGGTGGACCCGCCCGGCCGGATGGACACCACGATGGCGTTCGTCGGCACGCGGGCGATGTTCGACCGGGCCGGCTTCGAGGTGGTCGGCACGACGGATGCCGTGGCGTCGCAGCTGCCGCGCCTGGTGATGCGCCGCAGCCTGGCCTGAGGGCGGCCACGGCATACGGCTCAGGAGTCGCGGGGCCAGCTGTCGCGCACGGGCGCGCCGCCCTCGACGACCTCCTCCGGCTCGTCGGTGCGGTCGGTCCACGAGTCCCGCGGCCGGTAGCCGAGGTCGAGCATGGTGTTGGTGAGGTCCCAGCGGCGGTTGGGGTTGTCGGAGATAGCGTAGTAGAGCCCGAACCGGACCTCCGCCTCGATGGCGCACCGGAAGACCTGCTCGCAGTCGTCCTCGCTCAGCCACATGGCGTGCAGCACGTCCTCGTCGGACGCCAGCGGGTCGCCGGTCATCCAGCCGATGCGCAGCGCGATCACGTCGAGCCCGTGCTCGTCGTGGTAGAACCGCCCGAGCGTCTCGCCGAAGACCTTGGACACGCCGTAGAGCGAGTCGGGGCGCGGCAGCTGGTGGGGGTAGACCGGCCACTGCTCGAGCCGGTCGTACATCCCCATGGCGTGGTTGGAGGAGGCGTAGACCACCCGCCGCACCCCGCCCCGGCGGGCCGCCTCGAGGACGTTGCGCAGCCCGACCACGTTGGCGCTCAGCACCTCCTCCCACTCCGCGTCGGGGGAGGCGGCGCCGGCGAGGTGCAGCACCGTGTCGACGCCGTCCATCAGCGCGAGCACCTCGTCGAGGTCCTCCAGGTCGGCGCGCTGCAGCACCCGCTCCTGCTCGTCGTTCTTGGGGGTGCGGCCGTGCTGCACCACCTCGTAGTCGTCGCGCAGCCGGTCGGCGAGCAGCAGCCCGATCCCGCCCGTCGCGCCGGTGATGAGGACACGTCGCTGGTGGCTCGTCATACGGCCCATCCTCGCAAGGATCAGGCGTCGGCGGTGGTGACGACGGCGGCTTCCTGGAGCGAGTGCGGCTGCTCGGCGCCGTGACCGGGCTCGCGGTCGATCGCGTGCAGGAGGTGGCGCTGCGAGCCGAGGAGCAGCACTCCGGCCAGGACCGCACCGGCACCGACGTAGAACGGCAGGTGGGCGTCCACCGCCTCCCCGAGGTGGCCGGCCAGCCACGGTGCGATCGCGCCGCCGGTGAACCGCACGAAGCTGTAGGCGGCCGAGGCGACGGGGCGCTCGACGGGGGCGGCCTTCATGACGGTCTCGGTGATCAGGGTGTTGTTGACGCCGAGGAAGGCGCCGGCCGCGACGACGCACACCACGAGCACCGGCTTGGACCCGGTCCAGACGCCCATGACCACCAGGATCGCTGCGAAGCCGAGCAGCGCCACGAGGATGCCGGCGGTGGTGCCGATGCGCCGCTGCAGCCAGGGAGCCACGGCCACCGAGGTGAGCGCGAGCATCAGGCCCCAGCCGAAGAAGACCAGCCCGACCTGGGTCGCGGGCAGGTCCAGCGGGAAGGGCGTGTAGGCGAGCAGCGTGAAGAAGCCGAAGTTGTACAGGAGTGCGGTCAGCCCCACCGTGAGCAGTGCCGGGTGGCGAAGCGCCTTGAGCGGCGCGGTGATCGAGCTGGGGCGACCGCTCGGCGGGGTGGCCGGGAGCAGCAGCCCGACGCCGAGCAGCGCCACGAGCATGAGCGTCGCGACCCCGAAGAACGGGAACCGCCAGGAGATCCCGCCCAGCGCGCCGCCCAGCAGCGGCCCGGCGGCGATGCCGACCCCGAGGGCGGCCTCGTAGAGCACGATCGCCTGCCCCACCGACCCGCGCGCCGCCGCGGTGATGGTGGCGAGCGCGGTGGCGATGAAGAGGGCGTTGCCGAGGCCCCACACGCCGCGGAAGGCGACGATCCCGTCGATGCCGTTCATGCAGCCGGCGAGGCCGGCGCCGACGATGATGATGGCCAGGCCGGCCATCAGGGTGCGCTTGGCCCCGAACCTGCTAGACACCCAGCCGGTGCCGAGCATCGCGACCCCCATCACCACCATGTAGCTGGTGAACAGCAGCGACACCTGGCTGGGGGAGGCGCCGAGCTCCTCGGCGATGGGCTTGAGGATGGGGTCGACCAGGCCGATGCCCATGAAGGCGATCACGCACGCGAAGGCAACGGTCCAGACGGTCTTGGGTTGGCGCCACATCAGGCGGGGGTCCTCTCGGGGTCGAGTCGTGCGATGAGGTCGTCGAGCACCGCGACGGCGTCGGCCAGCCGGCGCAGCCCCTGCTCGTCGAGCTGCTCCACGACGGGGGCGATGACGGCGGCGCGGGCCCGGCGGGCGGCGTCCAGGGCCTCGCGGCCCGTCGCGGTGAGGGTGACCATCTGGGCGCGGGCGTCCATGGGGTCCGGTGCCCGGGTGGTCCAGCCCGCCGCATCGGTCTTGTTGAGCTGGGCGGTGAGGCTGGGCTGCGACGAGTGGTCGGCGACCGCGAGGGTGCCGACCCGGGCCGGGCCGAGCTGGTCGACCAGCGCGAGCAGCCGCAGCTGGGCCGCGGGGACCGCGAACGACGACCGGTGGCTGGCCCAGCGGTGCAACCGCCCCACGTCCAGCAGCAGGTGGTAGCCGAGGTCGGCGGGGGAGGTCATGGGCGCTACGGTACGAAAATTTATATAGATTGTCTATCTAACTCACCCTCGCCATCACCGGCACCCCTCCCTAGGCTGGGTCCATGCAGGCCGCACGGACCGTGCACCCCGGGCTCCGCGAGCACGTGAGCCGTATGACGGGATACGACCTCCGCCTCGACCCGCGGGCGGTGCACCACGGGCTGCCCGGGCCGAGCGCGACGGTCATCATCAGCTTCGACGAGCCGCTGGACGTGGGGTGGCTGGGGGCGTCGAGCGGGCGGCACTGGATGCTGGCGTCCGGGCTCCACACCCGCCCCGCCCTGATCCGGACGCACGGCGTGCAGCACGGCATACAGCTGGACCTGACCCCGACGGGGTGCCGTGCGCTGCTGGGCATCCCGATGTCCGGGATCGCGCGGGCGCT